>NZ_JBNNML010000008.1:0-195689 GCF_050272735.1 Peribacillus sp. NPDC046944
TCATTTTACTAAAAAGGGCGATTTTTTTGTGCATAAATTTCATAAAAAAAGGGTTGCCCTAAAAGTCATTTTCCTGACTTTTGGGACAGCCCCTTACATTCTTAAAATTAAGACTGAAATCAATTAGCACATGAACTAGCGCTATAAGAAAAGGAAAGTAAAATATCCATTTTGCTTTTCTATTAGTTCCTTGTTTCTATATTATAGTGAGTGTAACTGAGGTAAAAAGGAAACCGTTTTCATTTTGATCGTTTCACCCTAGTTTCAAAGCGGTAAGATCTGTTTTGGTCGATCCATTTTCGATTCTTCTACTGATGGCAAAATATCACTAAATTGAGTTTCCCAATGCTCGAAGGACTCCCATTTCTTTGGACGCAAAGGTCTCTCTTTATGCCAAGGACGTGGCTCCATAATGTCTAGTTCTTGAATATATTTATCCATATCTGTATACAATTCAATTACATGTTTATCAGGATCGAAATGATATGAGGCAATATTATGTCCAGCCGTATGACGACTAGGTCCCCAAATAGTAGGCATGTTATGTCGCATAAGAATATCGGAGCTAGCATATTGATGCCCGGGGTTTCGTAATTGAAAAGCAATATGATGCATATAAGACTTTTTCCCTTGAATGATATTCAAGGTATGATGATCTTCATTACAAGTTAGAAAGCTTGCTACATCTAAGATTTGATCTGTCTTATGAAATCCAAGGATCCGATGATAAAAGTCAACGTTCTGAGGAGCATTTTTGACGCTAATGGATAGGTGGCCTAATTTATTCGGGATAATTCCGACTTCACTATAACCCGGTGAACTATATTCCATTTCATGATAGAGAAAAATCTTATTACCATCTGGATCTTTAAACTCGAGTTGTTCAACTACTCCAGGTTGTTTATCATGTATAAGTTCGCTAAAAATACCTTCTTCTCTTAAAAGATACTGCGCATCTTTTAACCCCATCTGTGCATTGACCTGCCAACCTATCCCTTCCATGAAGCTGTGTTGGCTAGGATGTATGACAATATGATGATGTTCGAAACCATTGCTAATATAAACCGTCCCATTTTCCACCTGTTCAACGACTTTGCATCCTAGTACGTTTGTATAATAATCGACCATCGCTTTGACATTTTTCGAGAAGAACGTTACATAGCCTAGCCGGAAAACTGGAATCATGAAATCACTCCTTTTATTTTACAGGTATGGAATGTGAAATTTTATTTTCTTGCATGCCTAAGTCAATGACATTGTCTGTGCTTTTGATGGAAAGACGTAAAACATCGCCATCTTGCAAGTATCCATTGTCTTTTTGCGTATCGATAAAATAAGAGATTTTATCTTCATGAGGAATTGTATTATCAGAAATATATTGGATGATATTTGCATTTAGACGTAAGCATACGCCACCAGGCGTTCCTGTAAGCACAAGGTCTCCTGTTTTCAAATTGAAGATTTCGGACATTTCACTTAATGTTTCTGTTGGTTTGAAAAGTAATTGATCCGTTATTACATGTTGGCGCGTTTCCCCGTTTACTTCTAAGTGAAGAACAAGTTGATCTAGGTATTGAATCTCATCTTCTTCTAATAAATAAATGTAAGGCCCTACTGGACAAAAACCTCGATAGCTTTTTCCTTTGAACCATTGTTGTTCTACAATTTGCACGTCTCGTGCAGACATATCATTGGCGATAACAAGGCCAGCAATGTAGTCTTTCAGATTATCCCCGGTAATCGTGGTTTGTTCTGTGATGTCTTTATTTATGATCAGACCAAGCTCAATCTCATAGTCCAATAATTTCACATGTGCAGGACAGAGTATATCAGCCGTTGCGGATGTTAATGTGCTAGACGCTTTTGTGAACAATAAATTGTACGGAGGCTTTTGTTTTGTAAAACCTGCTTCTTCGCGGTGTACGCTGTAGTTGGTTCCTTGACAAAAGATATTAGCATCTTCAGTGACTGGTGAAAGTAAAGTGATTTCTTCATTAGTAACGATTTTTCCATTTGTTTTTGCATGTTGAATGGCTTCATACCCGTTATCTAATAATTGGTTTAATGATTGCGCCTCATGCTCAATAATCCGAATGGCTTCTTCTAAAACACCCCAATGTATTTGAGATTCATATTCAAAACGTAATAATTTAATGCCCATAGTAATATCCTCCTTAAAGTTATTAAACTTATTGTAATGGTTAGCTTTATAGGGAACTAGAGTAATACTTATTGAAATCTTGAATGAGTTAAATAAAAATAATGAATCTGTTCTAGGAAGATATAAATACTTAAAGGTTATTCTTATTAGATGACGTCTGTTGAATTAGAAGGCTCGTATTCTGTTTGGACGGATCCTTTTTTAGAGAGTGATGTTATCACCAACCAAATAATGGCTAGTGCCAATAAACCAATGGCAGCAAGAAATAGTGTAAAACGACCACCTACTTGTCCAAATGAATGTAAAGTTAGTTGATACATGAAAGGGCTAATGATAGCGCCAAGTCCTTGTGCGGCAGCTGCAAATCCAACGAAAGATATGCCCTTGGCTATATTTGAAAGATCCGAAATACGTGATAATACTCCAGGAATCACGATTCCTAAGCCCATCCCCCCAACTAAACTGGCCATGAATATGAATGTTAAGTCTTTAGCATAGAAACACCACAGGATTCCAGCTGCAGTCAATATAATGCCGAAAGGAATATTGAAGTTTGGCCAAAGTTGGCGAAGTCGTCCGAAGAAGAAGCCAACTAATAATGTACCTAGAGTGAATAATGAAATAGCTAGGCCCGCTTCTGTTGCGCTACCTAGTTTTTCTGCTTGAATAATGATCGAAATGTTCGTCACATAGCCGAATACCAAGGCTGTATAAAAAACTTGTCCTAGTGTAAAGCCATAAACGGTTTTAGAAGCTGAAAATAGAATTTCTTTAAGAGAGGCATTCTCCACTTGTAGCCTGTTGGGCTCTGGTAAATATAAGAATGTAATCGCCAAAATCCAAATAGGAAAAAGATAGACTAAGAATCCGAATTGCCAGCTGTAGGCATCAGCAAGCATACCACCAGCCACTTGAAAGAATACTGCACCAATACAAGCAACAGTTGATGTGCCGAGACCAATTAAAGTATCTCTTTCACGACCATTAAAGAAGCTTGATATGATATCAATGGATAATGGTAGTGTAATGCCGACACCAAGACCCAATAAACCGCGGAATGCAATTATTATAAATAGATTATCTATGAAGAATGGCATAATTCCCCCAATAATGAACAGGAGGAGTCCGGTAAAAAGAAGGGTCCTTTTTGAAAACGTATTCGCTAATTTCCCATAGAACAAGGAAGGGAAAATCTGAAAAAAACCAGGGATTGTAGCAATGAGCATCACGACGGAAGGGGGGAATTCAGGAAAGGCCACGATAAGATCGGCCATAATGGAACCTGCTACACCTGCGGCAACATCCTGGAATGCGATTAGAACGATTAAAAACTTTAAAAAAGTAACGTTTTTTGTCTTTGCCATAAATAAAGACCCCCAAATTTTTTATTCAATTTTAAATAAATGCCGTGCAATGGCTTAGATACTGAGTGTGACTCCCTTCTTAATAGTTACTCAAGATGATAGCATAGAATCTCACATACAATATCGATGGTTTTTAATCAAAAGTAGAGCCATTTTACGAAAAAATCACTTATTTATTCAGAATAATCAAAAAGTAAGAGAGCCTTTTTTATATAAAACTATAACTTTTAATATCGGAAATAATTTGATTTGATGGTGAATTCAATAAAATATATTTGTTTTAGGTCAATCCATTTCAATTTTTCCTAAGATAATTAGGGATTTCAAAAGTAGCATAAGTTCAAATGAATGAGTAGAACTTCTTAAATCTTTATTGAGCATTTCTTCAATTTTTTGTATTCGATAGACCAGCCCACTCATTGATAAGTTTAAATCAAGCATGGTCTGTTGTAAGTTGCCGTTGTTGTTTAAAAATGCATAGAGCGTCTTTAAAAATTCATCCTTTTTATGTGCCTTTAATGCAAGAATGGGTGAGAGTTCTTTTTCCGCAAGTTGGATAATTGTATTCATATTGACGGGATTAATGATGGATCCCATAATACTCGTATTTTCATAGTAAATAAGGTTGGATTTCTTATCGATATTTAATGATGTCATTGCCTGTTGATTGGCTTCAGGTATATCTTCGATGGTATGAAGGGAACGACTTAAACCAACACGAAATTCATAACTTTTAAATGTTCGATGTAAATGTTTTAAAATATTTGTTAGAAGTTCATGTGTCTTTTCTTTCTTTGGAAACAAAAAAGTGATTTCTTGTTGAAACTCCGTAATGAAAATTTGAACTTGGTGCATTTCCAAATAGGTTGTAAAAGATTGAATAATTTTATTCATCAAGGTGGAATCCTTAATGATGATTCCTTTTTTTGTAATGCGTAAATTTCCAATATAGAAGTCTTCGTTTAAATCGATTTGCAACAAATAACTGCGAGATATCATGTTACTTTTCGATATATATTGCTTCTGTAATAGTTGCTCAAAAAAATAAGCCTTCATATTTTCTATAGCTTCTAAGCTTGATTTTTCATTTAAATAACATAAGGCTATCCCAGTAGCTGATCGTTGTAAAAAGTTCATTTCATCCTTTCGCGGTCCTTCTTCACATGAGTAAAGAAAAGAAATATAGCCAATGATTTGTTTTTGAACCGTTATTGGACTGATTAAGCGAATGTGTTCTGTGCAATCAATTTGAATTGAATGTAAAGGTTCAATGTGTTTCATTAAAATCTTCCCTGATTTAGTCTGCGGCATTTGATTAGCAAAATCAGTAGCTACAGCTTCTAATTCTGGTTCTGTCATTCCAATCGAATGCAGTGTATTAAAATTTAAATCCTGAATAATGACAGGAACATTTAAATTTTCATATATTGTTTCTAATATTTGTTCAATTGTCATTCCTTGAGAAATACCAATTGTTAAATCGTTATGGAAAGAGGAAACTTTTTCGGTTTGTTTTTTTTCGAGAAAAAGTTGTTCATAGGTTTGATTCAACACATCAATCATTGGTGCTTGATGTGTTTTTTGTAATTCTTCCTTCGTTTTTTCATCCCAATGTTCTATCATTCTCATTTCAAAAGCGCAGTCATCATCACCTTTAGCTCTACAAGTAATTTCAACAATATAAATTTCTCTCTTGGTTAAATAGGAAGTATAACCACTTGCATACCCTGCTAGGGTATGACAAATACATGAATCACTTTTGCCAAAATGATTCGTATGTTCATATATTTCATAAGAATTGATCCAGATTCCCTTTGCATACATATATTTAACCGTATCGTCAGGATTAAGTTCTAAAATTCTATCAGATATAACATCAGTAATCTGGCCAGAATTCAAATGATAACCAGAGGCACAATCTAATTTTTCACGTAAACTAAGTGGTCTCTGTTCGACTTCTTTTGCATGAACGACACCGATATTCCAGCCATAACGTCTTAAAAAGACTTTAGCATATTCCAAGCCGAGATATTCAATCAACTCTTTGCGTAGTAGACCAAATGTACCTGATGTTGAAAATAATTCTTTATCGACATATCCTGAATTTGCCATCATAGAATCCCCCCATAAGTTTACGGATCTACAAAAATAAAGCGCTTACAAAAAACATTCTAACAGAAATAAATGGAAAATGTAAACTTTGTAGGAATTATAACCCATTTAGTATGAAACTGGTTTTTTCGGTTTTCCAATACCGTTAAATAGGTTGATTTCCCATGTGATTGGGTTAATAACTTTCATAGGAGAAATGCAATTAAATAAAATTAAGCAGTTTTTATTAGAATTCATCATGAAAATTCAAGACATTTCACTAAAGTTTAATAGCTAGCAGTTTGATATATTAAATATTAATTAAGCAAAGGAGTTGGATATATGACAATCACCTTGAATGAAAAAGAATTAGAAACGATTCATAATGCTAAGCAAATAGCTAACGATATTCGCGATCGAGTAAAGGAAACTGAAACTCTCCGTCGCATTCCAAACTCTACAATCCAACAATTAAAAGATCATGGCATTTTCAAGATGCTGCGTCCAGCCAGGTATGGTGGGTTAGAAGTAAATATCCAAACTTATAGCCAAGTTATTTTAGAAATATCAAAAGCATGCGCTTCTACAGGTTGGGTTGCTTCTTTATGTGCGATTCGTGAAATGATGGTTGCTGAATCCTTCAGCGAAAAAACACATCTGGAAATTTTCAGTGGGGATCCGGATGACGTGTTGTTTGCAGGAGTGTATGAGCCCCGTTCATGTACTGTTAAGAAAGTTGAAGGCGGTTACATAGTGGAAGAAGGGCATTGGATGTTCTGTTCGGGCTCACTGCATGCTACTTGGGGTTACTTCGGCATGTATTTAAAAGATGATCTCGGAAATATTCAAGAGCAACTTTTGATGACATTGCCATTCGAAGAGTTAGAAGTGGAAGATGATTGGTTCACTCTTGGATTACGTGGTACGGGCAGTAACGCGGTTCACATGAAGAATGTATTCATACCGGAACATCGGTGTACGTCTTTTGTCAATGTATTGGATGGACATTTCCAATCGGAGCATCTGCGAGATAATCCACTATATAGTTCGGCATTATTCCCTTGTCTCATATTATCTTTAGCATTACCGGGATTAGGTGTGATGCAAGAAATGCTACGTTTGTTCCATCAAAGTTTACCTTATCGAACCGCGCAACATATGGGCGTCAAAATGATTAAGGATGCAGCAAGTACTCATAGCATCCTTGCCGAAGCAACATTAAAGGTAGAAACTGCCGAAATCTATTTAATGAATATAGCAAAGAGCATTGATGAATGGGCGAATAAGCTAACAATCATGCCAAAATCAGAACGTCTAAAGATACTTGCCGATATCGGTTATAGTAATCGTCTATTGAACGAAGCGATGCAAGAACTTTTATCCATCGGTGGATCAGGGTTTGTATATGATGGCAATCCGATGCAACGTTTAATTCGCGATTTCATTACTTTGCATTCACATCGTTCATTGTCGCCAGTAATCACTCTTGAGAATTTTGGTCGTCACTTATCAGGATTAGAACCAAATCAAGTCCGCTATTAAATTTATCTTTTGAAAAATAGAGGAGACGATATAGGGTAGTGAATGGTTTTCATTTTTCTAACATGAAAACCGTAAGGAGGGTTTAGGTGTGAAACCACAAATTGCAAAGTTAGGTTATGTAGCTTTAGAGTCTTCAGACATCGAAAAGTCGGTTACCTTTTTCCAAGATGTTATTGGACTAGAGTTAACAGAAAAAGTACAAGATACGTATTATTTTAGAGCTTGGGGCGATTTTGAACATCATACTCTATCTATTTCACCAGGTGAGATGGGAAAAGTGACATACATCGCCTTACGCACAAAAAGTTCAGAAGATTTGTACTTATTCAAAGAACAACTAGAAACAAAAGGTTATAGCATAGAGCATGTAGCAGCGGGAACGACACCAGGAATTGGAGAGGCCTTTCAATTTGTTGCCCCATCAGGTCACAGGCTAGAGCTATATTACGATGTTGAAAAAGGAGAAGTGGACGATCATCGGCGATCTGTCTTGAAAAATCAAACATATAAGTCTTGGGCAAAGGGAGCTTCTCCTCGTCGACTTGATCACGTGAATATCCATACATGTGCCCCAGGAAATAGCGCTTTCGATTTCTTTGTAGAAGAATTGGGCTTCCGTATCAATGAGTGCATTGAAACAGTAGAAGGTAAGCTGTTAGCTGGATGGATGAGCGTGACACCTCTAGTACATGACGTTGCACTTGTAGCACATGATTCATTGGAAACGAAAGCCCGCTTCCATCATATCTCTTATTGGTTAGATAGTTCAGGAGATTTGATGAGAGCGGCAGATATATTGAAAGAAAATGGACTTCAATTCATTGGTCCTGGAAAACACAGTGTTTCACAAGCTATTTATTTATATGTCATTGACCCTGGAAGTGGATGTCGGGTGGAGCTATTCACGGGAGGCTACCTGATCTTCGAACCAGACTGGGAAACGGTTGTTTGGCGACCTGAGGAAAGGGCATTTGGTAACACGTATTGGGGTGACAGTATTACGGGAAATGCACTTATAGTACCAACGATAGAAGCTTAAAGGAGGAATGAAGTGTGAAAATGACAAGGGAAGAGAAATTAATTACTTCGAAGCACATTAATACAGGGGAATATACGACTTGGATGAATGAAACGGGCAAAAAAAATGATGAAACGATCCTTTTTTTACACGGTTCTGGTCCAGGCGTAACATCCATTGCGAATTGGAGCTATGCTTTAGCCGATTGTGCCGATACATTCCACTGCTTGGCACCAGATTTATATGGGTTTGCCAAAAGCGACCATCCAGCAGAGCCATTGAAGAATCGTCAAGCTTGGATGGACTGCTGGATCGAACAAGTGATGGAAATTCTCGATTACTATGAATTAGAAAAAGTTCATCTAGTCGGGAATTCACTTGGTTGTTCTATTGCGCTAGAGCTATTGTTAGAATACCCTGAGCGATTTGACCGCATTGTTTTAATGGGACCCGGTGGTACACCTAATACCAAATTAAGCCTAGAATTAGCCCGTGCTAAGTCATTTTACGATAGCCCTTCCAAAAAAAGATTACAGCAAATCATGGGGTGGTTTGTATACGATAAAGAAAAGATGCAGCCAGTTATAGATGGCTTGACAGATGATCGGTTTGAAAATGCGATGCGTGAAGAGGTACGTCGTTCTAACAATTCCATTTTTTCAACGGCAGCTGTACCGATTCCAACAGTGGCGCTAGGTCGCATTAAAAATCCCATTCTTCTTGTTCATGGTAGAGATGACAAAGTGTGTTCGATTGAATCTAGCTATTATTTAATGGACTATCTTGATGATGCGCAATTACATGTTTTCAGTCAATGTGGACACTGGACGCAAATCGAAAAGAAAGAACAATTCAATCATCTTATACAAGAATTCTTTAATAGGCATTTATAACCTCTTATTAAAAGGCTTATAAAATAGGTAGATTATAGGAGTGAAAAGAATGTCGGAAATAACGGATATCGTGGTCATTGGAGCGGGAAATGCTGCATTATGTGCTGCCATCGCAGCAGCTGAAGAAGGCGTGACTGTCACGATTTTAGAAATATCATCCGCGGAAGAAAAAGGCGGTAACACAGCCTATACACATGGCTCCATTCGATTCGCCTATGAAAATGGTGAACAAGTCCGCACTCTATTACCGGACATGACGGATGAGGAGTTTAATACAATTGACTTTGGTACTTATACGAAAGAGCAATTTTTTGATGACCTTGCCGTGATGTCGAACTATCGAACGGATTATGATTTGGCTTCGATCATGACAAAAATGAGTTATGATACCGTTCGTTGGCTCACTGAACATCATGTTAACTGGATTCCAATCTACGGTCGGCAGGCTTATAAAATGGAAAATAAGTTTAATTTTTGGGGAGGAATGGTCATTGAGGCCGTTGGTGGAGGTAAAGGATTGGTCGATGCTCTCCACCGAGAAGCATTACGACTGGGTGTGAAAATTCACTATGATACAGCAGCAATCGACCTCGTAACCGCAAACCGCACAATTGAAGGAGTTATAGTGCGCAACGGTGACCAAGAACGGATAATTTCCTGTAAAGCTGTCATCTTAGCATCTGGTGGATTTCATGCCAATGTGGCGATGAGGACACAGTATTTAGGACCCGGATGGGATACGGTTCATACAAGAGGTTGTAAATATAATGTTGGTGATGGTCTACGGATGGCAATGTCACTTGGGGCGCGTACGACTGGCAATTGGTCAGGGGCACATGCAGTATGTGGAGATCGATATCTTCAAGATTATAAGGAAGGTTTTCAAAAGTTAAGTTTCCCTTTTGGCATTATGGTTAATCAACAAGGCCGGCGTTTCTTTGATGAAGGGGAAAATTTCCGTAACTATATTTATGCGAAAGTCGGTAGAGAAATTTTAAAGCAACCGGGACAAGTTGCATGGCAAATCTTTGATGCAAAGGTTAAACCTTTTATCCGAGAGGAATACAATGGTCGCCATATTACCAAAGTGACGGCCAATACATTAGAAGAATTAGCTGACAAACTGGATGGCATCAATAAAAATGGATTTTTAAAAGAAGTGGAAACTTTCAACGAATCCGTTTCTGAAAGTGTAGCTTTCAATCCCAATGTACTAGATGGCAAGAGTGCCGTAGGATTGGCTGTACCAAAATCGAATTGGGCCAACAAATTAGATGAAGGACCATTTGAGGCCTATGAAGTAGCTTGCGGAATCACGTTCACATACGGAGGTTTGAAAATCAATAAACAGGCACAAGTGATACACAACGACTTCACTCCCATTGCAGGGTTATACGCAGCTGGTGAAATCGTAGGTGGGTTGTATTATGATAACTATCCTGGTGGTGCCGGCTTAACTTCCGGGGCTGTATTTGGAAAAATGGCTGGAGAACATGCCGGGCAATATATTCAAAGCTTAAAAAGGCATGAAATTAAAAATAATTAGGAGGTATAGATATGACGATCAAACAAAATAAAGTTAAAACGGGTGAATTTGAAACGTATTTTCATGAGGGTGGTAAGGAACATGAAGAAACGGTTATTTTCATTCATGGGTCAGGCCCAGGAGCTAATGCAAAAGCCAACTGGCAATTTGTCTTAGAAGAATATGCACAAGATTTCCATGTTATTGCACCAGACTTAATCGGCTTCGGCGATACGGATCATCCTGAAATTTATCCGGAAAATGGTGTGCAATGGATGTCGATGCGAGTTCAGCAAATTTTAGATTTGATGGATGCATTGCAAGTTAAAAAAGCCAATTTAATAGGGAATTCTCTTGGCGGCGTAGTATCTATGTATTTGAACATGCAGGCACCGGAACGCTTTGGGAAAATCGTATTAATGGGAGCGGGGGTCCTTTTAAAAGAGCCTACTCCAGAACTGATGAAACTTTCCGGTTTCCATCTAGACCCGACAAAAGAAAATTTAAGGAACTTATTAAGCTGGTTTGTTCATGATTTGAATCGCATGAAGGATTTTGTGGATCAGGTAGTAGATGAGCGTTTTGCAATGTTCCAGCGTCCGGAAATTCTTCGTTCATATCGAGAGAACTTCACCAAGTCTTCGTTGACAGAAATGCTAATTCCACAAACTGCACTTGAACGGATGGAGAATGAGTTTTTATTGATTCATGGTTACTACGATCGTTTCGTACCATTACAAAGTAGTCTATATGCACTTGACCATTTGCCAAATGTGGAATTGCGCGTCTTCAAAAAATGTGGACACTGGGTAATGATTGAACAACGAGAAGAATTTTTGCATGAGACGAAGCATTTCTTTACCAAAGATAAAGTTCAAGTGAAAATCTAAATGATTGAAAGGAGGAATTACGATGAGTGAAGCCATAGTGAATATAGAAAACGTCAGTGAGATGCTTATTGAAAACGCACGATCACTACGAAAGGAATTACGGGATGTTACTCTAGAAATAGATCAAACGAGTACATTATCTACGAAGATCGTTGATTCTATACGTGATAAAGGACTTTTGAAAATTCTGCGTCCGAAAATGTTCAAGGGGTATGAAACGGACATGCGCACGTACTTTGATGTTGTAACAGAAATTAGTCGTGGCAATGCTTCAGCTGGATGGTTTGTTTCGCTTAGTAATATTCGGGATTACATGATTTCGTATGCGTTTGGTCGAAAAGCACTGATGGATATTTTTGGACCTAATCAAGATAGGGATGTTGTCTTAGCTGGGAATTTCAAACCCATTCACATTGATATTGAAAAAGTAGATGGCGGCTACATGATTAAAGATGCTAAATGGCCATTTGTCTCCGGTTCACCATACGCGGATTGGTTTTACTTTGGTGCACCAATTGATGATGGCAATGGCGGCGTTGAGATGGCAATCCTGGTTATTCCAAAAGAAGATGTCACGGTTTTAGATGACTGGGACGTTGTGGGTCTTCGGGGATCTGGTAGTAACAGTGTTATTGTGAAGGATGTGTTCATTCCGGAACATCGTACGTCATTGGATCGTCTTGCGCAGCAAGGACATTATGTTATCGATGAACTTAAGGATAATCCGCTTTATCGCACACCGTTTGTACCATCGTTAACGTTGTCCATCGTGGCTCCGGCTTTGGGAATCGCGCTTGGTGGCTTTGATTTGCATATGGAGCGCGTGGCAAAAGCGGGAATCGGTAATACCTTCTACAACAAAATGGATGAAGCGGCAGTGACGCATCTGCAAATTTCTGAAATTGATATGAAACTGGAATGTGCACGAATGTTACTGGAAAATGCCATTGGGAATTTAGATGGCCATTCGACAAAAGGGCAAGTTTTTACACAGAAAGAAAGTATCCGGATAAAAGCGCAGTTTGGCTATGCTAATCAATTATGTAAGGAAGCATTTGATTTGATGTTAGCTGGATCAGGATCCATATTCGCTTATAACAACAATGTATTCCAAACATTTTATCGTGATTTCATCACCATGCATTTACATGGTTTCATTACACCGTCAAGTTTATTGGAGACATATGGCCGGGTTATGTGTGATTTAGAGGCAAACACATACTTTGCATAAATTAGATAAGGGGGAAATGGTATGAGTAAAGCAGAAATTTCAAAATTGGGTCATTTTGGGTTAGTGAGTACGGATTTAGAAAAATCACTTTGGTTCTTTAAAGAAGTGGTTGGATTAGAGGAAACTGATGTAGTGAATGGCGTCCATTATCTTCGTGCATGGGGTGACTTCGAGCACCATACATTGTCGATACGTGCTGGAGAGGAAGCTTACTTAGATCACATTGCCTGGCGTACAAAGCGTCGTGAAGATGTCGATTTATTTGCTGAACAACTCGAAAATAGCGGCATAGCCATCAAATGGGTAGAAGAAGGAACCGAAAAAGGACAAGGAAAGGCATTCCGTTTCAAACTACCAAGCGGTCATACTTTTGAAATCTATTACGATATGGAAAAAACATTAGCTTCTCCAGAAACACGTTCTGTGCTAAAAAATCAAACACATAAATCTTGGAACAAAGGTGTGTCTCCGCGCAGAATTGACCATGTAAATCTATTAAGTTCATTGCCTGCGAATGAATTGGTAGACTTCATGCAAGAACACCTAGGTTTTAATCTCCGTGAATATGTAGAGGCACCAGATGGTACGTATGTAGGCGCTTGGATGAGTGTCACTCCACTGGTCCATGACATTGCCTTTAGCTTCGATCCAAACTCACCGTCAACACATGAAGTCCATCATATCGCTTACTGGTTAGATAATGCACAAGATTTATTGAGAGCGGCAGATATTTTAAAAGAAAATGGAATCTTCTTTAAAGGACCTGGAAAGCATGGTATCTCACAAGCCATGTATATATATGCGATTGATCCGGGTAGTGGTGTAAGATTGGAGATTTTTACAAACGGCTATTTAATTTTTGAACCAGACTGGGAACCAATTCGTTGGACGGTTGATGAAATGGATATCGGTTTCACATATTGGGGAGATCAAATGGATGCGAATACAGAAAATAATCCAACCATTAAAGCATAAAGGAGGGGAATCTGTATGGACGATCGTTTATTTCGAGATACAATGGGGAAATTTTCGACGGGCGTGACCGTGCTCACAACAAAGCATGATGGCAAGGTGCACGGGATGACGGCAAATGCTTTCATGTCCGTATCCCTTAATCCCAAATTAGTTGTTATTTCAATTGGTGAAAATGCTCTTTGTCTTAACAAAATTCGAGAAAGTGGCCAATTTGGAGTCAATATATTAGCCGAAGATCAGCAAGAATATTCGATGATATTTGCTGGACAGAAGAAGGGTGAAATAGATATTGAATTTGATACATTGGCTGGGGTTCCGGTGCTACCAGGTGCTTTAGCTCAAATTAGTTGCGAAGTAGTTTCTTCATATGTCGAAGGGGATCATACATTATTTATCGGTAAAGTGCAGGATATTCTCCTGGAAGAAAAAGAACCATTATTATTCTACTCAGGAAAATATTACTCACTGCAAACTGTCGTATAGGGGGAAGGTATGAACATTCAATCAGCAAGCCAAGCATTACTAGATGCTGAAAAAAACAAGATACCTATTGAACCTTTTACATCCACAACTAAAATCTCGGTAGATGATGCATATCATATTCAACTGCTGCAGATCCAAAAGAAATTAGAAAATGCTAATTTAGTAGGCATGAAGATTGGTTTGACAAGTAAGGTCATGCAGGACATGTTTGGTGTTGATTCACCGGATTTTGGACATATTTTGAACAATATGGTTTTCGAGAATAATAGTGTAGTATCCGTTTCAAATTTTATCAGTCCAAAGGTAGAATTTGAAATCGCTTTCATATTAAGGGAGGATTTACAAGGCCCGAACATTACGGCGGAACATGTTTTAAAGGCAACCGAAGCGGTGGTACCGGCAATTGAAATAATCGATAGCCGAATTAGAGATTGGAAATTCCGTTTTGAGGATACGGTTGCTGATAATGGTT
Source organism: Peribacillus sp. NPDC046944 (assembly GCF_050272735.1). Classification (NCBI taxonomy): domain Bacteria; kingdom Bacillati; phylum Bacillota; class Bacilli; order Caryophanales; family Bacillaceae; genus Peribacillus; species Peribacillus sp. NPDC046944. The sequence continues at coordinate 14,646 of NZ_JBNNML010000008.1, forward strand.
CATCGGCCGGTGCCATACTAGGCGATGTCCATTCCCAACCAACAATGGCTGAATTAGCAAACATTAAGATTATAGCGATGAAAAATGGTTCGGTTTTTGATGAAGGAATTAGCAATGCTGTCATGGAGAACCCAGCAAAGGCCGTGGCATGGCTTGTGAACATGTTAGCAGCCTATGATATTACATTAAAAGCAGGACAATTTATTCTTTCCGGTGCAATCACTGCGGCTGTACCGTTTGAATCGGGAGATGTATTTGAAATAGATTATGGCCCATACGGCCATATGAAGGTAACTTTTTCAGACTGAGGTGACAATATGGAAAAACTAAAAGTGGGAATTATCGGTTCCGGGAATATTGGAACCGATTTAATGTATAAAATTGAACGTTGCGATGCATTAGAAATGTCGGTCATGATCGGTATCGATAAGAATTCAGAAGGCTTAAAACGAGCTAGAGATCGAGGTTATCATACGATTGAAAATGGGATAGAAGGGTTGAAAAATCAGCTGGATCTTGTTGATATCGTTTTTGACGCAACAAGCGCCTACGCACATGCTGAAAATTACGAGGTAATCAAGTCCGCGGGTAAAAAGATGATTGATTTAACACCGGCAGCAATCGGACCTTTCACAGTTCCACCCGTTAATTTAACGGAGCACTTTGATAAAGATAATGTCAACATGGTGACATGTGGTGGACAAGCTACAATTCCCATCGTACATGCTATCAATCGTGTAGTAGCTGTAGATTATGCCGAAATAGTTGCCACGGTTGCGAGCAAAAGTGCAGGCCCTGGCACACGCGCCAACATCGATGAATTTACACGTACGACTTCTTGTGCAATCGAAGTCGTAGGCGGTGCTAAAAAGGGTAAGGCCATTATCATTCTTAATCCTGCTGAGCCACCAATCATTATGCGAGATACGGTGCATGCCCTTGTTTCAGAAAAGGGAAAGGAAGAAGCAATCATTAGCTCTATTCGAGCTATGGTACAAGAAGTACAGGAATACGTGCCAGGCTATCGTTTACGCGGAGAACCTGTTTTTGAAGATCATAAGATTTCTGTATTCTTAGAGGTTGAAGGTGCAGGCGATTTCTTTCCAGCCTTCTCAGGGAATTTAGATATTATGACCGCAGCGGCCGCGCGTGTGGCTAATGAAATGGCGAAGAGTATGTTGGCTCAGGGAGGAGCGGTTTCATGAGGGATGTTCATGTGCTGGATGTATCATTACGGGATGGCAGTCATTCAATGAAACATGCTTTTACCGAGCAGCAAGTAAGAGATATTGCAAGAGGTTTGGATCAGGCAGGAGTGGAGTATTTTGAGGTCGCTCATGGAGATGGGCTTGGCGGTTCCAGTTTACAATACGGTTTTTCCTTGGTAGATGAACTGAAACTCATTGAAGCGGCTGTCGATGAATGTCAGCAGGCAGAAGTAGCCGTACTTTTAATCCCAGGAATCGGTATTAAGGAAGATATCAAAGAGGCGGTTAAAGTCGGGGCAAAAATGGCCCGTATTGCAACGCATGTAACGGAAGCGAATATAGCTGCACAACATATTGCCATGAGTAAGGAATTAGGTTTAAAAACAGCAGGTTTTCTAATGATGGCGCATATGGCACAAGTCGATGTCATTGTAGAACAGGCGAAATTGTTCGAGCAATACGGTGCGGACATCATTTACGTGACCGATTCGGCAGGGCATCTGTTACCGAATCAAGTGACGGAACGCATCCAAGCCTTAAAGCAGCATGTGCACTGTGAAATCGGCTTCCATGCACATAATAACATGTCTTTAGCGATGGCGAATTCACTAGCAGCTATTGAGGCAGGAGCTACATATATTGATGGTTCACTACGTGCGCTTGGGGCTGGTAGTGGCAATACTCAAACAGAAGCATTGATTGCTGTTTTAAATCGTCTCCATATTCAAACTGGTATTGATTTATACAAAATTATTGATACGGCAAATAATACTGTAGCGCCAATCTTGCCGAGACCACAAGAAATATCGGGTTCAAGCCTTATGATGGGCTATGCGGGAGTATATTCGAGTTTTCTACTTCACACTGAAAAAGCTGCAAGACAATTCCAGGTCGATGAACGTGATATTTTAGTAGAACTAGGAAAGCGCAAGGCAGTTGGGGGTCAGGAAGACTTGATTTATGAAGTAGCACAGCAATTGCAACACGCAAAGTAAATACCCTCTCATATCGTAAGAAAAGGAAGAGATAAATACTCTTTCTTTTTTTACAATTCACTAATGATTTTATGAACTTTATCCGTTTTCCATGCAAGTTCACCTTTGTGAAAACGAGTTAATATGTCAGAAGGGAAGACAGGGTGGAACGATATAGAAATAGTGGGTGATTAATATAAAAAAATGTGGAAACTACCGTGCGAAATTTGGAGATGGCCCGATTTGGCATGAAGGATATGGTTTAATTTGGCTGGATATTACGGCGAAGAAAATCATTACGTACAACCCGGAAACGGAACAAGAAAGTGTATATGATGCACTAGGTTGGATCAAATCTATTGTGCCATCAGCGGATGGACAGTTTATTGGCATATATAAAGATGGTTTGTATTATTTGAATTTTAAAAAAGGTAGTAAAGTCCCTTTTGTCTTACCAGATGGACTCAATGATATTCATTATTTGAATGATGGCAAGTGCGGACCGGATGGACAGATTTGGGTAGGATTGTCGGACGGTTTTTTTAAACGCTTCAAAGAATCTCCTTATACAGCATTGTCACATTACCCTTTTGAAAACTCCAAGTTATTTAGTGTTGATGCTGGTGGGAATATTTCTGTGAAACTGGAAAATATAACATTTTCGAATGGATTGGATTGGAATCGCAAGACCCATAATTTTTATCATATTGACTCTTCTAAGCATCTGATTTTCCAATATCAGCTAAAAGAAAATGGTGAAATTCAATTTAAAAAAATCATCTACTCTTTTGAAATGGATGAAGGTTTCCCTGACGGTATGGCAATCGATGCAGATGGAAACCTATGGGTAGCTTTATATAAAGGTGGTACCATAGCTGCTCGCTTAAAGACACCGACGCGAATTGTATGTATCTGTCCTAAAAAGATGGAAGTCATTCAAGAAATTGAACTGCCATTATCACACGTGACCTCTTGCACAATTGGTGGTGAAAACCTAGATACCTTGTTTGTCACGACTGCATATGAACCATTACCAGAGGACAAGGTTAAGCGGGAACCTCTTGCGGGATATTTACTGGCTATTCCGATTGAACAACGAGGAGTGGCAAACTATCAGTTTATGACCAATGAGGATAAAGCGAAAATTAGGTAGTTCTTTATGGAAAACTGATTGAATTTCAGAAAAATGATTCGTAGTTTTCAATAAAAAAAGTTTGTAAGATGGAACCAAAGCTAATCGAGTTTTCATACAGGAAGGAAGAGGAGCATTGAAACCAGAAATTGCGAAGTTAGGACATGTTGCATTAGTTACGAGCGATTTAAATAAATCACTATTCTTTTTCAAAGAAGTGATCGGCTTGGAAGAAACTGAGGAGGTAAATGGTGTTCATTATTTGCGTGCATATAGCGATTTTCAACATCACACATTAAGCCTGGAAGCTGGAGAGGAAGGCTATGTGAAACATATTGGCTGGCGTACTAAAACAGCAAATTGCGTTGAAAGCTTCAAGGGAATATTGGAAAAACACGAAGTGGCCTTTGAAGAATATCCAAAAGGGACAACAGTTGGAATAGGAGATTCAATCCGGTTTAAGATGCCGAGTGGCCATACATTTGAGCTGTATTATGATGTTGAGAAGCCGAAAGCAACAAATGGAAATGCATCGGTATTAAAAAATCAGGTATTTCAATCATGGCGAAAGGGTATTTCTCCTCGACGCTTCGATCATGTGAATATTCATACGTCTACAGATGTAAACGCTTCATACGAGTTTTTAATGGATGTTTTGGGCTTTAACATGCGTGAATATATGCGCGGTGATGATGGTATTTTAGCAGCTTGGTTAAGTGTAACATCCTTGGTTCATGATGTTGCTTTACTAAAGAAAGATAAATTACCAACTCCGGCTCGTTTGCATCATATTTCATATTGGTTGGATGATTCACAAGATATCTTACGAGCAGCGGATATTTTAAAAGAGAATGGACTGCAATTTATCGGACCAGGAAAGCACGGTGCAACACAAGCTATTTATCTATATGTTATAGACCCAGGAAGTGGGTGTCGTGTGGAATTGTTTTCAGGTGGTTATCAAATTTTCGAACCGGACTGGGAGCCGATTGAGTGGACATTAGAGGAACGGTCTTCCTGCAATACGTATTGGGGTGACACTGTGCAGGATAAGGAACTGAACAATCTTACTATTGAAGTTCGCTAATGTATGGAAGGTAGGCAAGAGTGATGAAAGTGATTCTTGTAAATGAACAAAATCTATCATTTGTTCAATCTAATAGTTGTTCAAGCGTAATGGCATTAGGGTTTTTTGACGGAGTTCATAAGGGGCACCAACATGTCATAACAAAGGCTAAAAAATCAGCAAAGCTAAGAGGACTTCCTTTAGCGGTCATGAGTTTTTTTCCACATCCCAAAACCGTGTTTTCAAATCAAGAAATTGATTATTTAATGCCAATGGAGCAAAAAGTACAACAATTAAAGACACTGGGTGTAGATATTTTCTACATTGTGGAATTTACAAAGACATTTGCATCTCAAACACCGAAAACATTTGTGCAAGAATATTTAATCAACTTACAAGTGAAACACGTGGTAGCAGGTTTTGATTATACGTATGGAGCGAAGGGTGCTGGAACGATTAAAACGATTGCAGAGCACAGTGAACAACTTCTATCCGTGGATGCCGTAGAAAAGTATGAAATGTATGGTACTAAGGTAAGTTCCACTTATTTACGAGAACTTTTACGAAAAGGAAAAGTGGAAACGATGACTGCACTACTCGGAAGACCTTATCAAGTCCAGTACCATTTCCATGAGGGTTTGAAAGAGCATTATACTCTCCCTGATGAGGGTAGTTATTATGTTTCCATGTTGATTGGAAAGCGGGTTATTTCCCAAGTTGTGCATGTGTTTGATCAAAGAATACAATTCAATCAAAACTTTCATTTTGAGGAATCTACAATTATTTTTCATCAGAGTGTAGCACATGACTTACAAGTAACTAGTTAAAGGATGAAGTACATGCTTAAGACAGAAAAATTTTATCAATTATTACAGCAGCAAGAGACACTGTTATTACCAGGCGCATATGACGGTATGACAGCTCGGATATTAGAAGAAGCAGGTTTTGAAGCGATTTATGTGACAGGAGCAGGCATTGCCAATGCGCAACTTGGCTGGGCGGATGTGGGATTAACGACGTTAACAGAGATTGCACAAGTTGTTTCATGGATGTCCGATATCACTAAGGTTCCATTAGTGGTAGATGCAGATACTGGATTTGGAAATTCTATTAATATGCAACGAACTATAAAAATATTTGAAAAGGCAGGGGCCGCTGCCATTCAAATTGAAGATCAAGTCATGCCAAAGAAATGTGGCCATTTTAATGGTAAAGAAGTGATTTCTCAAGAAGAAATGATAGGGAAAATACATGCAGCTCTTGATGCGCGTCAAGATGAAAGATTGGCAATCATTGCACGGACGGATGCACTGTCTGTGTTAGGTTTTGATGAAGCAATCAAGCGTGCTAATGCGTACAAAGAGGCTGGTGCTCATGCCATTTTTATCGAAGCTCCACAAGAATATGAACAGATTGTAGAAATTCCAAAATTAGTCACAGGCATTCCACTTATTTTGAATTTGGTAGAAGGGGGAAAGACCCCTCTATTTTCTCAAACGGAAGTACAAGAAATGGGTTATCGCGTTATGCTTTGTGCCAATACGGTTTTACGTGGTGCCATTAAAGGAGTAAAAGATGCAGTGAACGTTTTAAAGCAAGAACAGTCACAGAAAAATATAGCACCATATATTTGCTCATGGGAGGAACGTCAAGAATTATTTAAATTACATGAGATTAATAAAATGGAAGAAAAATATTCTGAAAAGTGAGAAAGTGGTGAATGCACATGGATGAAGTAAATTATGATCTTGTTATTGTTGGTTGTGGAGCAGCTGGAACAGCAGCTGCTTTAGCCGCAGCGGAAGAGGCAAAAGCTCAAAACCAATCACTCTCTATTGCAATATTAGAACGTGCACCGTTTGAAAAACGGGGTGGGAATACCCGTTGGACTGCTGCGTATATGCGAATGGAAAACATTGATACACCGGCACCTAATTTGGTGGGCGACATGCGTGATTTTTCAGATAATTTAATTGATATTCAATATGCTGAAACATTGGAAAAAGAGGCTGGGCCAACGTTACGATGGGTGGAATCCAAGGGGGTTGAATTTGATTTCTTACCTACTATGTTTTTAACCGCTTCCCGGCCACGCTTATTACCAGTGGGGGGAGGTAAAGCAATTATTGATACGTTAAGTTTACGCGCTCGTGCTTTAGGTGTCGAAATTATATATGAGGCTACAGCTTGGGACTTAACCCTTGATGATACAGGAGCTGTAAATGGACTACATGTACGTGTATCTGATGGCAGTAGCATCTACTTAAAAACAAATGCCGTAATTTTAGCGGCAGGTGGATTTCAAGGCAATAAAGAAATGATGGCTCAATATGTGGGGAGAGATGCACACAAAATCCCCCCGGTTTCAGAAGGTGGCTTGTTTAATAAAGGAGAAGCTATTCGAATGGCGATGCGTATTGGTGCAACAGGAAACGGACAATTCGATTCATTTCATGCAGAGCCGGTAGACCCTAGGAGTAAGCGTGAGGAAGCGGCTGTTATGTTATTTCCATACGCAATTCTGGTGAATCAAAATGGTGAACGCTTTACCGATGAGGGTGTATCAACAATTGATGAGCAGTATGAAGAAGTAGCTCGCAAAATCTTTTATCAATGCGAAAATCATGTTGCCTATATGATTACAGATCAAAAGATGTATACGATTCCAAATTATGAAGAGGCCTTACAAACCGATAGGCCACCAATTGTTGCGAATACCATCGAAGAGTTAGCCGACAAAATCAATGTGAATCGTGAAAACCTTGTGCAAACGGTAGCTAATTTTAACGCTGATTGTCCAACTGGGGAATTCACCTATGACAAAGTAGATGGTTTAGCGACGACGACATTAGCTTTAAATAAATCAAATTGGTCGATTCCTATTAATGAGGGGCCTTTTATTGCTTATCCCATACATTGTTGCAATGTATTTACAAACGGTGGGCTTGCAACAGATGTCGAAGGTCGCGTGTTAACAGGAGATGCAGTACCGATTCCTGGTTTATATGCTGTTGGTGAAACATCAGGCGTATATTATGGAAAATATCCAGGCGGTACATCCGTATTGCGCTGCTTAGTATTCGGACGTCGTGCGGGTAAACATGCCGTGTCGTATATAGATAGCTATCAAACGATTTAATGAAGGAGGAGGTCTTAAATGGAACTAGAGGGAAAAGTGGCACTTATAACAGGTGCCAGTAAGGGGATTGGGAAAGAAACCGCCATTTTACTGGCTTCCTACGGAGCAAAGGTGGCCATTTGCGCCCGAGATCTGCAGGAATGTGAAAACGTGGCAGAGTTTATTCAAAACACTTATGGCACGAAAGCAATTGCCGTTTCATGCGATGTAGCGAATGAAGAGGAAGTGGAATCGGTTGTAGAGAAGGTTAGGGAACAACTTGGGACGGTTGATATTTTAATTAATAATGCAGGAGCAATGCTTTTAAAACCTTTTACTGAAACATCAACTTATGAGTGGCAAAGGATGTTTGATGTGAATGTACATGGTCCGTACTATTTCTGCAAACAAGTTGTAAAGGAAATGAAGCAAAAAAATGATGGAGTTATTGTGAACATTTCATCTATATGGGGTACTAAAGGTGGTCCGGATCGCAGTGCTTATATCACTTCAAAACATGCTGTAATCGGTTTTTCGAAAGCATTGGGAGAAGAATTAAAACCTTATGGCGTGCGAGTGAATGCAGTATGTCCGGGACCTGTCGACACGCAAATGACCGCAGCACTAGGCGGAAATATCAATAAGGCAGGATGGCTGCATCCCATCGATATAGCCTATGTAATCGTGGATTTAGTTTTACCAAAGAGTAAGGCTATATCGGCAACTTCTGTAGAAGCATTTGGTGCTGGATTGCCAGTTGGAATTACAAAATAATGAAATGGGGGAGTTTATAATGACAGAATTGAAACAGGTTTACACACAACAAACAATTACATTGGATTTGGCTAAGGAGATACTTAAAAAGGCAGAAGAGAAAGGGAAAGAGTTAGGCATGAACTTTGCGATTTCTATCGTGGATAAAGCGGGAAATTTAAAGGCGTTTTCTGCTATGGACGGTACGCCTGTCTTGGCATTGGAAATCGCTCAAAATAAGGCATTTTCAGCAGCCGCTTATAATCGTGCGACACATGAATGGTATGATCGCTTGAAGGATGATCCACCATTAATGGCTGGATTAGTACATACAAATCGCCTTGTGGTATTTGGTGGAGGATATCCAATCCAGGTAGATGGTGAGTGCGTTGGGGGGATTGGTGTTAGCGGTGGGCATTACACGCATGATATGCAAGTGTGTGAAGCCGGGCTAAGCGTTTTGTTAGCAGTAACAAAGGAAGTATAAGGTAATGAACCAAGTAGATGTGATTATTGTCGGGGCTGGGATGGCTGGCCTATGTGCCGCACTGGAAGCTACCGAGCAAGGATTAAGCGTCGCTATCTTTGAAAAACAAGATACCATTGGGGGCAGTTCCCTTTTAAGCGGTTGTTTTATGGCCTTTGCTGGAACGGATTTTCAAAAACGTCTCGGCATCCAAGACTCAACTCCTAGTTTAATAGAAGATATGTTAACGGTTGGCCAGCATCAAAATGATGAGGCGCTAGTAAAAGCGTATGGAAAACATCAACTGGAAACATATAACTGGCTCGTAGCACATGGTATTCAGTTTCAAGATTGTCAGGCAGTGAGTGGCCATTCTAATCCAAGAGGACATACAATCATACCGGAGCAAGCAATTTACACGCTAAGGAATAAGGCAGTGGAAAATGGAGCTATCTTGTATTTGAATAGCCCTGTAAATCGATTGATCATCAAGGAAGATTCAGTTAAAGGTGTAGTGTATGAACAGAATGGTGAGAAAAAAGAATGCTTTGCCAATTCAGGTGTGATTTTAACGACTGGTGGATTTTCTCAAAGTGAAGAGATGCTGCATTTATATGCCCCTCAATTAGATGGTACGATTCGCCTTGGAGGGACCGGGAATCAAGGAGATGGATTAAAGTTAGCAGCTTCTGTAGGTGCATGGTTAATAGATTTTCCGAATTTGAAAGGCACATATGGTTTTCATCCAAAATCGACTAATGGGGGAAAGCTCCAAGCCCATACATTCTATAAGGGTGGCATCATTGTAAATGAAGAAGGCAACCGTTTTGTGAATGAATCGATTTCTTACAAATTATTAGGCGATGCAGCATTACAACAAAAACAAAAAACCTTTCAAGTCTTTGATGAAGCAGTTATGAATGAAAGTGTAAAAAACGATGCCCTATATGATTTTGATCTTTTATATTCAGAAAATTTAATAGTGAAAGCAGATTCCTTAGAAGAGCTAGCTCTTTTACTTCAACTACCTACTGAAAGCTTAATCCAGACCGTCGCATCATATAATGAAGGGATTGCTAGAGGAAACGATGCATTTGGTAGAAGAACTTTAACTCATACATTTGGAACGCCGTTGCCAATTCAACAAGCACCATATTATGCGATGGAAACCGTTGCGGCTATGCTAGCGACATACGCAGGTGTACGGGTTAATACCAGAGCAGAAGTCATCAATCCATTTAATGAAGTGATTTCTGGTTTGTATGCGGCAGGAGAGATGGTTGGTGGATTTCATGGAGCAGGGTACATGACAGGGAGTTCTTTAGGGAAAGCAGCCATTTTTGGTAGAGTGGCAGCGAACCAAGCTATAAATAAGTTGAGGGATGGAAAATCGTTAACAAAATAAAAATGTGCGTAGCTGTTCTGTATTCTTTTAAAAAATGGACGTCTGGATGAAGAGCCTCACAGGAGATGACCTATACTGGTTTCAGTTATATAGAGACTATTAGTCTTTTGGAAAACCCATTCAGTGGGAGGAAATAGATATGAGCCAGAATATCAATATACAGGAAATTGAAAGAAGTACATTGAAGAAAACAATGGTAAGGATTTTGCCTTTTATTTTGGTTTTGTATATTGTTGCTTTCCTTGACCGGGTTAATATGGGATATGCTGCGTTAGAAATGAATGCTGAACTGGCGTTATCGGCCGAAATGTTTGGACTTCTATCAGGATTCTTTTATATCAGTTACTGTCTATTTGAGGTACCTAGTAATATGATTTTGCAAAAGGTTGGGGCAAAGTTTTGGATCGCTCGCATCATGATTACCTGGGGAATCATAGTCATACTTACCGGTTTCGTTCAATCGGCAGTGCATCTTTATATCTTACGCTTCTTGTTAGGTGTCGCCGAGGCAGGGTTCACCCCTGGCATCATTTTGTATTTAACGTATTGGTTCCGTGCCCGGGAACGTGGAAAAGCAACTGCAGCGTTTTTTATTGCTCTCCCATTAGCTGCATTAGTTGGTGCACCGCTCTCAACTTGGATTATCGATAAGATAGCTTGGGGTGGGTTATCTGGCTGGAGATGGATGTTTATTCTCGAAGGCCTCCCAGCTGTAATGCTAGGCATAATTGTGCTGTTTTATTTGACAAATCGCCCTGCCCAAGCAAAATGGTTAACAAATGAAGAAAAGACATGGCTGGAAGGGGAACTAGAAACGGAAAGAAAGTTAGCTGCAAAACATAATAAAACCTCGCATAGGGGTATGCTGAAAGATTCGAATGTTTGGAAACTGTCAGTATTTAATATTGCAGGATTTGTAGCTGTGAACGGTCTGAATTTCTGGATACCGACCATTATTAAAAATCTTTCTGCGTCCGGTACTTCAAACATGGAAGTCGGTTGGCTTGCAATGATACCTCCATTGGTTGCCATACCTTCGATTTTATTTGTTGGTTGGAATGGGGACAGAACCAATAAGCATAAACAACATCTGGCTGTTTGTGTATCAATTGCTATGGTTGGCTTAATCGGATGTGCCTTTGTTACAACCATACCATTAATGATTTTAATGCTTTCAATAGCTTCCGCAGGACTATATGGAATTTCGGGTTCATTTTATGCTTATTTAACCTTTTTCTTCAGTGAATCTACAGCACCTGCAGGAATCGCTCTCGTAAGTACCTTGTCATCTTTGGGTGGTTTTATTGGGCCGATGGTATTAGGTGTCTTAAATTTACAGCAAGGTATGCTAGTCATTACAGGGTTTATGCTTGTTAGTTTGCTGACGCTCATTACCTTGAATCAATATCATAGAAAATTCCCACTGAATGTTGGCAAGGAAGTGTAAACCGACAATACGCTTGGGTAAGATTTTAATGTAATTGATAAATGTAATATTCCCTTTTCGTAAATTGCACACATTTTCTAATATTAAGGAGGTAACTCATGAAAATCTGGCATCAAAGTCTAACCAGTATTGAATCAGTGGTTCCATACAGGGATGCTGTTTTAAAACACATTGATCGTGTAGCTCGCCCGGGGGTGGAGGTTGTTCTCCACGGAATGGAGAAAGAGACTTACCCATCGAATTACCCTGGACATTTTATTACTTATTCTTATCTTCAAAATTTACACCGTGAGCAGTTTGTCCGCGCAGCATTAATGGCTGAAAGTGCTGGATATGATGCCATGTTCATCGGTACAATTCCAGATGTGGGTCTGTTAGAAGCCCGTACATTGGTGGATATTCCGGTTATCGGGTATGGACAAGCCTCTTTCCATATTGCTTCCATGCTTGGTGATCGAATCGGTGTGGTGAATTTCTTGGCCCCACTAGCAGATGAGCTTCGTCAAAATGCGGAACGATATGGCTTGGGAGGGAAACTCGGTCCCATTGTACAGACGGAGATTGGTTTTGACGATGTGCTGGCCGGGTTCGAAAATCCTGAGCTAGTCATAGCTTCATTCAAAAAGGCTGCTGAAAAGGCCATTGCTGAGGGAGCAGATATAATCGTACCGGGAGAAGGACCAATGAATGTATTCCTGGCAACCCATGGCATATCAAGGATTGGGGATGTTCCGGTGATCGACTCTTTTGCCGCTGGGATTAAGATGTGTGAATCGTTAGTGGATCTTAAGAAGAATTCAGGTGTTTACATGACTCGACGAGGTTTTTACAATTCAAAACCACCTGCAGACGCAGTAGCAAGGCTTCGTGGACTTTACGGATTGGTTCCTGTTCCGGATTGCAAAAACGACCATGGACTCCCGGTAAGAGGCGGGGAAAAAACGTCTTTAACTTAAAACTCAAATATTATTATTTGTAACTAAAATGTTTGAATCGTAAATTAAATAGGAAATTTATCACATGAAGATATCCAGTTTATTTGGATGTTCAACTGCTTTTAGCTTAAAAAAATAAAATAAAAACAGGAGGATGAAAAAGAAACGCTTTTCTCCACCTGTTTTTAATATGGGAAATCTTTGGACATAATTAGCCTTTTAACTCGCTCCATAAGTATGTAAACTTAGATGCATATCCAATGCCTAAATCATTTCTATAGTGAGAGTAAGAACAGTTACTTCTTTTTTTTATCCAGATCGGTATATTCGTGTTTTTTGTTTGAATATATTGTTTCTTTGCACGATGTTTGCCGCTTTGGTACACTATGATGAAGTACTCAGCTGGGTTGCCAAGCTTATAATGGATAATATGAAGTTTGTATATCTTTACATAGACCATGTATTAAAGATTGTAAGAGTATTTCCGAAACCGGATATGTATATCGGAATTTCCTATTCTGTGACTTGAAGACATTACACATAATAATTACCAGTGTTACTAATAATGAAAGAATCATTCAATCCCTCATGAAGGGTTACGTGAGGGCTAGTTTTCTTTGGATATACTCATTAGTAATAATAGTAGGAGGAAGTAATGAATAACTACAAATTGACCATTCAATATGATGGTGGACGCTATCAGGGTTGGCAACGACTTGGCGATAGTGAAAATACGATTCAGGGAAAAATAGAAAGTGTATTAACAGAAATGGTAGGAGAACCCATTGAAATCATTGGGTGTAGTAGAACCGATTCGGGTGTACACGCGATTTCCCAAATTGCCAATTTTAAGATGAGTTTGAATATGACTGAAACTGAAGTCATGAATTATTTGAATAGGTATTTACCACGAGATATCAGTATTGTGGAAGTTACATTGGTTCCTGAACGTTTTCATGCCCGTTATAATGTGAAGGATAAGACCTACTTGTATAAGATCTGGAACAAACCATATACAAATCCATTCATGCGAAAGTACAGTATGCATGTTGAGGAAAACCTCAATATATCAAGCATGATAGAAGGTAGTCAGTACTTTATAGGCAGTCACGATTTTACGGCCTATTCAAATGCAAAGTCAAAGAAGAAATCCATGGTTCGTGAAATATATTCTATTGATATAGAAGAAATATCCGGCTTCATCGAAATTAGAGTGCGAGGTAACGGTTTCCTTTATAATATGGTTAGAAAGATTGTCGGGACCTTAATAGAAGTCGGATTGAATGAAATAGATGCTAAAAATATCCCAAGTATCATCGAGTCGAAAGAAAGAATCCAAACGGGTCGTATGGCAGACCCAGCTGGGTTGTACTTGGAAACGGTCGAGTTTTAAAACAGACCAACGACAAGATTAAACTCAAAAAACCAACTGAAATTGAAGTTGGTTTTTTTTGAGTTATTTATTCATTTACTCTCTTCAATTGGAGATAATATCTCAAAGTTTCTTCGTCTGAATATAGTTTATATCCAAGACTATCACTGTAGCTAAGAAATACTTTATTCGGTAAATGCTTTTTGGATTCACTTGATATTAATATAGGCACTCCATCGATTATGAATTTCTCATCTTCTTCTGTTTGATTGTCAATTTTCAGTTCGTGTTCCACATAAATAGAACAGCTTCCAAGGTAGATGGCTTCGATTCGTATACCTTCGTTCTTTTTATAATCCACTTTTCTTAATTGTTCTACTGCTTCCTTTTTAAGCTCAATATGCATTTAACAACACTCCATAAAAATTACTTATCATGAATATCAATACAAAGAAAATTATAAACGACTGGTTAAACATTCTATTCATTCATATACCCAATTGTTTATAAACTAATGTGTCCATTAAATGTTAAATGAAGAGAAATCTTATGTAAAAGCTGCCTAGATAAAATCCCCCTAGTTACCCATTAAAAAAAGGGCTAAAGAGTAAGTGGCAAAATAGTAGAGGCTGACAATTCTACTCTTTGGAGGATGTTAGCCTTCTACCTTCAGAATGAAAGGGGTTCATATACTTTAAAATATGAAAGAGCTATGTGTTATATGATAAAAGTAATGCTATAATAGGGTACTCAAGTAGATTGGGTAGCCTTTTACCTACATTGAAAGGGAATTATCCGAAACTTCTTCCTTTGTTTAATTCGGAAACACTATCGGAGGTGTGTTAATATGAATAAAAAATGGACTATTGAAAATATCCGTGACTATGTCACAAAGAATTCCGATAGTGAATTACTTTCTACTGAATATCTTGGGTACTCTCAAAAACTACAGTTTAAATGTTCATGCGGAAATATCTTTGAAAAATCTTTCACTAAATTTAAAGGGAGCAATCAGAGAAGTTGTTCAGATTGTTCAGCTCCTAAACCTTCACGTTGATTTTTAGGGAATAAATCACTAAGGAATATTCAAATCCTGCCGTAACCAAATCGGAAAAGTCGTTCAACATGCTGAGAAATCAGTAGTTGAGCGACTTTTTTTATTAATTATGACTGTTGAACATACAAGCCTCTCATTCGAAATCTTGTAGAATTCAGGCCATTATAGGGCTGCCAATTCGAGGCCTTTTGAATGTACAATCATATATTTTATCCAGGCTGGCAGTATTTTTATGAACACTTGCTAATACAATATTAAAGGTATTTTATTTATGCATGATATTGGGGGCATAGTATGAATTGGAATGAAAACTCACAAGGTTCAAATATGGGAACAGCTACAGGAATGTTTGTTGCACGGTCTTTAGATGAAATTCGCTTTTGGTCTAGAATTATGAAGGAACACTCTTTATTTCTTAGATTGGGTTTTAGATGTGACGATACACAGTTAATTGAAGAAGCAAATCAGTATTATCAATTGTTTGAAAAAGTTGAGCAACAATCACATTCTTTTACAAATCAAACCGATCCAGAACAAATTAAAAGGTTTAATTCGGAAGTTCAACAGGCTGCGACAGGTATATTTGCCTTTAAGAGGAAAGTATTAGGACTGATACTAACCGGTCAATTACCAGGAGCAAACAATTTCCCGCTTTTAGTGGACCATACAAGTCGAGAAGCAAATTATTTTAGAAAACGGTTAATTGAATTAAATGAAGGGAAGTTGAAACCACTTCCTGATGCAATAATCAAAGAGAATGTTTTTTTCTTAAGAATTATGGCCGATCATGCCAAATTCATTGGACATCTCCTTGATCCATCGGAAAGAAAGCTTGTGGATATGGCAAGGGAGTTTAGCAATGATTTTGATCAATTGTTGTTTCAGGCTACAGACTTAGAGTCTATGAAACCACAATCAAAGACCGGTCCTCTTTTAGATCAGTTTCTTGATCAGAATAGGGTATCTGTAGTTTCGCTTCGAGATTTCAAGAAAACAGCTCGGGATCTAATTGAGGAATGTAAAATTAAGAGCATTATCCATCCTTTATTAGCAGACCATGTTTTCCGTGAAGCTGAAAGATTTCTTGAAATTATTGACATGTTCGAAGCACATCTTACAAAGTAATTAACTGCGAAAAGATTGATGAAGCAAGTGCTATAGTGTTACAGGTCAATGCGCTGGATCAAACATTGATTATTAATAATACAGTATGTTAACTAACGGAACCATCTTTGAATTATCTAAATCAAAAAGCAAAAATCTTAAATCCAATTAATTTAAAATAAAATTAGTTTGACACGTAGGGCTAGGGCTTCATATTAAAAAGGGATAGTCTCTCAACTTTGAGAGGCTATCCCTTTTTTTGCATAATTAAGATTTTTATTGAAGTCTATTAGCTTGGTCGGGCATTCAAAAATATTACATGCCTTTTGGTCGAACTTTCAGGTATCGTTGAAAGTAGATGTAGGGAAACCAATGTATAGATTGCCATCAAAGTGTAATCATTCATTGCTACTACTATAGTAAATCAGATTTATCTGGATAGATATAGGAAATAAATTGGTTGAGATGTGGGCATTTATAAGGAAGTATTATGTTTAATTCCATCATAGTTAAAGGGTGCCCGACAAGGACACCCACATAAACCCTTAAGAGGGCATACCTATAATAGCTTTCGGTTCTAGGAACTCCTCGATTCCGTAATCCCCCCATTCACGACCGATTCCTGACTGTTTGAAACCGCCGAATGGAGCAGAGAAGTCTGTTTTTGGATTGTTGACCGTGATTTGGCCGGCCCGAATGTTTGAAGCCACTTTGAACAATTCATCTGGATTTTGACCGAATACATACCCGGCTAAACCATATTTTGTGTTATTGGCTATTTCGATGGCTTCATCGATGGTTTCATAAGTCAGTATGGACATGACAGGTCCAAAGATTTCTTCTTGGGCAATGGTCATATCGTTTTTTACATTAGTGAAAACGGTGATTTTTGAGAAATATCCTTTATCGAGTCCATCTGGTTTTCCTGGCCCACCAGCGACAAGAGTGGCTCCTTCTTCTGTACCTTTATTTATATAAGACTGTACAGTTTCCCATTGTTCTTTAGAAACTTGCGGTCCCATGAAGGTATTTTTATCTTGTGGATCACCTACGGGGAAATCAGGAAGTGCTTCTTTGACGGCCTCAATGAATTCATCATGCATCGATTTTGGAATGATGGTCCGTGTTGCCGCTGTACAAACTTGTCCGGTATTCATCGCAACATTTAAAATGGCTGTTCGTGCCGCATCTTTAACATTTGCGTCTTTTAAAATAACTAACGGAGATTTCCCTCCTAGTTCAAGTGACACTTTCTTTATATCTTGAGCCGCATTTTCCATGATTTTCGTACCCACGGGACCCGAACCGGTGAAGGAAACGAAATCGATACCTGGATGAGAACTGATGGCGTCCCCAATGGTTGAGCCCGACCCATTTACTAAGTTGAATACCCCTTTAGGTAATCCGGCTTTATCAAAAATCTCTGCTAGGATGATCGCCGCAAATGGTGTCATGGCGGCAGGCTTTAATACGACCGT
Source organism: Peribacillus sp. NPDC046944 (assembly GCF_050272735.1). Taxonomy (NCBI): domain Bacteria; kingdom Bacillati; phylum Bacillota; class Bacilli; order Caryophanales; family Bacillaceae; genus Peribacillus; species Peribacillus sp. NPDC046944. The sequence goes on from NZ_JBNNML010000008.1 coordinate 32,161, forward strand.
GCTACCTGCAGCAAATGCACTTGCTAGTTTGGTAGAAGGTTGATTTGTCGGGAAATTCCAGGGGGTAATAAGACCGGCAACGCCAATTGCTTCTTTTTTGATTAAGGTGTTTCCTCTTTGTTCCGTAAACTCGAAGGATTTAAGAAGTTCCGCCGCTTTTTTAAAATGCTGTAAGCCCATCTCGTACTGAATCTGTTCACTACGAGTAATAGGAGAACCTAACTCTTCGGTTATAACTTTGACTAGATCATCTTTCCGGTTTTCATATTCTTTAGCAATATTCTCTAAAAGCTTAATTCTGTCTTCTATATCCATTCTAGAGAAGGAGGGGAAGGCAGCACGTGCGGCTTCAACTGCACGATCGACATCCTCTTTAGTACCAGCACTAATTTTCCCGATGACTTTTTCTGTAGCTGGGTTAATAACTTCAATCGTTTCTGTACTTGTGGAATCCACCCATTCACCATTAATATATTGTTGTATATAGTTATGCATTATTCCAGCTCCTTTTCTTCATTTATATTAGGTTTTTTCCCTGTATAATGAAGAGTAAACGTTATAATTACTTGTAACTGGATAGGATAGTTGAAAATGGGTTTAGGTACCAATTAATCTTAAATGATGTATCATATGGAAATTTAAATTTAAAATTCATAAACCTAAATTATGTTTTCAAGCGGTGATAGGCAAGGTTTGATAGTTTTACTGCTTCCAAACAAATAGGGGGTGTGAAATACAAAAAAGACCTCAAAAAATTGAGGTCTTTTCATCATTTCCCTTATATTAGGAGGGGTCATCACTACTTCGGTTTTTAAATCGACCGGCCTAAATGTTTCATCGATACATTCTTTCCAATACTCTACATGTTTTTTATCTATCCAGTGATCTGAATCGTTCACTTCGAGACCATTATCACCTTGGACAGAGTACCAATATAGATATTCCTCACCATTTAGAATCTCTCTAAATATCGTTTCTACATACATCTTTTCACCTTCAAGCGTTATCAGCACTTCATTCATATTTTCATTAAGAAACCTTAACCATTCATCTACTTGTTCTGATTTTCCTTCCTTCACTCTAAATCTTGTAAGTTCTACATTCATGCATATCCTCCATAAAATTTGATAACTTATCTACGTTACATATTTTATATAGTTTTGAAATAAATAACAATGTTCAGTTCTACAGTGTATGATTATATATAAGGAACGATAGTATCTATCCATATAGTGTGATTTGAAGTTTTAACCGATTCCTTTCATTTTAATAATATAATAATACGTAGTTCGTTTTAAATGTATCTTTATAGAACCTATAAGCACTCTTATTCAAATATTAATCTAATTAAGATATGATTATAGTAAAATTACTGTATACCTGTATAAATTAAGAAAAGAAACTACTTTAATGATAAGGAGAGCTAAAATGCGTCGTTCACCTATAGATTATTTACGCATAGCAGGAATCTTGGATGGTATTTCATTACTGACGTTATTACTTATTGCTATGCCACTAAAATATTTTGCTGATTTACCGCTTGCAGTGACGATTAATGGTAGTATACACGGGGGTATTTTCCTCTTGTATATTGGAAGCATTCTATATGCAGCTATTCGCATCCAGTGGTCGATTAGTTGGTCACTTGCCGCTGTATTTGTCGCTTTTATTCCATTTGGGAATTTTATCTTTGACGTTTATTTAAAAAAAGTGAAAGATCGCTACCCTGTTAAGCCTTTCCGAATGTCATGGATTATCTATAGCATTATATTCTTTTCATTTATAGACTTATTTGCTCAGCTTCCGGTCATGAGTACATTTGCGAAGTCAGTAGGGGCGAGTGCATTTATTGCAGGCATTGTGGTCGGTTTATATTCTTTTACGAACTCATTTGGCAATATCACATCGGGAATATTAACGGATAAAATTGGTCCACTCTCGATGATGTTATTTGGACTGGCCGCTACGAGTGCATCATTATTTTCTTATCATTTCGTTGATGACCCTCTGACTTTGCTTATTGTTCGATCTCTACACGGCTTTTTTGGTGGCCTAATTGTACCCGCTGCATTTACGCTCCTAGCGAATACAACTGCGCATGATAAACAGGGGAGTAAGAGTGCGGTAACTGGATCATTCGTGGGGATTGCTGCCATTATAGGACCAGCTTTCAGTGGAATAATGGCGAGTAAAACGTCCGTTCCGAATGTTTTCACCGTAATAGGCGCACTCGGTGTCTTATTACTTGTTTGCTCTTTTTTATTACGTCAAGTACACGTCAAGAAGCAAGAGAGAGAAGCGTCGCATGTCTCATTCAAGTGGAATCGGGATGTACAAAAAGCATTTATGGGTGCGTTCTTTTTGATGTTTTCCCAAGGGGCATTGGCTTATTTGCTACCTTTGCATGTAGAAGCACTTGGCTATAGTTCCCGGATGTCCGGTACACTAATGAGCATGTTTGGAATTGTAGCGGTTTTCCTATTTATTTTACCGACAAATCGAGTGTTTAACCGGGTTGATCCTATGTATACAATGCTTATTGGTGTGGCTATTTTAGCCATTAGCCAAATGTTGATTGGGCAAATGACGACGACGTTGACATTATATCTTGTAATGATTCTATACGGGATTGGATTCTCAAGTTTATTCCCTTCTATTAATACACTCTTGATACAATCAACGACACCTGAAACACGTGGACAGGCTTATGGATATTTTTATGCATTTTTCTCTATCGGTGTAGTTGTCGGTTCATCGGTTCTTGGTTTTTTACGGATTGGTATCGCTGGAGGGTTTATGCTCACGGGTGTGGTGCTCACAGGATTTCTAATAGTTGTCCTTTTCGATATTCGAAAAAGGGTAAAGAGCAAGAAAATTTCTGATTTTAGTATGAAATGATTAATGAAAAAGGAATGCAGGATTGTTTTACGTACTTTAGCTTATGCCTTTTTTCTATTGATGCTTCTAGACTTGTTCATTTTTTCGTGTAAATCTGATAAACTTGTAGCACTTATAGATTGAAAGGTGTAGGTATTATGATTAAGGAATTTAGGGAGTTTATTGCTAAAGGCAACGTACTTGATCTGGCTATTGCAGTAGTGATGGGGGCGGCATTTGGAAAAATCGTTTCGTCACTAGTTGAAAATATTATCATGCCGATTGTTGGGATTTTACTAGGGGGAATCAATCTTTCTTCACTGTCCATAACGGTGGGAAGTGCGGTCATTCAATATGGATCGTTTATTCAAGCCGTGATTGATTTCTTGATTATTGCGTTTGCTATTTTCATATTTATGAAGTTGGCAAATTCTATTTTTAGAAAAAAAGAGCAAGAAGAGGTCGTGGTGGAAGCACCAGCAACTGAACAATATTTAAAGGATATCCGTGACCTTTTGCAAAAAAATGTACGCGAGGATGACAGGAGATGAATCTCTTCATTTTCTGAGCACGGTAAGGTTATATAGAAAATAAATAGAATGATAAAGAACATGTCTGGAACAGTTTGGTTCCAGACATGTTCTTTTTTATGTATATAGAAGTTTTATTAAGACTATTTCAGTTGTTTCATATCTAGCTGGAAAGCTTGCTTTCCCCTTATCTAATGGAACTCTTTGTGTTGCTATAGATGCTTGATTGCCTATTTATTTTTAAGAGATGTTACTCTGGTCTTTTTTCATTAGTTCATATTGGGAGAATTTTTTAAAAAATTAGTACTATGGAATTATTCAAGTGTATAGATGGGCTCCAAGTCAGAAGGGTGAAGAAGTAACGGACAGCTCTATGAAATATTTAAGAGGACGGGGTCATTCAGGATTTAAACGTTCAGGAAAAACTGCCTATAAAAATAGGGGATAATTTCCATATCCCGGCATTTCATAATGTTAGGTAATCTAACAAGTGTATTGTGTATTTTAAAATCAAATGATATAATTTAGAAAATTCCGAAATATGAAACTGACATTCCGAATTTCGGAACCGTATGAATTAGTTTACAAACTATCAATCTATGAGAAAAGTATTAAGTTATCGTTGAAATGGAGGAAACAATCATGCATACAGTTGATTTGAATTGTGATTTAGGAGAAAGCTTTGGAGCCTATCGAATGGGAAATGATGAAGAAATTTTAAATTATGTTACTTCAGTGAATGTTGCGTGCGGTTTTCACGCTGGGGATCCAACTGTTATGAGAAAAACAGTTCAGTTAGCTTTGGAAAAGGATGTAAAGATCGGTGCCCATCCTGGTTTACAAGATTTAATGGGTTTTGGTCGACGAAATATTAATATTTCCCCTCAGGAAGCTTATGATATTGTGGTGTATCAGATAGGTGCATTGAATGGTTTCTTGCAATCTGAAGGAGGACGGATGCAGCATGTCAAACCACACGGGGCACTTTATAATATGGCGGCTCAAAACAAAGATTTGTCACTTGCCATTGCAGAAGCCGTATATAAAATTAATCCACAACTAATATTATTCGGTTTGTCGGGAAGTGAATTGATACGCGCTGGTCAATCTATTGGTTTACAGACTGCTAGTGAAGTGTTTGCCGATCGTACATATCAAGATGATGGCTCATTGACATCTCGAAGGGAAAAGAATGCATTAATTGAAAGCGACGATGAAGCTGTAGCTCAAGTGATTAAAATGGTTAAGGAAGGAAAGGTCTTGTCCCAGCAAGGAACGGAAGTAGCAATAAAGGCAGATACGATTTGTATACATGGAGATGGAACTCACGCATTAAGTTTTGCGAGTCATGTTAAAAAATCGTTAAAGTTATCTGAAATTACAGTCAGTTCGTTTGCATAATAACAAACATCTAGGAGGTAGATTCTATTGGAGCCAATCAAAAATACATCGGTACATAAAATTCCAAATAAGTTAAAAACCAATAAAACTTTATTGTTGGGTGCAGCATTTCTTATGGCAACGTCAGCTATTGGACCAGGATTTTTAATGCAAACAACGGTTTATACTCAAAGTCTGGCAGCAAGTTTTGGATTCGTGATTCTTATTTCTGTTATTCTCGATATTTTTGCTCAAACTAATGTGTGGCGAATTATTGCTGTATCTGAAAAAAGAGGACAAGAGATTGCTAACATGGTTCTTCCTGGGCTAGGTTACGTTTTAGCGGCTCTCATCGTTCTGGGAGGTCTTGCATTTAATATAGGGAATATCGCTGGAGCTGGACTTGGTTTAAACGCGATGACAGGGATGTCTCCAACAACTGGAGCAGCCATTAGCGCTGTCATTGCTGTTTTAATTTTTGTGGTGAAAGAAGCAGGAAAAGCCATGGACCGATTTACACAGATTGCTGGCTTTGTAATGATCTGTTTGATGGTTTACGTAGCATGGACAACCTCTCCTCCAGTAGGGGAAGCGGTAGTGAAGACATTTGCTCCCGATAAGATAGATATTATTGCAATCGTTACGTTAGTTGGGGGATCTGTGGGTGGTTATATTACATTTGCAGGTGGACATCGTCTATTAGATGCGGGAGTCAAAGGTGTCGGTGCCCTTCCAGAAGTTACGAAAAGTTCCGTAGTAGGCATTTTAATTACCACCGTTATGAGAATTGCTTTATTTCTAGCTGTCTTGGGTGTTGTTTCAAAAGGTTTGCAAATTGATTCTGAAAACCCCGCAGCATCCGTATTTCAACTTGCCGCTGGAAATGCTGGCTATAAAATTTTTGGTGTTGTTATGTGGGGAGCTGCCATAACATCAGTAGTAGGTGCTGCTTATACTTCCGTTTCATTTATCAGAACATTCAGCCAAAGGATAGAGAAAAAAGCGAATTGGATTATTATTGGCTTTATCCTTCTTTCCACCATTTGCTTTTTATTAATAGGTAAACCGGTTAAAGTACTCCTTGTGGTAGGGGCAATTAACGGCCTCATTTTACCGATAGCTCTTGGAACACTATTAATCGCCGCTTATAGGAAGAATATTGTAGGTGACTATAAACATCCATTGTGGCTAACGATTTCCGGTGTGTTCGTTGTAGTTGTTATGGCATTGATGGGTGGGTATACATTAATTACCCAACTACCATCACTATTTTAATAGCATTCAATAAAAGAGCAAAATCCAATTACATAGGAGATGTCTAATATGATTGATTTTTCCAAAGCGAGCCCTGCAGAGTTACGCTCCATGATCCGTAATAATGAATGGACCAAACCGACTGCTGGGATGGCAAATGGGTATGCGCAAGCAAACCTTGCTATCTTAAAAAAGGAGCATGCATTCGATTTTTTGTTATTTTGTCAACGTAACCCTAAGTCTTGCCCTTTACTGGATGTAACTGAAATTGGTTCTCCTGTTCCTAAGTTCGCTGCTCAGGCAGGAGATATCCGTACAGATATCCCTAAATATCGCATCTATAAATATGGTGAATGGGTAGAAGAAGTGACGGATATTTCGGATTATTGGGAAGATGATATGGTGGGATTCCTAATCGGTTGCAGCTTCACTTTCGAACATGCTTTGTTGAACAATGATATTTCGATTCGTCATATTGAGGAAGACTGCAATGTTCCTATGTATAAAACGAATATTCCTTGTATAGAAGCAGGTATTTTCCATGGGGAAATGGTAGTAAGCATGCGCCCGATTCCTCAAAAGGATGTCGTTCGAGCTGCTCAGGTTACCTCACGATTTCCTGCCGTACATGGTGGACCAATCCATATCGGAAACCCAGAGGCGATTGGCATCTCCTCTATTGATCAACCGGATTTTGGTGATGCGGTGACCATTCATGAAGGGGAAGTTCCGGTGTTCTGGGCATGTGGTGTTACGCCTCAATCCATCGCGATGGAAACAAAACCAGCCATTATGATTACGCATGCACCAGGACATATGTTCATAACAGATATCCGGGATGAAAAGTTGGGTGTTTTATAATAAAAGGAAAGAGATGAGTTCTATGCCGGAAAAGCTTTCAAGTAAAACAAATGTTGTACTATCTCCATTAGGCGATTCCGCAATCGTGATTACATTTGGAAATGAAATGAAGGGTAACGTTCATAAAAAAATAAAAATATTCAAGGACATGCTTGAAGAAGAACCATTTATAGGTTTCATAGAATGTGTACCGGCTTTTACAAACTTGACGGTCTATTATGATGCGTTGATGATTTATAACGAACAAAAGCAAAAAAGTAAAGAGGCAAGCATTTCCCCATATGAATTCGTCCAGACAATCATCGAAGCAAAATTACAGCAGGTGAAGAAGGATAAAGCCCTGGACCAACGGACGATCAGTCTGCCTGTTTGTTATGGAGGGGAATTTGGACCGGATCTGGAGCATGTTGCTCGCTTCAATCATTTAACTACGGATGAAGTCATTCATATCCATTCTAGTGGAGAATACTTAGCCTATATGATTGGTTTTGCACCGGGTTTTCCATTTTTGGGTGGGCTTTCTGAAAAAATCGCAACGCCTAGAAGGCGGTCACCTAGGATGAACATACCAAAAGGTGCAGTTGGAATTGCAGGAATGCAAACGGGTGTATATCCCATCTCAACACCTGGGGGATGGCAATTAATTGGTCAAACACCATCTACTTTATTTCTACCTAATGAATCACCGCCGAGCTTGTTACAAGCAGGAGATAAGGTGAAATTCATTCCCATTTCTTCTGTGGAGTATAAAGAAATTGCTCGTAAGGAGGAGTTAAAATGAGTATGCGTGTCTTGAAACCAGGATTGTTAACAAGTATCCAGGACCTTGGAAGAAAAGGGTTACAGCAGCACGGAGTGATCGTAAGCGGAGCCATGGATCCTTACTCTCTTCGCATTGCCAATATGTTGGTTGGCAATGAAGAAGGAGAAGCCGCCCTGGAAATCACCTTATTGGGACCGACTCTTATAATAGAAAAAGATTGTTTAATTGCAATAACGGGTGGCAATTTATCACCGACCATTAATGGAGAAGCCGCGCCGATGTGGAGACCTATTTTTGTGAAAAAAGGAGCGGTTCTTGCATTCTCGGGATGTCGATCAGGCTGTCGAGCATATTTGTCTGTTGCGGGTGGATACTCCATTCCCTCCATCATGAATAGTAAAAGTACATATTTAAGGGCAGGAATGGGCGGATATAAGGGAAGGGCCTTGCAAGTGGATGATGTGATAGATTTTAATGAAGCTTCTCCTCATCATGCGAAGTACGGGTTAAATGTATTCTCTACAGTCAAATGGTTTGTTAACGAAAAGGATTTTATGCCCGAAAATAAGCCGGTTATCCGAGTTACAAATGGAAGCCAATACGGATTTTTTACGGAGTCCAGTAAAGTTCAATTCGAACAAGAGTCATTTAAAGTATCCAACCAGTCTGACAGGATGGGGTATCGAATTTCAGGGCCTTCGCTTGAATTAAAAGAAAAGCGGGAGCTGTTGTCAGAGGCGGTAACGAATGGTTCCATTCAAGTTCCACCTGATGGCAATCCTATCATCTTACTAGCGGATAGCCAAACAACCGGGGGATACCCCAAAATTGCTCAAGTCATTACGGCTGATATCCCATTTATCGGACAAGTCAAACCAGGGGATTCCATCCAATTTGCTAAGGTTACTTTAAGAGATGCGGAACAGTCATATCTTAAAAAGGAACAACTGCTAAAAGAATTGAAGATTTCGATTGCATTAGCCCTGAAGGGGTTTAAATGATTTATTAATATAGGGAAAGGTTCAATTACCATGAACGTCTTACTTAAGACATTCTTTCGGAAATGGGCCTCTACTTATTTTTTCCATCATTTATAATGAAATATAGGAGAGGTGAACAAAGCTCTTCCAATAAATAATGGATACTTAAAATAAGAATGGGGACATTGTATGCAAGCTCATAATAAAACGGTAGTCAAATCTATGCAAATTCTTACCCTTTTCCTGAATCATCCCAAACTGTCATTTAACGAAATGATGGATTATTCCAACCTACCGAAAACTTCATTGCATCGTATGGTTGTGTCATTAGAAGAAATGGGATTTTTAACAAAAGATGATGATGGCTATTATTCATTAGGCCTTATTTTCTTACAGCTTGGTCAACTAGTAAGTGAACGTTTGGATATTAGGAAAATCGCCTACCCCATTATGAAAGAACTTCGGGATGACGTTGAAGAGGCTGTGAATCTCATTATCAGGGATGCAGACGAAGCGATGTATATAGAAAAAGTTGATACGAAGCAGCCTGTACGCCTTTATACCTCCATTGGTAGGCGCTCACCACTTTATGCAGGGGATTCTAGAATCATCCTTGCCTATTTACCTGAAGAAGATCGGGAATCGTATATAGAAAAGGTAGAATTAAAGTCAATGGCCATAGGAACGATCAATGATAAAACAATCCTTCGTCAGGCTTTGGATGAGGCGAAGAAAAACGGGTATACGATCACTTCTTCTGAACTTGAAAATTATACAAAATCCGTTAGTGCACCCATACTTAATGGGGATAATCAAATTGTCGCCGGTATTAGTGTAGCGGGTATCGAAGCACGATTTAAAGAAGATCGTTTACCAGAATTAATTGAAAAAGTAACGAATGCAGCTAAACAGATTTCTTGGAAATTGGGATTTAAAACTTCATAGTTTCATGTAGCCAAGACCTTCAGTAGGGGGAATAGAGAATGAAATCACTCTCTCGACCAGTAACAGCGATAAGCATCGCTTTCGTTGTAATCATATGGGGACTATGTTGGCCGGTCTATAAAGTGGCACTCGATTATTCACCACCACTGCTTTATGCAGGAATGCGTACATTATTAGGCGGAATGCTATTAGCCTTAACTCTTCTTCCCCAATGGAAGAAGATTCAGTGGAAGAAAAATTGGTACATCTATGTAATCGTTGCATTTTTCAATACAATCATATTCAATGGTGTCCAAACGATTGGCCTTCAATATTTACCTTCGGGGTTGTTTTCGGTCATCGTTTATCTTCAGCCCGTTTTAGTCGTGTTAATAGCTTGGAAATGGTTGAAAGAATCATTATCCGCCATTAAAATCATGGGGTTAATGATTGGTTTTACTGGGGTGGTGCTTGTATGTCTGGATGGAATTTCCGGTAAAATCTCTTATGTTGGTATTATACTAGCACTTATTACTGCAACTGGATGGGCATTCGGTGTGGTCTATGTAAAGAAGACCAGTACACAAGTGCATGGACTTTGGCTGGTGGCGATGCAAAGCATCATTGGTGGTTTGTTTCTGACAGGCAGTGGTTTGGCAGTAGAAAATGCATCGAATATTGAGTGGAATTCAACGTACATATCCTGTTTGATTTTCGGATCAATCTTTAGTATGGCATTAGCTACCGCAGTGTATTTCAAGTTAATGAGTTCTGGCGAAGCAAGCAAAGTTGGATCTTTTACATTTCTTGTTCCTTTAATAGCCGTTGGGATAGGAACCATATTCTTAGGTGAACCATTTACTGTATCCCTCCTTGAAGGCATGGTCCTCATCTTACTTAGCATCTATTTAATTAATCGAAAAGGTGCATCGAAAGTTGCTAAAGTGAAAGGCAAAAATGTGGTTTAACAACATTTCTGCCTTTTACTTTTGCGTTAGGGGACTAGTTAATGTAGGTATAAAGGGCGTTATGGTCAAACCTGCTTTATCCACCTCGTTTACCCTATTTCATCTAAAAACCAAATTATAAATGATTTTACCTATTGTAAAAATATACCTTTTATTTTATGGTTAGTTTAGATAAAAGAAAAAAGATTCATAGGGAAAAATCATGAAGTTTCAAATGTTAGCATGACGGAAGCGCGGTATTCTAGTCGCAATGTTATGTAAGCGCTTCCTTTACGGAAACTTTAACGTTATCCCAGCCAATTAAAGCCTATGGATGATTTCTATTAGCGAAAGAGATTTTACCAAATAAAGATATCGAGAGCATTTAGGGGAAGGGTGTATATTCTTTTTTCCTGACTTCATGGTTATCTTGACTGACTGGGCTTTACAGTTCATCTAGAATGATAAAGCACCGAGAATCGCTTGCTGTCAAAATCATTGCAGGAGGTGTAGGTATGAAGCTTTCAGAATTACTTGATAAGAACATTCGAGAGTTCGGTGAATATCCTTTTATATTCTCTGGTGGCAAACAGTATACAAATGTAGAAACCATGAACTATGCCAATCAGCTCGCCAATGGATTGCAAAATCATGGAGTGGATAACGGCGAACGGATAATAGTCATTATGCCGAATTCCCCGGAAGTGTTATTTGCCTATCAGGGAATCACGAGGGCGGGAGCGGTGATTGTACCTGTCATGTATACTTTACATCCAAAGGAAATCGCCTTTATTGCCGATAATTGCGGAGCCAAATTGATTATTACCTCTTCTTTACTTCTTGATAATATTGTACAGGCGATGGAGTTAATGGATGAGCGGCCATCCGTACTCGTAGTTGATGCACCTACTACCGAACAAGCCCAGAATTTCTATGATTATCTGTCCCCATCACCTGATCGTGATGCGAAGTTGATTGAAGTGATGCCTGAGGATACGGCTGTCATCCTTTACACGTCAGGAACGACCGGGAATCCAAAAGGAGTCAAGCTAACTCATAGAAATCTATGTTCCAATGCAGAAAACTCAGTAAAACACTCTAATGTAGAACGTGGAACGACACTTGGAATTCTTCCTTTGGCACATGTGTTTGGGCTTACCATTTCTCATACATGCTACATAGTGGGAAGTTCCATTGTAGTATTTCCGCGTTTCGAACCGAAAGAAGTATTGGCAGCAATTGAAACCCATAAAGTAAGAGCGTTTTCTGTAGTCCCTGCCATGATTCATGCTTTGGTAGCTTTCCCCACAGCCGGTAACCATGACACAAGCAGTTTGGAATCAGTAAGTTCTGGATCTGCACCCTTGCCTATAGCATTACTGAATGCATTTGAACAAAAATTCGGTGCTAAGGTGTTTGAAGGCTACGGATTATCTGAAGCGGCTCCCATCGTAACGGCACATACTAAAGACCGCCCGATTAAACCAGGATCCGTGGGAATTCCGATACCAGGGGTAACAATAAAGATTGTGAATGAAGAGAACGAAGAGGTTCCAAGAGGAGAAATCGGTGAATTACTTGTCAGTGGAGATAATGTGACCCCTGGCTATTTCCGGAATCAAGAAGAAACCGATCGTACTGTAAAGGAAGGCTGGTTATATACCGGAGATCTAGGACGCTTGGATGATGAAGGGTATCTATACATTGTCGATAGAAAAAAAGACCTTATCATTCGGGGCGGATTCAACATTTATTCAAGGGATGTGGAAGAAGTTCTTAGTAAGCATTCAGGCATTTCTGAAGTTGCGGTTGTTGGTGTACCAGACGAGAGAATGGGTGAGGAGTTAGTTGCCTGTGTTGTGAAAGACCCGTCCTCGCGCGTATTGGAAGAAGAATTGATTCTTTATTGTCAGGACAACCTTGCCAAAAATAAAACGCCAAAGAGAATCATATTTTTAGATAGTTTACCACGAAATGGAGTAGGAAAGATTTTAAAGACCCATTTAAGAAAAATGGTAAATATGACGGATTTAACAGATTCTAAAAAAGGATGATTTCCAATCTTGAGAGGGGTTTTCAATGATGAGAAAGACCATTACCGCAACTTCAAGAGGATTAATGATTGATTCATTTCCATATCGCTTATATCAAAAAGCAAAAAAGGTGGGAACATGGAATCCCGCTACCATTGATTATACAAAGGATGCTGAGGACTGGGGGATTTTATCGATAGGACAAAAAAATAGCATCCTTCGACTACTTTCACAATTTCAGGCTGGAGAAGAAGCCGTTACCCTCGATTTATTACCGCTCATCATGGCAATAGCAAAAGATGGACGGATTGAAGAGGAGATGTATCTGACCACTTTCCTATTTGAAGAAGCGAAACATACAGAATTCTTCAGGACGGTTTTGGATGCTATAGGTGAAAAAGGTGAATTGAACCCTTTGTTAACTGACACGTACAAGCAAGTTTTCCATGTTATATTACCTACTGCCATGGAGCGTCTGATTACAGATCAGTCACCAGAGGCCATTGCCGATGCAGCCACTGTATATAACATGTTTGTAGAAGGGGTTCTTGCTGAAACTGGTTATTTTTCTTTCTATAAGTCTCTGGAAAAATCGAAATTAATGCCTGGTTTGCTTGAGGGAGTCGGTAACTTGAAAAGAGACGAATCTCGCCATATAGGGTATGGAACATTTCTGTTGCAACGATTGATTTGCGAACATCCCCATATATATGATGATGTCGTCATGAAACGAATGGAAGAGCTCACTCCTTTGGCATTCAAGATTATAGATGAAGGGTTTCAAGAACCTGACCTGGAAGCCTTCGATAATGATCCTGATGAATTCGTGAATTTTGCCATGAAACAATTAAAAGTCAGAATGGAAATTTTGTCCCGGGCTAGAGGGAAGAAAATCGAAGACATTTACAAAACGACTGAAAGTGATGTTGGTGTTTATTGATAAGATAAATCAAACAAATACTTTTAATAAATTGAAGTGAAAATGTTCAGTGTATATGGGATTATAGATAAGCTCAACCATTTCAAGGAATGGCTGGGCTTTTTTTGTGCGGCCCGGCAAGGGTGCAATTTAAATATAGAGTGTAAGTCCCAATCTATGGTGACAGTAGTAATGGTTAGCCTAATGTAAGTGTTTCCAAGATAGCACAGAGAAATGACGCGGATAATAGAGGAAAGAATGTAATCTTACCCTGGGGAGGGCCTGACGACAGCCAAGTAACTTGGAAAGCTACCCACCGATGGTCAGCTGAATCATCAATACTAAAGGGCATAGTACTATGAAAAAGAAGGAACAAACGGACTAAGGAGGATGAATGATATAAACGTCTTATTGTTCCATACATCTCGGTAGAATATTATTAAAAAAAGCCCTGTAAAATAAGAGTGTCTTATTTTACAGGGCTTTTCCTATGGTTAAGTTATAATAGTTTATTCAATCAACGAATACATTTTTCTTATGCCATTTAAAGTATGGTTTATTATCAGGATGAAGGGGGATTTTTATGCCCTTTCTTAGCTGGTACGTATCATATTTTTCTTCGGGAATCTGATTAGAAATATGTAGTCTGCCTTGACCGTCAAAGGAGATAAGGCCTTTTTCATACAAGGCATCATGATTGAAGCATAATAATAATCCATTATACGGGTTAAGGCGCTCATCATCGGTACTGTCCTTCCATGGTTTAGAGTGACTACTCTTTAGTAGGGCATCCATTTCTATTCCGCATAGCGGGCATTTATGATTCCAAAGAGGTATAACCGATTTTCTGAATTTTTGTTGGCCACAGCGAATGTTCATTTTGGCTTCCGATTCTGTTTCAGCAAGAAGTGCTTGTAGCGGATTCCGCTCTTTAGCAATGACTTCATCGACAGAGAGTTCTAATTGATCTTCATCGGAATTGAAGATGTTAAGCATACTCATATATTCTAAAAGTTTTAGTGTAAGTTCTTCATTACAAGGATATAGGTATCCTGAATTGCCGGTTGCATCCTCCTGGAATGCTGAATATTTAATAGGAAGAAATGGAGCAATACCGTCAAAGTATTCACGAATATTCAGGGGTACCTCCAATTCACGATACTCGGTTTTAACTAGATAACCATTATCTGTCCATCTAGTATGATTTCGAATTTTTTGAGGTTTGTTATCTTCTTGACAACCCTTTTTTACAATACTTATCGCGACAATCGATCCCTTTACATAATGGAAAATCCGATCTCCACTTTTAACTTCTTGCATCAGTTTAGATGAGTGAGGTACTAAACCGGATTTATCGATTTGAGGAGACCAGATGATCCCTAAATGTTTTTCTTCTTGATAGGTAGTACCTTGCATGACAATAAAACTATTCAACGTCTTTCCTCCTACTTGCTACGATATGCGATTTAAATGAAAGAGCTGGTTTGCTTACTCTTTGGACATATTCTATGTAACTTATCATACCTTAATTATTTTAGAAATGTAACGATAACGTGTCAAATGACGAAGTATGTATGCGGGGTGAAAGAACTCATCCTGGGAAACCCATTCTAATGTAATGTATAGAGCGGGGATATACTAATCTGAAGTAAAAAAAGAGTAAGCATCAAACAGTTACAGTGTTTGATGCTTACTCTAGTTGGTTTTCTGTAATGCGCTTAATGGCATTCAAATCATTAGTTAAGAATTCGAACGGCTTTTACGAAAAGAGGTTTCCAGTATGAACCGTTGATGTTTGCATACGATACACCTTTGGAAGTTGAAGCATTAATCATTTGATTATTCCCCGCATAAATTCCTACGTGATTAATCACTCCATCATGATTAGTATCATAAAACACCAAATCACCCTTTTTCAATGAATATGAAGAAACAGGTACTCCCATTTGAGCTTGGCCAGTTGATGTGCGAGGCAAGGAGATCCCTGCTGCTTGGAATGCTTTCATGGTAAATGATGAGCAATCAAAGGCATCAGTGCGCGATGTGCTTGCAGCATATTGATACTTGGCCCCTAAGTATTTTTTAGCGGCGTTTAAAACGCGGTCCACTTCAGAAGAGGCAGAAGACACAGTCTTTGTAGCAGCTGTAGTTGCCTTTCCAGAAAGTTTAATAGTCTGTCCAATACGTAAAGTATTAGCATTTTTGATGCTAGGATTTAATGAAAGTATAGCTTTGACGGTCGTTTTATTTTTACTTGCAATTTTGGAGAGACTGTCCCCAGACTTAACTTTATATGTACTGCCCGATTTGTTTGCTGTACTGGTTGCACTAGATGTAGTGGCTTTTCCAGAAAGTTTTATGGACTGTCCAATACGTAAAGTATTAGCATTTTTGATGCTAGGATTTAATGCTAGCAAAGCTTTGACAGTCGTTTTATTTTTGCTTGCAATTTTGGAGAGACTGTCTCCTGACTTAACCTTATATGTACTGGTTGAACTGCTTTTTGCAGCTGTAGCACTAGTTGAAGTAGCTTTTCCAGAAACAATGATGGATTGTCCAATGCGAATTCGGTCTGAATTGGAAATGGTAGGGTTCAATTTCAATAATGAATTTAGCGAAAGATTATACTTTTTAGCAATTCCACTTAACGTATCCCCAAGTTTAACCACGTGTTTCTTTGTTGAAGTTGTACTTTTCACCGTGGATTCATTTATCTTTAACACTTGTCCAGGGAAAATAAGGTTATTAGAAAGTTTATTTTGCGATTTTAACTTTTGAACGGTTGTATGATTTGCTTTAGCAATTTTATATAGACTATCACCTGATTTTACATGGTATGTACTAGCATAAGCTGAATTGCTGGCAAATAGGGTACCTATGATAGAACCCGCGATAATGAAAGATTTTTTTGAACTATTCATAAAAAGGAAGATTCCTCCTGATATTCTATAATATTATTGCACTATTTTTATAGCGCAATAATATTATAAGGCAATTAACCCAATAAAATATTAAAAATAGAAAAAAATTCTGATTTAAACATTAAATTATCATTGCTTATATTACAGGGATGTTACGAAGTGTCGGAATGTTGATGTGAGCAAGTGAAGGGTGAGCCCTATTACCTATAAGGTTTCAATAATTTAGAAAATATATATATTGCAAGTCAATGATTTATTTTTGTTAAAGGTACCCTTAAATGGATTGATTGCTACATTGCAATTTTGAAAAGGTAAAATGTAACACAATCTACAAGATGGCCTTATATATTTTAAACGATATACTTCGCATAAATTGTCTGAAAAGAGTATAGTAGTAGAATTATTCCGACTATTTTTAAGCATATTGTAATAGTTAATACTTTCATTTAGAATAATACCCATTACTACGAATCATTATCATATAAATATCCTTGTATAATATCAGTGATAAGGTCTGATAGTTTCTACCTGGCTGCCATGAAAAGCCGGACTACAGGGAAGCATGAATAAAAGAGATGAAACCGTTATAGGTAGCATTTTGTAAGTCACTTTGTGATTCTTGCAGAAGGTCCCACTATTACTTTGTTTTTTTGAAGAGGCTCTTATTTTTCATGCTTTCTGTCCAGTGGCCGAAAGCATGAAAAATAAGGGCTTTTTTATGTATGCATTCAACAGTAAAAGATAAAGGAAGAGGGTGCCGTATGTATTTCTTATTGAATATTCTAGGGGTATTGGTTGTCATGGGTATCGTATACTTGTGCTCACCTAATAGAAAAAACGTGAAGTGGAAAATCATTCTTACGTTGCTTGGCATTGAATTGGTTATTACATGGTTCATGTTGTCGACCACCATCGGAACATGGGTCATTAAACAGATTGCTACTTTCTTCACCTGGTTGATTGCATGTGCTAATGAAGGAATCTCTTTCGTTTTTCCTTCTGTTATGGCAAACGAACAAGTGGATTTCTTTTTCAGTGCGTTGATGCCGATCATCTTCATTATTACGTTTTTTGATATTCTATCGTATTTCGGCATCCTGACCTGGATAATAGACAAAGTCGGTTGGCTCATTTCGAAAGTGTCAGGATTACCGAAATTGGAGAGCTTCTTTTCTATCCAGATGATGTTTCTTGGGAATACGGAGGCTCTCGCTGTTATCAGGATGCAATTAAGTTCTTTAAAGGATCAGCGTTTGCTGACCTTTGGAATTATGAGTATGAGCAGTATAAGCGGTTCGATTATAGGTGCGTATTTATCCATGGTTCCGGCTGAATTTGTATTCGTCGCTATTCCATTGAATTGTTTAAATGCCTTGCTTATAGCCAATATGTTAAATCCTGTTACTGTCAGTAAAGAGGAAGATGTCGTATATATTCCTACAAAAGAGGAACGTAAAGACTTCTTTTCAACCATTTCAAACAGTATGCTAGTTGGAGTCAAGATGGTGATCGTCATTATGGCCATGGTAATCGGCTATGTCGCATTAACGGCTAGCCTTAACGGTATTTTAGGGCTTGCGGTAGATGGGTTGACAATCCAAAAAATCTTTTCTGTCATCTTTAGCCCATTCGCTTTCTTGTTTGGATTAAACTGGGATGATACGATGTATGTTGCTCAATTAATGGGAATCAAACTGGCAACGAATGAATTCGTAGCCTTGCTCGACTTGAAAACACAGATCAGCGGTTTGGCCCCGCATACAGTAGCTGTGGCCGTTACGTACCTGACCTCATTTGCGAACTTTAGTACAGTCGGCATGATTTACGGAACGTTCAATTCGATTCTAGACGAGGAAAAATCGAGTATCATTGGAAGGAATGTTTGGAAGCTATTGCTTAGTGGAATGGCAGTCTCCATGCTAAGTGCCATGATTGTTGGATTGTTTGTTTGGTAACGCTGTGTATTATAGTTTACTAGATCACCTTAAATATTGCGGTTTTAATACGTGAATGAAAAACAAATTAGCCAAGTGATTTTTAGGAATCCTTGGCTATTTGGAATTTAATAATGAAAATCTGTTCTGTTGGAAGAAAATTAATTCCAGCTTTTAACAAACTGTGGACGAGTCTAAATTTCCTTTTTGTATTATTAGAGAAAAAGGCTTAAAGCAAATGTTTTGGATGCAGAATTTTCTGGTTGACCTCGTGATTTTCTATCTAGTTACAAAATATGTTAAATCTGAACGAGTGAATCCAAATATATAATTGTAAATATTTAAAATATTTGGTATATTTAAATAGAAAATTGAATATGTAAATTATTTGGTGCGAATAACATGATTGATTTTATTCGCTTAAAAGGGAAATCGGTTTGATTCCGATGCTGTCCCGCAACTGTATTTGGGAGCGATTCGAAGATGCCACTGTTTCTATGCAGATAGAAATGGGAAGGTTCGAAAAGCGATGATCATAAGCCAGGAGACCTGCCAACTAATCATGCATCAATTACCTACGAGGATAGGAGGTGTTAATTACGAATATTTGGCATGAATTTTCATGTTTATTTAGGCAACCATTCGTTAATTAACAACTTCCATTGGAAGTTGTTTTTTTAATGTAAAGACCATTTTCTTTTTGGTTAGGGTATTGAAAGAGAATTCAAAAGTATGAATGGTTAAAGAAGATACACCTGTTATGTTAACGCTTTCATTTGAATAGGAGGAGTAAAAATGTCGATACAAGAAAACTATTCACCTGGATTGGATGGGATTATAGCTTCAGAGACAAAACTTTCATTTCTTGATACGGTCCAGAGTGAAATTATAATCCAAGGATATGATTTGATTAAATTGGCTGAAAATACAGATTACCTGGATATCGTTAATTTACTATTAAATGATAATCTGCCAACCCTAGAGGAAAAAGCGTTCTTAGAGAAAACACTGAAGGAAGAATATGAAATACCAACTGATATTTTAGAAATATTCAAGCTATTACCTGACAAAACACATCCCATGGATGCGTTAAGAACGGGAATTTCCGCATTAGCTGGATATGAACAGCTAATTGATGATCGCTCAACTTCAGCCAATATTGAACGCGCTTACAAATTATTAGGGAAAGTACCCACTATCGTAGCTAATAGTTATAGAGTGCTGAAAAATCAAGAAGTTGTCCTTCCTAATAAGGATTTATCTTATAGTGCAAATTTCTATTACATGATTACTGGTAAAGTGCCAACAGAATTGGAAGAAAGGATTTTCGATCAATCCTTATTATTGTATAGCGAACATGAAATGCCGAATTCTACGTTTACAGCTCGAGTCATCGCTTCTACACAATCCGATTTGTATGGTGCGTTAACCGGAGCGGTTGCTTCGTTGAAAGGCAATTTACATGGTGGAGCAAATGAAGCGGTCATGTACATGCTTTTGGAAGCTGGAACAGTTGAAAAGTTCGAGCAGTTGCTTGAAAAGAAATTAGCAAACAAAGAAAAGATAATGGGTTTTGGTCATCGTGTTTATATGAAGAAGATGGATCCAAGAGCCCTAATCATGAAAAAAGCGTTAAAACAACTCTGTGACAATAAAGGAGACGACCTCCTTTATAGAATGTGCGAAGCTGGCGAAGAGGTCATGGTAAGAGAGAAAGGCCTTTATCCGAATTTGGATTATTATGCAGCACCTGTATATTACATGCTAGGTCTACCCATTGAAATCTATACACCTATTTTCTTTAGTGCTAGAACAGTAGGGTTATGCGCTCATGTGGTTGAACAACATGCAAACAACCGACTTTTTAGGCCTCGAGTAAATTATATAGGCGAGCGTCGTAACCACACTATTTTAACCAACTAAAAAAATGTAAGTTATTAGCTCGCCGAATGGTCGTTCTGACCAACGACCATTTCTAATAATAAATGATTTTGCATAGAAAGGGAATGAAAAAATGCTAAAGGTGAATGGAATTAATCAAACGGATGTATTATTAGAGACAATTGCAGATTATGTGTTAGACAAAGAGATTACTAGTACAGAGGCGTACGAGACTGCCCGTTATGTGTTACTTGATACAATTGGCTGCGGGATTTTAGCACTTCAATATCCAGAATGCACGAAATTATTAGGACCGGTCGTCCCAGGGACAGTAGTACCAAATGGCACGCGTGTTCCAGGTACTTCATATGTATTGGATCCAGTCAAAGGTGCATTTAATATTGGCTGTATGATTCGATGGTTGGACTATAACGATACGTGGTTAGCTGCCGAATGGGGACATCCATCTGATAATTTGGGAGGTATTCTTGCGACAGCGGATTACTTAAGCCGAGTAAATATTGCAGAAGGAAAAGAAGCACTAACGGTACAGGATGTTCTTGAAATGATGATTAAAGCACATGAAATTCAGGGTGTATTAGCATTAGAAAACAGTTTGAATCGAGTCGGTCTTGATCATGTGTTATTCGTAAAAGTAGCGACGACGGCTGTTGTGACAAAAGCTCTTGGAGGCACTAGAGAAGAGATTATTCATGCTATATCCAATGCATGGATTGATAACTCCAGTCTCCGTACATATCGTCATGCACCAAATACAGGGTCTCGTAAATCATGGGCTGCTGGGGATGCAACAAGCCGGGGTGTTCATTTAGCATTGATGGCTATAAAAGGAGAAATGGGATATCCGACAGCTCTTTCAGCACCAGGTTGGGGATTTCAAGATGTTTTGTTCAATAAGCAAGAACTGAAGCTAGCTCGTTCATTAGATTCGTATGTAATGGAAAATGTGTTATTCAAGGTATCTTTCCCAGCTGAATTTCATGCGCAAACAGCTGCCGAGTGTGCAGTGCAATTACACGATGAAGTTAAAAACCGTTTGAATGAAATAGAAAAGATCACCATCACAACACATGAATCAGCTATTCGTATCATTGATAAGACAGGACCTTTAAACAATCCTGCGGACCGTGACCATTGTATTCAATATATAACTGCCGTTGGTTTAATTAATGGAAATGTTACGGCAGACCATTACGAAGACGAAGCGGCAAGGGATATAAGAATTGATCAATTGAGGGATAAAATGGTGGTAGTGGAAGATAAACAATATACGAAGGATTATCTAGATCCGAACAAGCGCTCAATCGCCAACGCTGTTCAAATTCATTATCAAGATGGAACGGTTTCAGAATTTGTGGAATGCGAATACCCTCTTGGTCATCGTTTTAGAAGAGAAGAAGCATTTCCAAAGGTTTTAAGGAAATTTAAAGACAACATTAGCACTCATTACTCACAAAAACAACAAAATAAAATTCAAGAAGCTTGCTTGAATCCAAAGGCATTATCAAATTTAAAAGTTAACGAATTCGTTGATTTATTTTTAATCTAAGGGGGGCTTATCAGTGGCTTGGATCGTAAATAGACAATCATCACAGGAAGAACTAGCAGAACGCTTCTTAACATTAATACAGGAACCAGGTATATTACAAATTCCAGGTTCACATGATGCTATGGCGGGACTCATGGCTAAAGAATCAGGATTCCAAGCTTTATATTTATCCGGAGCTGCTTATACAGCTAGCCGAGGTTTACCGGATTTAGGTATTGTATCTTCAGAAGAAGTGGCAGAACGTGCAAGAGATATTGTTCGGGCTACAGATTTGCCAATCCTTGTGGATATCGATACAGGGTTTGGAGGGGTTTTAAATGTGGCCCGTACAGCAAGAGAGATGAAAGAAGTAGGGATAGCTGCCGTCCAAATAGAAGATCAAGATTTGCCCAAAAAATGTGGTCATCTTAATGGAAAGAAGCTCGTTTCTTCTGAAGAGATGCAGCAAAAGATAAAAGCGATTAAACAGGTTGCTCCTTCACTTATTGTTGTGGCGCGTACTGATGCAAGGGCAGTGGAAGGGGTAGAAGCTGCCATTGAGAGAGTACATGCCTATATCGAAGCGGGGGCAGATGCCATATTCCCTGAAGCACTTCAATCAGAAGAGGAATTCCGGCATTTTGCCCAACGGATTAACGTACCGCTATTGGCGAATATGACTGAATTTGGGAAAACGCCTTATTACACCGCAGAAGAATTTCATGATATGGGGTATCAAATGGTGATATATCCTGTAACTTCCCTTCGCGTGGCGGCTAAAGCCTATGAGAGAGTGTTTAAACAAATCAAGAACCAGGGCACACAAAAGGAAGCTTTATCAGATATGCAAACTCGTAGTGAGTTATATGAAACTATTGCTTATCATGATTTTGAAGGACTAGACAAAGATATCGCTAAAACGGTTTTAACTAAAGACCAATAAATGATGTGAATCCCTTAATCGCAAAGATTAAGGGATTCCTATTTCAGATGACTTTGTCCTGGCGTTTTAATGGGGAGAGAGTGAAGTGCTTGGCAGACTATGAATAGGATTTTGTAAGATATGTAGAATCTATGGTTATAACTATTTGATATGGAAAAGTGCGGCCAAGAGTATAAAGAGAAACCAGTAGTCAAGTTTCCGGAATGAGGTTAGGGCGTGTGGAAAAACAATAGAGCATGGTTTAATAAAAGAATGAAGAACAGAAAGTTAGTTCACCCATGTTTCTGCTCTTCCAATTGAGGTGATGTCTGCTAAATTCACCATTTATTTTAGATTTTCTAGGTATTTTTCCAAATCCTTATCAACTATGAAAACTTCGATCCGTTCTCCCGTTTTGGTACTAATGTCACTGTGTGAAGAAAGGACTTTACAACCTGTTAGATCCTCAACAATTTTTTCATAATCCTGACTGTACATTTCACGTAGAAGAGAGCGCATTTTTTTTACAAGCTTCTTTCCAGAATCCTGACTGACAAGGTGTTTTTCTTCGACAGTCAACACTCCTTTAAAACGAGTGATCAGCATGTCATTAATAATGTAGGTTTTAACTTCTTGTGGACCTCTGCCTATTAAATCACGCTGGAATTTAATGAATGCTGCACTAATTTCGGCTTCAATTTTCTTTTTTTGGTTTAACATAATGCCTCCGATTTTTTTCATCGATCGTATATGGGATTCATCATAATGCCGGATTCAAGTTTTTGTCAATACAAGTTTGTATATATATTAAAATATTAGAAATATATAGGATTAATGAGTAAATAATACTTTTAATTGGAAAAACGGAAGTATATGGTAAAATATGAATCTATTTGCGAATATATGGAACTTTAATGAGGTTTACAAAGGTTTGCTGATGAGCGTAGAATATGCTCATCAATAAAAATTTGATATCGGCCAAATCTCAAGTAATTGAGAACGGAGGACCCACTATTTATGGGGTTAATTCTGCATTTGCAGAAGGGATGTGAACTCTTTCGCCATCCTACCCGTCAGCTAACTTCGTCGGCTAAAGCGAAGGAGGTCATAAGACCACCTTGATCCAGGAGGCTTTTTTGTTGTGTTTGTAGCAAAATGGCAACCTGTCATTTCAGTAGGTCTTTTTATTATGCCTATAATTACATGAAAAGGTTTCTTGGAAGACAGATCGCAAAGAGCGCTGAAAAGCTTGCTGGGCGATAAGTAGACCAATGAGTACTTTTTCTCCACTAATACTGTTTGCTTTTGCAAATATTCTTGTTTGGATTGTGAATCATTTTTTTCACTATTGAAACTAGGATAGCCATGCAATGCGAACTATTGGAGAAAGGGTAAGCATTGGTCTATTTTTTGTGTTTTTTTTGGCACCAATTTCTCCACTAATCGTGAAGGAGGTAAATTGTAAAGATTTTTAAAAAAGTGAAAGGAAGGTTCGGATGGATGCTATAACAATCTTTCTAATGGGTACACCCTTTTTACTTTTCTATGGATTCATTCATTTTTGTAACAAAGTTATAACGAAAAAAGGAGAGTAGTAGAACATGTTATTCATTCTTATTGTCGGGGCGGTTACCGTGTATTTAATTCATGCTTTATTATACCCAGAGAAATATTAATAGAACGATAACGGAGGAAATGTAAATGGATTTTTTACAAATCAGTATGGTGTTGTTTTTGGTAGTGATCCTAGCCATACCATTGGCCCAATATTTAGCGGCAGTATATTCCCTTGAAACCACAAGGCAAGATCGTATGTTCGGGTGGTTAGAACGAGGCATATTTAAAATATCTGGTATTAAGACATTTGATATGAATTGGAAGCAATATGCACAGGCATTACTCCTAAGTAACTTAGTCATGTTTGTCATCTCATACATGATTGTACGGCTTCAGGGAGTTTTACCGGGTAATCCAAGTGAGATAGCCAACATGGAACCGTTATTGGCATTCAATACGGCAGCAAGCTTTCTTACTAATACCAATTTACAGCACTATAGCGGAGAATCCGGACTTTCGTATTTATCACAAATGGTTGTCATCATCTTCTTGATGTTCACGACACCAGCAACCGGTCTTTCCTTATGCATCGCTTTTTTCAGGGGTTTGACCGGTCAGAGGAGTTTAGGGAACTTTTATGTAGATTTAATTCGTTCGATCACTCGGGTGCTACTGCCTCTCTCCATTTTTGTCAGTTTGGTTCTGGTATCCCAGGGGGTACCACAGACCCTTGGTTCTACGGTAATGGCTACTACGTTAGAGGGAGCCACCCAACATATTGGAAGAGGACCTGTGGCTGCATTGGAGTCAATAAAGCACCTTGGCACAAACGGCGGTGGATTCTTCGGTGTCAACTCGGCGCATCCATTTGAGAACCCTAATGGATTTACGAATGTATTAGAGATTTTATCGATGTTTCTCATTCCTGCTGCCCTTCCATTAACATTCGGATATATGGCGAAAAATAACAAACAAGGATGGATCTTATTTTCAGCAATGGGACTCATGATGCTTGTCTTCCTAAATGTGAATTATGCTAGTGAACAAAATGGAAATCCTAAATTGGAGGCAATAGGCCTTTCACAAGAGAGTGGAAACTTGGAAGGGAAAGAAGTGCGATTTGGGATGGCTCAGAGTTCCCTATTTACAACGGTGACTACAGCTGCCACTACAGGTTCAGTTAATAATATGCATGATACGCTGACGCCGCTCGGGAGTATAGCGCCACTGGCCATGATGATGCTGAACTGTGTATTTGGCGGTGATGGGGTAGGCACGATGAACATTCTTGTGTATTCCATATTGGCTGTATTCATTGCTGGACTGATGGTCGGGCGTACACCAGAGTTTTTAGGTAAGAAAATTGAAGGGCCGGAAATGAAATTAATAGCCATGACGATCCTTCTACATCCGTTAATCATTTTGGTACCATCTGCTATTGCACTAACGGCACAGATGGGGACATCGGCCATTTCAAATCCAGGTTTCCATGGGCTCTCTCAAATTGTATATGAGTTTACTTCAGCTGCAGCCAATAACGGTTCTGGTTTCGAGGGCTTAGGGGATAATACACCTTTTTGGAACATTTCCACAGGTTTGGTCATGTTGTTTGGCCGTTATTTTTCCATGATAGCCATGATTGCTGTTGCTGGGTCATTACTTGCTAAAAAACGTGTTCCAGAGACGATGGGTACATTTAAAACAGATAATCCTACATTCCTTGTCATTCTTTTATGTACGGTATTAATTATTGGAGCTTTGACTTTCTTCCCAGTGATTACCCTAGGACCTGTCGCAGAATGGTTAACGATTAGATAAACGATGAAAAGGAGTAGTACAGATGAATACGATGCGTAATGGAAAAGTAAATAATGAAATGCTTTTTGAAGCAATAAAAGATGCTTTCAAAAAAATGAATCCCAGAGCCATGGCACGAAATCCAGTCATGTTTGTGGTGGAAATAGGATTTGTCTTGACCCTTTTTCTAACTATATTTCCCGATTTATTTGGTGGAATATCAGATAGGGGATATACCAGTGCAGTGACTTTCATTTTGCTCCTAACGATCCTGTTTGCCAACTTTGCTGAAGCATTAGCGGAAGGTCGTGGTAAAGCACAAGCGGATAGTCTGAAAAAGACAAAGCTTGATTCAAAAGCAAAGTTAATCCAAAAAGATGGATCTGTAAAGATAATCGATGCCACGGAACTGAAAAAAGGTGACATGGTTTTAGTGGAGGCCAATGATTTAATTCCTAGTGATGGAGATGTCATTGAAGGGGTGGCTGCTGTTGACGAATCGGCCATAACTGGTGAATCCGCGAATGTCATAAAAGAACCGGGTGGAGACTTCAGTTCTGTTACTGGAGGAACAAAAGTAATGAGTGACTATATAAAAATAAAAGTTAGTAGTGATCCGGGGGAGTCATTCCTGGATCGAATGATTGACTTGGTAGAAGGAGCTAAACGGCAAAAAACACCGAATGAAATTGCACTTAGTACACTCCTTGTGAGTTTGACGCTTATCTTTTTGCTTGTTTGCGTGACACTCGTACCTATTGCTTCCTATATTAAAGTGACATTGCCAATCGCAACTTTGGTGGCATTATTGGTATGTTTGATCCCAACAACCATAGGGGGTCTTCTTTCAGCGATAGGCATAGCTGGAATGGACAGAGTGACACAATTCAATGTGATTGCCAAATCGGGCAAATCGGTAGAAGCTGCAGGAGACATCAATACTATCATTCTCGATAAAACAGGCACGATCACACATGGTAACCGGATGGCTCATGCCTTGCTGCCAGTACAGGGTGTGAATCAGAAGGAACTTACTACATTCGCAGCCTATTCATCCTTACATGATGAGACACCGGAAGGCCGCTCTGTTGTCGAATTTGCCAAAAGATCAGGATTACTTGAAAAAGAATTAGAAAAAAGTGACTCGGAAGGCATTGACTTTACGGCAGAAACGAGGATGAGCGGGACAGATTTTTCCGATGGAAGAATCGTCAGAAAAGGTGCCGTCGATTCAATAAAGAACTATATAAAGCAAGAAGGCGGAAACATTCCCAGCGATTTGCAAGACATTAGTGATGAAGTAGCAAGCCAAGGGGGAACGCCCTTAGTAGTCGCAGAAGGAAATCGGATCCTAGGTGTCATTTATTTGAAAGATACCGTTAAAGCAGGTATGAAAGAGCGATTTGATGAATTGAGGAAAATGGGCATCAAAACCGTCATGTGTACCGGAGATAATCCTTTAACGGCCGCGACGATCGCGAAAGAAGCCGGGGTAGACGATTACATTGCAGAGGCAAAGCCGGAAGATAAAATTGCCGTAATTAAGCGTGAACAAGCGGAAGGCAAACTTGTCGCGATGACCGGGGATGGCACGAACGATGCCCCTGCATTGGCACAGGCAGATGTGGGGCTAGCAATGAATACAGGAACAAATGCAGCCAAAGAAGCAGCAAACATGGTGGATCTGGATTCAGATCCTACAAAAATCATTGAAGTCGTGGCGATTGGAAAACAGTTGCTCATGACACGTGGAGCATTAACAACGTTCAGCATTGCCAATGATGTGGCTAAATACTTTGCGATCATACCAGCTATGTTCATGCTGGCTATCCCACAAATGAATACATTAAATATAATGGGATTAGCCACACCGCAAAGTGCGATATTATCAGCATTGATATTCAATGCCATTATTATCCCGCTCCTGATCCCGTTAGCCATGAAGGGTGTAAAATATGTTCCGATGAGCGCTTCAAGATTATTAACTAAGAATTTGTTCCTTTATGGATTAGGCGGAGTGGTCGTTCCTTTCATTGGCATTAAATGTATAGACCTAATACTTGAACTGTTTAAAGTAGCTTAAAATCAAATATAAGGGTGAGAATAGATGTTGAAAAATATACGTGTAGTTTTGGTGCTATTCATGATATGTGGTATGGCTTATCCGTTACTCATAACAGGACTTTCACAAGTGATGATGCCTGCACAAGCTGAAGGCAGCTTAATTAAAAATGAAAAAGGGAAAATCATCGGGTCAGAATTAATTGGTCAATCTTTTGAAGAGGCTGGCTATTTTCATGGCCGGGTTTCTTCTATAGAATACGACGCTGCAGGTTCAGGGTCGCCAAACTATTCACCATCTAATGAAGAAATGATCAAACGAACCAAAAGTGAAATGTCTGAATTTCTAAAAGCGAATCCTTCTATTAAAAAAGAGGAAATACCTTCTGACTTGATGACAAACTCTGGGTCAGGTCTTGATCCAAATATTTCTCCAAGAGGAGCACTTGTTCAGGTTCCGCGTATCGCAAAAGAGAGGGATATATCTGAACAAAGTTTATATAATCTAGTCGAAGAAAATACGGAAAATCGTTCATTTGGACTTTTCGGCGAACCTCATATTAATGTGTTGAAATTAAATATTGCTTTGGATGATCTAAAATAATCGAGTTTAGGAGAGTTCTATTCACTCTCCTATTAATCTAGAAAGGAATCTGGGGGTAGTTATATGAACGAACACTTTCGAAGGAAAACACCAGATGAAATTCTACAATCTATTTCCGACATCAAAAAAGGCAGACTGAAGATTATACTCGGATCTGTTAGTGGGTCCGGAAAAACCTATCATTTGCTTATGGAAGGAAATGAGTTGAAAGGGCGTGGTATTGACGTAGTTATCGGGATTATTAGTGATGGGTGTAACCAAATGACAATGGAGCAAGTGGGTTGCCTAGAGGCAGTGCCCACAATTGAATGGAAGAGTAATGGACTTATCAGGCAAGATTTACATGTAGATGAAATTCAAAAAAGAAATCCTGAAGTGGTTTTAGTTGACCAGTTAGCTCACAAAAACCGGCCGTCTGCTAAAAATCCGACTAGATTAGAAGATGTTATGGAATTAATAAAAAGTGATATCAGCGTTATCACAACAATAAATATTTATGAATTGAAAGGAGTAAAGAAAGTTGCTGAACACCTACTGAATCTCCCGCTTCATGTAAGTGAGATCCTACCCGAGAATACGTTGACGCTGGCTGACGAAGTACGCCTCCTGGATGTGACACCCGAAGCAATACTTAAACGTCTGCTAGAAGGAAAAATCATGGAAAACAACAAGAAAACAGAAGCCGATATGAAACTATATAATCGAGATAACTTAGCGGTTCTTAGGGAGCTGTCACTCCGTTTTTTGGCTGGAGAAGTAGAAGAAGATCTTACTGAACATAGAGAACAGGAAGGGTTAATGGGACCATCAGGTGCTTCTGAACGAATCTTGGTATGTGTACAATACCATTGGAATGGCTCCATTTTAATTCGAAGAGGCGATCAAATAGCCAAACGATTAGGCGGAGATTTAGTGGTGGTTAGCTTTATTCTAAGTCAGAAAGAGCTATCTAAAGAGGAGTCGTTATTTAAAAGTTCTATACAAAAACTTATCATAAAGCTAAATGGGAAGTTTGAAGAAAGAGCCATAAACGGGGGTGATATTGCAAAAGAAATCGTTGGGTATGCCATGAAGCACTATATAACCCGGATTATCCTGGGTCAATCCAAAAGGACGAGATGGGAAGAAATCATCCATGGTTCTATAGTCAATAAGATATTGGGCCAAACGAAAAACATTGATGTATGTGTTGTAGCGGATAGGACAAAAGGAGAAGGGGAAAGGGTATTGCCTGCCGTTCAGTCAAAAAAAAAGAAAAAGAATCCATACCGAAGACTCTCGTCTGAAGAAATAAAAGAAAAAATACAGGGAGTGAAAAGAGGAACATTAAAGGTGTATATTGGTTCTGCTCCTGGCGTAGGGAAAACATATACCATGCTGAGGGAGGCCAATCAATTAAAGAAAAGTGAAATTGATATTGTGATTGGATTATTGGAGACACATGGTCGTAAAGAAACGGCTTCCCAAGTTGACACGTTAGAAACAATACCCCGGAAACAGGTTCCGTATAAGAACGTCTTGTTAGAGGAAATGGATCTTGACAGAATCATCATCCGTAATCCTGAAGTTGTGCTGGTAGATGAATTGGCTCATACAAATGTGCCAGGAAGTAAAAACCAAAAACGTTATCAAGACGTTATGAACATATTGGAGTCTGGGATATCCGTTATTTCTACTATGAATATTCAACATGTAGAAAGCTTGAATGATAGTGTAGAGCAAATTACAGGGGTTCGCGTACGTGAAACGGTTCCTGACAGGATTCTACAATTGGCCGATGAGCTTGAATTAATTGATGTCTCCCCAAAGGCGCTTAGGCAGCGAATGCAAGAAGGGAATATTTATACCATGGATAAGGTGGAGCAGTCCTTGAATAATTTTTTTAAGACTCGAAATCTTATAGCCTTGAGAGAACTTGCACTCCGTGAATTAGCAGATGATGTAGACGATAGGTTAGAATCATTCAAGCGAAAAGAAGGAGTAAGGGGCCCTTGGAGAAAAGCAGAAGTAATCTTTGTTTGCATTAACCTTAAACCAGACTCTGAGCGTTTGATTAGGAGGGGCTTTCGGATAGCCTATCGACTTAAAGCAAAGTGGTATGTAGTGTATGTGAAGGATCAACGAACATTACCTAATGACAAGCAAATTATATTGGATAAAATAAAGAACCTTACGAAACGATTAGGTGGTACTTTCGAAATGTATTCAACAACCAACAGGCGAATGGTGGTAAGTGAAGTCACTAAACAATTACAAGACAAAAAAGCTACACAAGTCATCATTGGACATTCAACAAAAGAAAGGTGGCAAGAAATCATTCAAGGTTCGATTGTCGCACAACTTTTAAGAGAAGCAAGACACCTCGATGTTTTAATTGTGGCGGATTGAATGGACGTTCACGAGTGATGTATATTCATAGAATGAAGTTCCTGCATTAATGAAACCTAATGAACATTCAACAGGCGGTGTGTTCCCAGACACTTTCTTTCTGATTGCTTGTGTTTGAATGAATATCGCTCCAATTAACTCTAACTGATTTATGTCAAAATATTGAGTTATAGGGAATGGCTATTTGTATTTTAATTGACAGGAATGTATCAAGGTTTACGGTTATTGAAAATTATCTGCTTAGGTAACTACGAGGCAGCTTTCTGTAATATATGAGTCTTCCGATGTCATAAACATGGCAGAATATTATTTTTAGAAGGATTCATACTTTGATTTAAAAATAAATATCACAAGAACGAAGTATAGAGAAACCCCAAACAATGCAGGTTTCTCTTATTCTGATTAAATGGACCAATAGCAAATCGATCTATATTTTCTTTTGCTTTCCCGTCTATTATTAACTCGCATAAAATCCATATCCTCTAGTTTATATCCGTTTTTGCTTTTAAAGCATGCTTCCACTGCTTTGAACGAATGCGTTTACGAGATTTTATTAGCTGCTGAACTAACTCAAAATCTTCATTGCTTATAATGGCCTCATGCGTATTCTCTCGCACAATCCAGTCCTCTTTTTTATTGATAATACGTTTTGTACTTATATTCTGATAAATCCACATAATCCTCTTTTAGTTGATGTGAACGGTAAATGTGCTTTGGATATTTCAATCTCCCATCAATTCCTACAGTTCCGCATTTACACATTATCTTCTAATGTCTCAGGAATTGATAATGAAGAGATTTCATTTTGCACATGCGTTTGTAGTGCATTTTTAGATTGATAATGAAGGTTATAAAAATCCTTAGATAATTCAAAGAGGATTTGAGCGTTAAATTTATCAAATGTAATTGGACCGTTAAAAGCTTTAAAAAAATCTGTTGGAAAGATTTCAAATAAAATTAACTTTAGGTTGTTTTGAAATTCCTGAATCTCCATTAGTGATCTCCTTTAATTTATGTGATTAAAAAGGTTCAATTTCACTGACAGTAATCATTTTAACTTTACTTTAGATAAAATGAGGAAACGTTAGTTCTTTTTTGTTTTGCAATAGATTTATAGTATAATAAATATATACTATTATTCCAAAAAAAGGGTGTTTTGATTTGACGAATGAAGAAAACCTTAAGATTTTATCAATTGATGGGGGAGGTATAAAAGGTTTATATTCAGCCGTTATTTTAGCAGATTTTGAAGAGGTATATGGTAAGTTAAGTAATCATTTCAATTTAATCTGTGGAACGTCAACGGGTGGTATTATTGCATTAGCGATAGCAGCGGGGATACCAGCAAAACAAATAGTCAACCTGTATCTAGAAAATGGGCCTAAGATATTCCCTTACAAATTAAAATGGTTTAGAGCATGGGGAGGGTTTAAACAGGTAGTTATTAACTCGAAATATCCAGAGAAAAACTTAAAAGAAGCACTGACTAATGTATTTGGTAACAAAACATTGGCGGAGTGTGAAACAAATGTATTAATACCTGTTTCTAATATAACAACAGGGCTACCACGTATTATTAAGAATGATCATAGCCCAAATTTAACCTTAGACAATAAACATACGTTAGTAGATATTGCAATGGCCACTACCGCAGCACCTACATATTTCCCAATTCAAAGTATATCAACTATGACAAATCCAGAGCATCAATTTGTTGATGGTGGAATATATGCTAATAACCCATCTTTACATGGTATTCAAGAAGCATATCGATACTTTATTAATAATCCCAACACTAATTATAAAAATTATAGTCTTTTATCTATTCCTACTTTACATGAGAATTTTTCATATAAGAAAAAACTAAAAAAACTTGATCGTCCAGTAATTCTTTGGGGGACCAAGTTAATTCCTTTAATAATGGATTTTCAATCCGTTTCGACGGATTATCATATTAAGTACTTAAATGAAACTTTAAAAGGTGAATATTTAAGGATAGAGACACCTGTGCTAACTAAAAGTGAAAGTAAATTAATAACATTAGATAATGCAAGTAAAAAATCTCTGGAGATATTAATAGAAAAAGGTCAACAGAGTTCAGAAAAATATATAAGAAATAAAGAAATTGAAAAGTTTTTCAAAAACAATAATTTGAGGTGAATGCGTTTTATGGCAGAATGCAATGATTTATTCTTGAAATTTAATGAAGAAATTAAACTCAGTTCAGAAAAGAAGAAGTCTTTACGTACATCGAGAAATTCAATTGGTAAAGATATTCAAAAATACTTTGATGAAACACTTAAAGTGAAGAAGCCAAAATTTTGGGGGCAAGGCTCGTATATGATGAATACAATTATCAAGCCTATTGATGGTGAGTATGATATTGATAGTGGTGTGTACCTAATGCATTTATCAGATACAGAAGAAGAAAATTGGCCAGCGACAAGTACCGTTCATAGTTGGGTTAAAAAAGCAGTAGAAAACTGTACTTCAACACCACCAGAAGATAAAAATACATGCATACGTGTAATTTATAAAGATGATTATCATATAGATTTACCGATTTACATTAAACATAAGGATATGGATCACCCTAAACTAGCACATAAATCGAAGGGCTGGGTTGATAGTGATCCGAAAGAGTTAACTAATTGGTTTAGAGATGAAGTACAAGACAAGAGCGATCAATTGAAACGAATTGTTCGTTATTTCAAGGCGTGGAAAGATTTTAAGGCTAATGGAGATATATTCCCAAGTGGAATGATTTTTACCATTCTTGCTGCTAATAATTATGTCGATGGTTATGAAGAAGATGATGATTCTGCATTCATTGCTGTTGCAAAGGAAATCTATGAAACTTTGGAAGAGAGTTTTACTTTAGAGAGACCAGTATTTCCAAATGAAGAATTGTTGGATGATTGGTCGGATTCTGCAAAAACAAAATTTATGACTAAATTGTCTTCATTAATTACAAACGGTCAAAAGGCTTTAGAGGAAGAAAACAAAGAAAAGGCGTCAGAAACTTGGATAAAAATATTTGGAGATAGATTCCCCAAATATACATCACCAAAGGGAGAAAATAAAATGGATAGAGGTTATGCTTTACAAACGTCGGAACCACCTGTACTAGGAAATTATGGACGGTCTTCATAATTTAAAAGCCATTTATGCAAGCCAAAGAGATATTGCGATAAATTATCTTCAAGAACAATATGATGCAAGAATTCTAGTTTCTGAAAACGTAGATAAGTACCCTGTATCCTTGGCTATTGAAATCCCTCTAAAAACATTAACAATTGGCTTAATTGTTAATATTCCATTTAATTTTCCAGATACTTTCCCAAGGGTTAAATTAGAAGAAAAAACTTTCAAAAAAATCTTTCCGATTCCACATTTAGATAATTCTCAAATTTTATGTTTATTTGATGATGTCGAAGCGAGTCCTAATCCTAAAAATCCACAGGGGCTTTTAGATGCTACGATAAATAGAGCAATAGAGGTTGTAAGAAATGGTATCTCGAAAAAAAACAATCATGATTTCATAGAAGAATTTGATGCGTATTGGCTTCAGGAAAGTGGTAATGGCATATATATATCATTAGTTGAACCAGCAAATGATATGAAAACAGTCTATTTATTATCCTGTGAGTTGACACCCCAAAAAAGAAGAGGTATTTTTGCTGACAGAAAATCAAAAGCAATTACTTGGATTCAAAATGTTGGAGCGAATTATAGAGAAGAAGATATAGTGGAAGTTTTGTATGTACCGCTACAAAAAACAGTACCGTATCCATTCCCAAAAACCAATAAGGATATCTATAAATTATTGAAAGCCGAACAATCGCTTGACATAGAAAGGTATTTTAAATATCTAGATCAAAGCCCGAGACCATCTAAAGTATTATTTTCGATTGAAAGAAACGGTGAGTATATGTGGGGGATTTGGGAACATGATGAACTTTTTAAAGCAAACACTTCTATGTATAAAGGTAGAAAAAGAAGACAAAAGAGCCTTAAAGGTTTTAGAAAACAGACACGTAATAGCAAGGTTGAGTTAATAAGGGATTTTTCTAATCAAGAAATAAATAAGTATTATGTTGAGGATATTAGGTCTAGAAGGTTAAAGGTAAGAGGTGGAGACGGTAACTTGACTAATATTGATAAGAAAGTTGCTGTGATTGGTTGTGGTTCTGTAGGGAGTCATTTAGTTCAAGGGTTATTTGATATCGGAATCCAGCAGGTTCTTCTAATAGACCCCGATACTCTAAGTTTTGAAAATATTAATCGTCATGTTTGCGGTGCTACGAATGTAGGTAATAAAAAGGCGGAGGCTTTAAAAAAGCAATTACGTGGACATTACCCCACTAGTAAGATACATGTTTGTAATGAAGATGTTTTGAAATTTTTAACTTTATATCCAGAGGGCTTAAATTCGTATGATTTAATAATATCGGCTATCAGTAATACACCAGTTGAGCAGCGTCTGAATGAATTGCAATTAAAGGATACAATTACTCCGCCAATATTAAATGTATGGGTAGAACCTTATTTGGCGGCAGGACATGCGCTATGGGTAGATTCTGTTAATGCAATAAATATTAATCAACTTTTTTATCAAGGGAAATATAAATATCAGGTTCTAAGAGATAGCAACCAATATACTAAGAGAGAATTAGGCTGCAGTACTTCGTTTGTTCCTTATGGAGTATTAGAATTGAAGAAATTCATAACAGATGTATTATTATTTATTTGTCACCAGTGGGAAAAAGATGCGAATAATAGTGTTGCATTTACTTGGTTAGGGAGTTTAAAAGAACAACGAAAAAACGCTAGATATTTAGAACCACGTTGGGCTGGAGCAAATGATTTTTCAACAAGAATTATTGCTTTAAAAAATGAAGAAGAAAGCGGATAGTTCATATGATATTTAAATATGGAGACAAGTCTGTTGTATTTACATCAGAAGTAATATCACTTTTTGAAAAGTATAAGCAAATTGAGAAAAAGCAACATGAATCCGGGGGAATCTTACTAGGAAAGATTTATAATGATTTGATTATTATTGACCAAATTTCAGAGCCTTCAAAAGAAGATAGATCAGGTCGTTACTATTTCTATAGAGATGTTAAGAAGGCGCAGATGATTACAGAAAAGGTTTGGCAAGAGTCGAATGGAGAAAGAATTTATTTGGGTGAATGGCATACTCACCCGGAGGATATCCCTACGCCTTCTAGGGATGATAAAAAGTTAATTAAAAATATGTTGCAACATTCCCGTAGGGAAATAGATCTTCTATTCATGGTTATTATAGGACGGGTTAGTCCCTACATTGCTGCTCTTAGTAAAGGAATGAATCATATGAATGTATTAGAGAGAGTAAACGTAGAAAGTGGTTTGCATATTATTTTTTATAAAAATCAAAGTGGACAAATTTATGGTTTTCAAGCAGGCGGTTATTTGAAATTTGCTCCAAATGGCTATGATATTTATAATGCTGCTTTTACACAAATTTTTTTAGGTACAATCAATTCTATACATCATCTTGCAGATGTGAAAAATTATATTCTTGAAAAAGAAACCGCGTTTATAAGATATATTATTCCAGAGATTGAGCATGTAAATGTAAAAGTAAAAACTTTATTAGATGCAATGGAAGTGCAGATAGTAATGTTAATGCAAGAAATGGAAAGTAAGGGTTTAGATAATTATGTTCAGCTAGAGATTAAGTTTAATAAATGAAATAGTGTTGCATAGAGCGTTCGAAAGATTTCTGTATAAACATTAAATTCAATTAAGAAGCGATAAATATTATAAACTTTGTTTTGAAATGTATTTAATTAGTTTGGATTGTCAACACTAAACTAGACAGTTTTCTTAAGGTGCGAAAGTTTGTATTCCACTGGACTTAAATAATCTAAAGTACCATGGATGCGTATGTGGTTAAACCAGTGCACATAGTCTGTAAACTCTCTGTGTAACTCCTCTAAGCTATCAAAATGACGTTTCTTTACGAACTCTGTTTTGATGATTTTGAATGTTGCTTCTGCTACTGCGTTATCATATGGGCAACCTTTCAAACTTAGAGACCGTTTGATTTCAAACGATTCTAGTGCCTCATCAATGACCTGGTTCTTAAACTCTCTTCCTCTGTCCGTATGAAACATTTGTATCCTATGCAGATTACCTTTAATTGATGATAGAGCACGATAAACTAGTAAGGCATCTTTGTTCTCTCCTGTGCTAAATCCAACAATCTCCCGATTATAGAGATCAACAAATACACATATGTAATGCCATTTTTTATGGACTCTCACATAGGTTAGATCACTGACCACAACGTTCCACTCTTCCTCTTGTGTAAATTCACGATTTAATTCATTCGCATCATTACTTTCATTTGGTTTATCTTTATGTGGTTTGAATTGGGCCACCGTATAAGCTGAAACAAGTCCTTGTTCGTTCACAATTCTGCCGATCCTACGCCGAGAAACCACCTTCCCTTGTTTCCATAGCTCATGCTTTATCTTTCTTGTACCATAATTTTGGCGGCTTTGATGGAAAATTTCTATGATATCTGAAGTGATATCCTCTTCATTCTTTCGTTCTTTTACTTCATAATAATACGTACTTCTAGGGAGCTGTAGGACCTTGCACATTGTTGATATCGAGTATTTGTGCAGGTTATTCTTAATCACATTTACTTTCGTCCTAGTATCAGCGCGGCTTGCTTTAAAATATCATTCTCCATTTCTAATTGCCTATTACGTTTTCTAAGTTCCTGTAGTTCTTTCTGGTCGGGGCTAAGGTTCTCCTTTTCTTTGGAGGAACCGGAAGTCTTACTTTGATTAATCCACTTATCAAGTGAAGAAGGGGTTAACTCATACTCTCGAATGATGTCTTTGCGAGGCTTGCCATTATTATATAGCTGCACGATCTGTTGCTTAAATTCTTCGGTAAACGATCGACGTACTTTTTTTGTCATGTAGACTCTCCTCATAACTGATTAGTATAGTTAATTAATTCTACTTGACCTTAAAATTTCTGTCTAACTAAGTGTAGCCAATCCAGTTCTATAGGTTATAGTATAGGTCTAGACTCACTCTTAAAATGACTGAAGATGTCTTATTATGGTATAAGCAAATTTTAGCAAATAAAGAAAATGCCAATTCATTTGATAATTTACTGTTTTAAAATGAAGGTGATTCTACTACATCATCTTAATATTTTGCACCACCCTCAACACTCACCACATGTGGAGTGTGTGAATAACGTTAACAGACTATCTGTTTGAAATTGCTAACATTATACTAACGCAATCCAATGAAAAATGGTTAAAAGTCCTTAAAGATATTACAGTAAGAATTTAATATAACCCTGATTTTTCGCACTCTACGCCACAAATTAAAAATTACACCACTACAACCTACGGGCGGCATGATGTAAAACCCCATGATAATAAAGGGTTAGAAAGTTCATATGAACGATATACAAAACTACGTCGGACATAACCTGAACCGCCGTATACCGAACGGTACTGACGGTGGTGTGAGAGGTCGGAGGCTAAGCGCCTCCTCCTACTCGATTATTCAACTAACGCCCCTGTTTGTTTAAGTACAATGCTTCACAAACACCTTTTGCTCCACAAAAAAAAGTCCCGTCAGTAAACAATAAAGGTGATGTACTTTAGAGCATCGTAATCCGTTAATAAACAGAGAAATAAACTAATATCTATTTGAATTATTTTTTAGAATAAGAGGAAAGACCCCGTCCGATAAGGTTTGCGGAAACAGGCTTTCTTCCCAATTCTCTTGCCCAAATTGATAGTTGTCCTATATGATGAATTTCGTGAACAATGCTATGTCTCATAACTTCGCCCCAAGTATCCGTTACAATTTTTCCATCTGGCAGGGTATCGTAAAATGATTTATTTTCCATACTTACATCCCAGTTATTCACATGAAATTCTGCGTCCAATTTTCGAACCTTATTCAAGCTTTTATAATTATGGAAACTCTCCTGAAAATCAGTTTTCCCCTGTAAGAGACGTATCCAGCTCCACTCGACATCAATAATATGGAAAAGTGTATGTAATATACTTCCCATTCCACCTGTTCGGTTTTGCAAAAGCTCATCTTCACTTAACTCTTCACACCAACGATACCAGTCTTCTCTTACCATCCAGTTATATCTGAAAAGTGTTTTCAATAAAAACCCTCCACAATAAGAAAATAATAAACTGATTTCACAAGCCCTCAATGGCTTCAGGGTGTTTTTGCTTTGATAAGTTCGTCACGGAATAATTTCAAAAATAGTACCTTGGTTAAAATCATTCACTTTCATCGAACCATAAACCCCTAAATATAGTGTAGTTTGATCAAGATTTGTTCCCAAGCTCACATAATAAGCTGATTGGGAACCAAAATTATAATCGGTTTGAATCACGTTATAATCATTTAGTTTACAATCTTCCCTTATACTAGTGTAAGCTAAAACCCCTCTAGCCGGAGATTGACTTTCTTCCTTCCGGGCAAGATCAGTAAACACAACATTTCCTGCTAAGGCGGGGATTTTATCCCCCATATAGGGTTGCACTCCTGTCAGTGCAGTTCCTCCAAATTTATCGGGTCGGGGATCTTTATGAAAATAACTAGTCACAGGTTCAAGACGATTTCCTGAAACTTTTAGTGCCTCATCATAATAAGCCATTGTTTTCTCTTCCAAAGTTGGATTCGCAGAGCAACCCTTTACAATTGGAGTAGGGAGGATACCTTCCCACGCTCGCCAGCCAAAGTTAATCAATCCTTCTTGACCCGCTTCAGATTTCATGAGGAAAGCTCGAACAAGATGGGTAACCGGTATTGGTTTATACGGACCAAATGAAAAAATGGACTCTACCACATCCTGTCCGACATTTCCCGCATATTTGATGTACTGATTATTAAATCTTTGAAATGATATGCCAGGTATATTCCGTACGCCTTTAACAATCATCGTAAGTGTTTCCTGAATAGGTAGGGGAAGTTCATTGAACCGTGTGACGATGGGGGGATTTCGGATGAATGTATTCTTACCTACATCAATTTCAATTATTTTACCTGCGATTTCCATGTCGTTCTGGCTTAAATTGAATGGATCAAAGCCTGACCCACCATCCCCTGTGGTTAAAACGAGTTTTCCTGTTTCAGGTGAAAAGTTTAAGCTATTTACACCATTATGATTAGAAAATGGTCTTCTTATGTTTAGTAATGTCCGTCGTTGTTGAGGTTCACCATTCGAAGGTAAAACCCATTCTTCCAAAGTATCAATATGGTCATATTGAGTTTCTCTATCGTCCCACTTTAGGTTTAACGTCCTTAAATCGCACGGGTTAGGTGAAAAAGAATCAGGAAGAGCACCAGGGCCCTGTGCTCCAGCTACTGAATAATGAAGGTAAAACAGACCTTTATCATAAAATTGGGGATGAAAAGCTAGTCCTAGCAAACCGCGTTCATCATATCCACCTCTAGAAGCACCTAGTTTTACGATACGCAGGCGAATATCAATAAACGTCCGTATAACTCCGTCTCTTATATAAAAAATTTCCCCTACTTGGGTTGCGATGAATATTGTTTCTTTTGAGTCACCCGGGAGTATCGCTGTTTTCAAAACAGTCGGTAAATTTATCTTACTTACAATGGGCCGTAAACCAACCTTCACTCTTTTCAATAAATTTACACTCCTTCTTCGTTTTTCTTTTATTAAGATATGATTAGACCTGTTTTATTAATACCAAATAATGAAGGAGCGAACTAGGAGTTGACCATCTTTTCGTAGCCAGCTAGAAAAAGAGGTTGTCATAATGTACTATGCCTTCATAAATCAGTTATCTATCGTTAAGTTGGATAGATATCCAGTGATTTTTAGATAAAACAGTGAATAGTATAAGGTTAGGTTACTATTTGATGGAGGTGGGATTTCTGAAGAGGGTAAAAAGTATAGCCGTACAGTATTGGCAGCATCCTTTTTTTGAAATCAAACGTGACCTTACGGAATGGTTACCTACCACTAAACTAATACTCACCGCGATATTAAGTTCGTTTGCAGCCATATTTCAATCAGCAGGGGGATATATGCCCGGCATTGGTTTTGTCGTAAGTGCGATGACGACATTACCTATATGTTTAGCAACGATTGTATCGGTCAGATACGGATTTCTTTCTTATTCTGTGACAATCCTTCTGGTATTGTTTATCCAGCCTAGCGAACTACTTATTTTTTCCTTCACAACGGGTATTCTAGGATGGGTACTTGGTGTTTCCTTCTATAAGTCGAAAACAAGGCTTATGGTTGTTTTCTTGTCGGGAGTTACCTTATTTATGGGAATCATAGCGATTCTTTTCATTTTCCGCTTTCCTGTGTTAGGCTCAGGCTTTGGTACGTCTTTTCATTTTCCATCCTTATTTCTCATAGCGGTTTTCAGTATTCTGTATGCATGGATAGCAGCAGAAGCTTGTTCGTTTGTTCTGAAACGATTGGCTCAAACCCTGCCTGATAGAGTGATCAAGCCGGTGAATGATGTTCAGGACAGGAAAATCAAGAAAAAATGTAAAAGTGAAAAAATAGAGCCGTAGCGAACCTGCTTGGGCTCTATTTCCTGTGAAACTTAAGAAAAATGGTTTGGCTATCGAGAATAGACTCCTGGAGTACTTCATTTAACGAAGCAACAGATCCACCTACAAGTAAAGTGAGAAAGTAAAGCATCAGGCGTTCGAGAGAAACAGAGCGTTCTAACAAGAGGAAACAGGGTTCCTTTATTAAAGGGACCCTGTTCAAAGAAGTAATCGTATTTGTTAGATGAAAGGTTTCTTATCATTATTCGAAATCATTGTACGTATATCCAGGGAATTTGACCACTTCCCATTTCTTTTTCCTTAATGCGTCCATCACTTCAGATGCCACATTTAAATTACTTTCCACAATTTCTTTAGGAACCAATGCCATCCACTGTGTTAATGAAATATCGGCATATTTGGGGCTTTTGAATACTTCTAGGTACGTAAGCGTCTCGCTGCCTGTATTTTGGATATAATGTCCAAAGCAGAACGGCATGTACCCAACATCTCCTGCTCTTACATCAAACGTACGAGCTGTTCCATCAGCTGCATACCCGGTCATCCGTCCTTGGCCAGTGAGGAAGTATTGCCATTCATCATTATTCGGATGCCAGTGTAATTCCCTCATGGCTCCCGGTAAGACTTCGACAAGAGCTACAGATATATTTTCCGACACGGGGAAATTGGTGGAATCCGCAACACGGACTGATCCCCCTGGAGATGTAACAGGTTCTTGACCAAGGAGGCTATGCGTAAAATTCCGGGTACCGAAAGGATCTGGAATCGCTACTTGATCGATTGGACCGGGAACTTCCCCTTGATAAATGTACTTTTCCTGCTTCGGGATATCTTTAAATGCACTTTCTGGTACACCAAAATTAGCAGATAGAACTTCTTTAGGGGTATGGGCGAACCAATCTGAGATTGCGAAGGTGTCTAAATCCGAGAAAGCCCCGTTATCAAACACCAATAAAAACTCACACCCTTCCTCCAAACCTTGAATCGAGTGGGGGATGCCAGGTGGGAAATACCATAGGTCGCCAACACCAACGTCTGCAATGAAGTTTTTCCCATTCT
This sequence comes from Peribacillus sp. NPDC046944, assembly GCF_050272735.1. NCBI lineage: Bacteria > Bacillati > Bacillota > Bacilli > Caryophanales > Bacillaceae > Peribacillus > Peribacillus sp. NPDC046944. The sequence goes on from NZ_JBNNML010000008.1 coordinate 74,912, forward strand.
GGTCTACAGCGGTTACCCTCGCTCTGCCTGCAAGCATAAAACTCCATTCGACTTCTTTATGCCAATGCAGTTCCCTTACGCCACCTGGCGTTAAACGCATATTAACTCCTGCAAGTGTCGTGGCGACCGGCAATTCACGTATTGTAATCTGTCTTGACCATCCACCGTGCTTTAAAACCATATTCGTGTCGGAGAAGGAAAACCGTAAATTCGGAACAGTTCCCTCATCCGTCACTGGGGGCACAAGCATATCCGGATTTTCCAATGCTCGTAAAATATCACGTGGTCCGAGATCTGTTGCACCAGCACCGTCAGCTCGAATCGGTTCAGGTATTCTATCCGCATAAACTGTAAAATCAATCGGCTTCGTCAATGATTTACCTCCTTAATCCATCCCGTTTAATTGAAATTAAACAGTACTACATGATGTATATTACTCACATTACTTTTCAATGCCAGTAAGAACAGGTTGCATTTGGAAGTTAATACTTATATGACGTTTCCTCCCTTTATATTTCGTTTGATTCTTATTGTGTTGGCCATTTTTGTTTTAACGAACTTATAAAAGTTTGAACGTTTTTCTTATCTTTCATAATAGGAGAGTAAACATAGGAAAGCGTACGTGGAAACGTCTCATTTTTCACCTGTAAGATAGAAAGGATATGATGCTGTACATCTCTTTCTATGACACTACGGGACAGGAGAGAGAGACCCATTCCATTTTTTATAAGTGTTTCTTTAATTCCTTGGTTACTACTGATGGTCAGGAGCGACTTGACTTTCAGCCCGTTTGAACGGATAAGGTGGTTCAGGTATTCACGGGTACCCGATCCTACTTCTCGAGTGACCCATGCCTGATTTTGCAGGTCGGATATCGTTAGATCTTTTTTATTAGCTAGTTCATGTTTGTTGGAGGAAACGATAAATAATTCATCTTGCATGAAGGAGTGCACGGAAAGCTCCTTTTCATTGGTCTGGCCTTCAATCAAGCCTATATCCACTTTGTATAACTGGACGGATTGAACGATTTCTTCCGTATTTCCTATCATGACTTGAAGCTCGAGTTCGGGATAGTCATTTTGCAGATCGATGAGTAAAGAGGGGAGTATATACTCGCCAATTGTAAAACTAGCACCAATCTTTAATTCTCCTTTTATCGTGTTGTGACGCTCCTCGATGTCTCGTCTCGTTTGTTCGTAAATCGTGATCATCTGCTTTGCCCGCTCGTATAAAATTTCTCCGGTTGGGGTGATTTTTATATATTTTGGCGATCGCAGAAGCAATTTTGTCTGAAACTCTTGTTCCAGTTTTTTTATATGTAAACTAACATTGGGCTGTGACATTAGAAGTCTATCGGCAGTTTTTGTGAAATTTTTGACTTCGACAAGGGTTACAAACGTTTTTAATGCATCGTAATACAAATATATCCCACCTAATCATTAGTATTCCTAATAGTTTAAATAACATATATATATTTTACTAATGATTTTACATCTGGTAAAGTTTAACTAGAAATATATAGAATTGAAAAAATGTCGTTTCATTATTGTTATGCTTGTATACTAGAATAAAAGGTTATGCGACTATAACAATAATTATTTGAATATTCGTTATACATAAAATGATAGTTATTATTCTTTTGCGAGGTGGAAATCGTTGCAACTTCAGGTAATGAACAGTCCGTTTAACCAAGAACAAGTAGAACTTCTTAATCGTCTTTTGCCAACTTTGACAGAAACGCAAAAAGTTTGGCTGAACGGTTATTTGTCTGCGACGCAGTCTTTTTCTGCGATAACAGAGGCACCATCACAAGAACTTCTTGTTAGAAAGACAATATCAAAAGAAGTGACCATTCTCTACGGGTCCCAGACAGGCAATGCCCAAAGGATTGCGGAGAACGCGGCTAAGAAGTTAGAGGAAAAAGGCTTTCAAGTAGCCGTTTCCTCCATGAGTGATTTCAAGCCGAATCAGTTGAAGAAAGTCAAAAACCTTCTTATTGCAGTTAGTACACATGGTGAAGGTGACCCGCCGGATAATGCTTTGACGTTTCATGAATTTGTGAATGGAAGACGTGCACCGAAACTGGATGATCTCCATTTTTCCGTGTTGTCGCTTGGTGATAGCTCGTATGAGTTTTTCTGCCAAACGGGCAAGGACTTCGATGAGCGTTTGGAAGAGCTTGGTGGCAAAAGGCTTTATCCTCGCGTTGATTGCGATTTGGATTATGATGAACCTGCAACGGAGTGGCTAGAAGGTGTTATTGCGAGCTTAAGTGAGGCCGGGGAAGCGGCTATTGTTGCTCCTGCTGAGCAATCAGTTGCTGGTGAATCCGTATATTCGAGAAAAAATCCATTCAAAGCCGAAGTTCTGGAAAACTTGAATTTGAATGGCCGAGGTTCAAATAAAGAAACATGTCATCTGGAGTTGTCGCTAGAAGGCTCTGGACTCACATTTGAGCCTGGTGATAGTCTTGGTGTATATCCAGAAAATGATCCTGCTCTTGTAGACCTTATTCTTGAGGAGATCGAGTGGGAGCCTGAAGAAAAGGTGACCGTAAACAAACAGGGAGATGTTCTTTCGCTTAAAGAAGCACTCAGCTCCCATTTGGAGATAACTGTTTTGACTAAATCGCTTCTTGAACAGGCGGCACAGCTTTCAAGCAATGAAAAATTACGGGAGCTAGTGTCACCAGGAAATGAAGAAAAACTAAAAGCCTACCGTCAAGGAAGAGATTTGCTTGATTTAATCCACGACTTTGGTCAATGGGGGGAATCGGCACAGGAGTTCGTCTCCACTCTTCGGAAAATGCCGGCCCGTCTTTATTCGATTGCGAGCTCTTTATCCGCGAATCCAGATGAAGTCCATTTAACAATCGGAACAGTGCGGTACAATACGTATGGACGTGAACGAAATGGAGTTTGTTCTATATTATGTGCGGAACGGTTACAACCAGGTGACACCCTGCCGATCTACATTCAATCTAACCAAAATTTCAAGCTGCCGAGTAATCCAGACACCCCAATCATTATGGTAGGACCAGGTACAGGTGTTGCTCCATTCCGTTCGTTTATGCAAGAACGTGAGGAAGCGGGAATACAAGGTAAATCGTGGATGTTTTTCGGGGATCAGCATTTCGTCACGGATTTCCTTTATCAGACCGAATGGCAAAAGTGGCTGAAATCAGGTGTGTTATCTAAGATGGATGTTGCGTTTTCGCGTGACACCGACGAAAAAATATATGTACAGAACCGCATGCTTGAACATAGTGGCGAGCTATTCAATTGGTTGCAAGAGGGTGCTGCTGTTTATATTTGCGGTGATGAGAAAAATATGGCACATGATGTCCATGAAACCCTTATAGGAATTATCCAAAAAGAAGGCAGCATGAGCTATGAGGAAGCGGTAAGCTATCTTAGCAACATGCAAAAAGAAAAACGCTATCAGCGAGATGTATACTGATTTCGGACGGAAAGGAGATAAAATAATATGGTGGATCCTTTATTAAAATCAATACTAAAAGCACCAGACGGCCCGCCTAGTGACGTCGAGGAGATAAAAGAAAGAAGTAATTACTTGCGTGGAACGCTCATGGAAGTGATGCAAGACCGAATAAGTGCCGGTATTCCCGATGATGATAATCGTTTGATGAAGCATCACGGCAGTTACTTGCAGGATGATCGGGATCTTCGAAATGAACGACAAAAACAAAAGCTTGAACCAGCTTATCAATTCATGCTCCGTGTTCGCATGCCTGGAGGTGTGGCCCAGCCAGCTCAGTGGCTTGTCATGGATGAACTTGCCCAAAAATATGGAAACGGCACGTTAAAGCTGACAACACGTGAAACGTTTCAAATGCATGGCATTTTAAAATGGAATATGAAAAAGACGATACAGGATATTCATGCGTCCATGCTTGATACGATTGCAGCATGCGGTGACGTGAACCGAAACGTCATGTGCAACTCGAATCCCTATCAATCAGAGATACATACGGAAGTATATGAATGGTCAAAAAGGTTGAGTGACTACCTATTGCCTCGAACAAGGGCCTATCATGAAATTTGGCTTGATGAAGAGAAAGTGGTCGGAACACCGGAAGTAGAAGAAGTGGAACCGATGTACGGACCGCTTTATTTACCACGGAAGTTCAAAATTGGAATCGCTGTTCCGCCATCGAATGACATCGATGTATATTCACAAGATTTAGGCTTCATTGCAATCGTTGAAGATACTAAACTTGTAGGATTCAATGTAGCGATAGGCGGGGGCATGGGCATGACCCATGGCGACACTGCGACATATCCTCAGCTTGCCAAGGTAATCGGCTTTTGTACACCAGATCAAATTTTGGATGTGGCGGAAAAGGTCATTACGATTCAACGGGATTATGGGAACCGTTCCGTCCGAAAAAATGCCCGCTTCAAGTATACGGTTGATCGACTTGGCTTGGAAAATGTAAAAGCCGAACTGGAAAACCGTCTTGGCTGGAACTTGGCTGAAGCCAAGGAATACCATTTCGATCATAATGGGGACCGCTATGGCTGGGTGAAAGGCGTGCAAGGTAAGTGGCATTATACCCTGTTTGTCCAAAGCGGCCGTATTGCCGATTTTGATGATTACAAGCTGATGACCGGCTTGCGTGAAATCGCGAAAGTCCATACAGGGGATATCCGGTTAACAGCCAATCAGAATCTGATCATTGCCAACGTCTCCAGCCAAAAAAAGAAAATAATCAATGAACTGATGGAACAATACGGTTTGACGGATGGCAAGCATTATTCAGCACTCCGTCGCAGCTCACTTGCATGCGTAGCTCTTCCTACATGCGGATTGGCGATGGCGGAAGCTGAGCGTTATTTACCGGATTTACTTGAGAAAATCGAGAGCATTGTTGATGAAAATGGTCTACGGGATAAAGAAATCACCATCCGTATGACGGGCTGTCCTAACAGTTGTGCTCGTCCAGCCCTCGCGGAAATAGGCTTTATCGGGAAAGCCCCCGGCAAATACAATATGTATCTCGGAGCGGCCTTTGATGGCAGCCGACTCAGTAAAATGTACCGCGAAAATATTGGCGAAGAAGAAATATTAAGCGAATTGCGTGTACTGCTTTCACGTTACGCAAAAGAACGGCAAGAAGGAGAACACTTTGGAAACTTCGTCGTCCGCACGGGAGTCATAAAAGCAACAACAGACGGTATGAATTTTCATGCATAACCAAATATGTATTTGAGACAGGACTTGTGCCTGTCTCTTTTTTTTGTGATTTTTGTTAAAAAATCCAAGAGGAACTGATAGTTGAGGGATGAGGTTTGAAGCAGGTTCTCAATAATCCCAGAAGGAGAATCAAGAACAACAAAAAAGAAAAGTATGAACGGGCATAAAAGAAAAGAATGCAGGAGAAATTGGAACGAATCAAAGAATATCCTGATGTAACGAAGCCCCCCAAAAGGATTTCATTGCAAGGCGAATCATGAGATATTTCAGTAAATAAAAAGTATGCCAGCCAAATAGAAATGCAGCATGAGGAGGGCACCCTCTTACAGGATATTGGTACAAGCAAGCATATAAAAAAAGCTAGGGGAATAAGCGATGAGTAAATGCAGTAACGCTATCTTATAGATGAAAAAGCTATCTTTTAATCGGATTCACTAATTTCATCGGAAAGATGTTTCATAAAATGGTTATCGATTATTTAAGAGTAGATTTTTTTTAAGATACTCAAGATTTATTGGAAACGGAGTATCTATTTAGGTTATTTTCGTTCAAAAACGAAACAAGAAAAGTGACTGGCTTGCCACTGTAAACACAGATGGCACCCCTTCTGAGCAAAAAATCACCCGTCTTTAGATTGGTTTTTCAAGACAATAATCAAATCTTTGTTTACTAAAAGAGTTTCAAGGACGCTCATATGATTTACTTATCACCATACGACTTTGTTCTCGCTCGTTACGCTGTACTGGCGTGGGAAAATTACGGTCACACCGAAACACACTCGGTGGTTTTTTATGACTTTTAAACGAAATACTCAATTGGGCTGTCGCATTGCAGCAGTTAACTGAGCTTCTTCAAGAGAACGAATAAAAAAATACAGAAATTATTTCAATGGCTTGTAGGTTTACCTAGCTATATCAGGGCCTACCTGCCAAATTTGGTGTGCGAAAACTTAAGTTAATAATTTAGTTTTAATTAAAAAAATAAATATTCAAGAAAGAAGTTGACAATTAATGGAAAAATATGTTTAATTTAATTAAGGTATAAATGTATACAATTATACTAAATACAGAGAGGAGGGGGTTACAATGGATCTTTCCTCATTGGAAAGTAAAAGGTATTCAGCAAAAGATTTTGTCTATATGGAATTGAAGAAACTTATAATTTCTGGACAGTTAGAGCCTTCTCAACAAATCAATGAAAAAGCCTTAGCGGAACAACTTGAGATTAGTCGTACACCTATTCGCGAAGCTTTACATCGAATTGAGCTCGAAGAATTAATCGTACGCCTCCCAAATGGTCGTATTAAAGTAGCTCCTGTTTCAGTCCAAGAAGCAAAAGAAATCTTTACAGTTCGTAGTTTATTAGAGGGTCAAGTCGCAAAAGAAGCTGCAATAAAGATTTCCGAAAGGGAATTATCTGAACTGAAATTGTTCACGGATTTATTAGTTCAAGCTGCTGAGCAATCTGACAGTGATAAAGTAATTTTATATGGGGATAAAGTACACCACTTGTTGTACGATATTAGCGGAAATCGAACAGTTGTAAAAATCTTAAATAATATGAATGATCATATTATGCGCTACCGTGGACTAGGTCCTAAGACAAATAAATATCGTAGTTCTGCTGCTGCGAAAGAACATCTAGCGCTTTACAAAATTATTGAGCTAAAAGATGGCGAACAAGCTGAATTATTAATGAGAGAACATATCGAAAATAGTTTAGATGCAGCAATTCAATCAATAAAAGTTCATCTAATCAAATAGATAAAGCTTAAAAAGGAGGTTCTATATTGGATAAAAAATTACGTTTACGTGAACTCATAAATGCCCCTAACTCATTTATGTTACCTGGTGCATATGATTCAATGTCAGCTTGTTTAATTGAAGAGTTAGGATTTCAAGCAATTTATGCTACAGGTGCAGGTATTTCTAATGCCCAACTCGGTTGGGCTGATGTAGGTCTTACTAGTATGAAAGAAGTGCTAGATATCGTAGCGCGTATGACTGATGTTACTAATATACCAATTATCGCTGATCTTGATACAGGATTCGGTAATGCTATTAACGTAATCCGTTCGGTTCGAGAGTTTGAACGAGCTGGGGTAGCTGGCATACAAATTGAAGATCAAATATCTCCTAAAAAATGTGGTCACTTTAATAATAAAAGTGTTATTTCTAAGGAAGAAATGATTTATAAGATTCATGCTGCAGCAGATGCACGACAAGATGAGAATCTAGTAATTGTCGCAAGAACAGATGTACTAGCTGTTAATGGTATTGAGGATGCTATTGATCGAGCTAAAGCGTATAAAGAAGCTGGGGCGGATGTTTTATTTATTGAGGCTCCTACTTCAATCGAACAAATGAAAACGATTACAAGCTCATTGAAACATATCCCGCAACTTATAAATCTAGTTGAAGGAGCTAAAACCCCACTCATTACGCTAGATGAAGCTCATGAGTTAGGATATCAAATTGTACTTTGTGCTAATACCGTTTTACGCGCATCAATACAAGGAATTAAAAACGCTTTAAATATTCTGAATTTTGAATGTTCTCAAAAAAATCTAGGCGAAGCTATCTGCTCTTGGGAGGATCGTCAAAAACTATTTAAACTAAATCAAATTAATATTTGGGAAGAAAAATACTTATCTATCGATCCTAAGGAGGAAATAAAAAATGTCTGAATTACAATTAGCTGTTGAATCTAAAAATATTAGCATTGAACTTGCAACAAAAATGTTAGAAGTCGCCAAACAAAAAGGAATGGAACTAGGTATCAACTTTAGCATCGCAATTGTAGATAAGCCAGGTAATTTAAAAGCATTTGCAGCAATGGATGGTGCACCTGTATTAAGTTTAGAAATTGCCCAAAACAAAGCCTTTTCTGCCGCTACCTATAATCGCGCTACACATGAATGGTACGATAGATTAAAAGATGATCCACCTTTACTGCATGGTATTGTACACACAGAGCGTCTTGTGATTTTTGGAGGTGGATATCCAATTAAATTAGGCGAGGAATTAATTGGAGGAATCGGTGTTAGCGGCGGACATTATTCACATGACATGCAAGTATGCAAAGCTGCTTTAGCGATTATTGAAGAACTTACTTTAAGCAAAGAATAGGGGGATAAAATATGACATCAAATCTCGACTATGACATTGTTGTAATTGGTTGTGGAGTTGCAGGAACTTCTGCCGCTTTAGCTGCAGCAGAACAAGCTGAAGTTTTAAATAAGAAACTTAAAATTGCTATTTTAGAGCGCTCTGATTTTGACCATCGTGGAGGAAATTCGCGTTGGACTGCATCATATATGAGAATGAAAAACTTGAATGAAGTAGCAGACAATTTTGTGGAAGATATGCTTGCTTTTTCCGATAATTTTTCAGATCTTCGTTATGTGGAAACACTTGCTCAAGAAGCAGGACCAACACTTCAATGGTTAAATCAACATGGGGTCGAATTTGATTATTTACCGACCATGTTTTTAACTTCAAATAAACCGAGGCTACTACCCGTTGGAGGCGGCCGTGCCATCATCGATACGTTAGCTAGAAAAGCTGGGATCCAAGGGGTTGATATCATTTATGAAGCAACAGCATGGAATATTTCATTAAATGAAGATGGTGCAGTAAGTCGGTTGAATATCCGAGTTAAAGGTGGAAACTCACTTGAGTTAAAAGTGGGGTCGGTTGTTTTAGCTGCTGGTGGTTTCCAAGGGAATCAACGTATGATGGCTCAATATATCGGTAGAGATGCTCACAAAATTCCTGCTGTGTGTAAAGGTGGATATTTCAATAGAGGTGAGGCTATTGAAATGGCACTTTCAATCGGAGCAAAAAGCGCGGGACAGTTTGATTCTTTCCATGCTGAACCGGTAGATCCTCGAAGTAAACGAGAAGAAGCTGCTGTAATGCTCTTCCCCTACGCTATTTTAGTAGATCAAAATGGTAAGCGCTTCCTTGACGAAGGGAAAACAACTATTGATGAATATTACGAAGAAGTCGCTAGAAAGATTTTCTATGATTTACCTGGACATGTTGCCTATATGATTAGTGATCAAACTATGTATGATATTCCAAATTATGAACAAGCTCTAGAAACAGATAAACCTGCAATTGTAGCTAATACTTTAAGTGAATTAGCTGAATTACTTAATATTTCTGCTGAAAATCTAGAGGAAACAGTTCAAGAATTTAATATGGCTGTACAAGACGGGATTTTTGATCCTCTTCAGAAAGATGGCAAGAAGGCGATTGGTATTACACCTGAAAAATCAAATTGGGCTATACCAATTACAACGGGACCCTTTATTGCGTATCCTATTGCTTGCTCAAATGTATTTACTAATGGCGGTCTTGCGACAAATACTGATGGTGCTGTCTATTCAAACGATGATGAGTCAATTCCTGGATTGTATGCTGCCGGCGAAACAGCAGGTCTTTACTATGGAAAATATCCTGGTGGAACATCTGTATTACGTGGGTTAGTTTATGGAAAACGTGCAGGTACTCATGCTTCATCTTATGTGATAGATACTTTAGGTGTAAAAGTATAAGGGGGAAGATAGAATGTCAACTTTAACAGGAAAAGTTGCCGTTGTAACTGGCGGTGGTCGAGGTATTGGTAAAGAAACAAGTATTCTATTAGCGCAATTGGGAGCCACACTAGCTGTTTTATCAAATAATCAAGAAGAGATTAACAATACAGTTACCCAAATAATTTCTAATGGAGGCAATGCTAAGGCCTATTTTTGTGAATTAACCTCACGAGATACCATCGAACAAACGTTTAAACAAATTGAGACTGATCTGGGGCATGTTGATATTCTAATTAATAATGCTGGATCTATGGTTATCAAACCTTTCTTAGAAACTAGCATTGAAGAATGGGATAGCATGCAAGATTTAAATGTTAGAGGTATGTATTTAGCGACTCGTGCAGTAGTTCCAAACATGATTAAACAACTTGAAGGTATTATTATAAACATTTCCTCTATATGGGGATTAAAAGGCGGACCGGATCGTAGTGCCTACATTACAGCAAAACATGCGGTTATCGGTTTCACCAAGGCATTAGGAGAAGAGTTCAAGCCCTTTAACATCCGTGTAAATGCCGTATGCCCTGGACCCGTAGCCACAAAAATGATGGAAGACTTAGCGCCTACTGTTAATAAAGATAATTGGTTACACCCTATTGATATTGCTGAAATCATTGTTGATTTATGCCTTGAAAAAACCAAAGCTGTTACAGCAACAGCTATTGAAGCGTTTGGAATTGGAAGACCAGTAAATACATGAGAAAACTTTACGCTCTTTAGTCGAACTGCTAAAGAGTGTATACACTTTCTAATAATCAATCAGGGGGGACTTGTTTATGACGAGTAACGTTCAACCACATAATGAAAAAATGGATAAAGGAAAATATAAAATTTTTTTTGGTGCTTATATTGGCTGGGTTTTTGATTATTATGAAGTGTTTGTGTTAAGTTTCCTTGTAATTCCTATGGCAACTGCTTTACAGCTAACTACTGGACAAATAGCGTCAGTTTTTTCAGTTCAACTTGCTTTCCTAGCGATTGGTGGTGTTTTTTTTGGTTATTTAGGAGATCGAGTAGGGCGTAAGAAGATTTTAATCGCAACATTAGTTATTTTCTGTATAGCCACGTTAATGCGTGGATTTACATTCAATTATGAGTGGCTAATTGTTTGGACTGCTATCGCTGGGTTTGGTTTAGGAGGTGAATACGGTGCAGCTCAGGCACTCGTAAGCGAATCAGTTCCTTCTAAACAACGTGGATTTTGGAGTAGTATGCTATATGGTGGCGCCTATTTGGGGATTTTCTTGGGAGCAACTATGGGTGGATTTGTACTCCCCTTAATCGGATGGCGTTGGACATTCATTATCTCTGCTCTTCCAGTTTTATTTGCTCTTTGGCTCAGAAAAGATGTAGAAGAATCAAAAGTTTGGGAGGAAGAAGTGAAAAATAAACAAAAAGCTAGTGAAAAAGTCGATTGGCGTAAAAAGTACGGTTTAAGACGCTTCTGGAAACCATTCACAATTGCTTTAATTGCTGCAGTATTACAATATTTCGCTTACTATGGAATTACAAATTTTCTTCCAACGTATTTAGTAAAATACGAAGGATTTGAAATGGGTGCGGCGGGATGGTGGCTATTCTTTACTGCATTCGCAGGTCTAGTTGGATCATTTATTGCCGGTTATACAGCGGACAAATGGGGAAGAAAAATAACTTTAAGTTACCTTGGCCTTGTTGCAGCTCTTGGTGGTATCGCCCTTTACTTTACATGGTCTAGTTTAATTAACTCACTATGGATTTTAGTTCCTATTTTCTTTTTATACTTTGGTTCAAATGGAGCATCTGTATTTGGGTCATTATTTAGCGAAATCTTCCCTACAGATGTTCGGGCTACAGGTATTTCATGGGCTTTACAAATTGGACGCGGACTTTCAGCGATACCCCCCTTAATCACAGTAGCTATATTCCCTGTGTATGGGTATGAACCAATTATCTTAGGCGGGGCCGGTTTATTCTTCCTATTAGCTATTTGGGCTTGGGTATTCCCAGAAACCAAAAATCGTCGTTTGGATTATCTAGATGACGAAACACAAAAAGTGGAAGAATCCAGTGGAAATCCGGAACTTCAAAATAGGACATCATTAACTTAATTTATTAAAATTGTCATAAATCTTTTCTGGATGAGTAAGTTTAGGTGATAATTTTCACTTACTAAGTGCTATTTTGCACATGCGACTTTAAAACCCAGCTACCTTCACAGGAGATTAGCTGGGTTTCTTCAATATGCAGAAGGAAACGCTATGAAGTTGGTTTACGCTGATCAGAATGAAACGTTAGGCTTATTTCCATATACAACCCCCGAATGCACAGACAGAAAAGTCTTCGATTCGGGGCTTACGCTATCTTTAGGTTGGGATATTTTTAAAGAATAGCAGAGGCATTCATATAGCAGTTACTTATAAATGGATATGTCGTTTGTCTAGACTCATATTGGTACAAATTCAGATTGCTGACTGTTTCTTGGCAGGCCGATGTCAGCCATGGTAAGTAACCCTGGTTTTCGAATCGCATCAATTTGTTTAGCTGTATTAATAACCATGGAGGCAGTAGCAGTATCACCGAATACTCCATTTGGTATGATTAATCTTTGTGTTTCGTTTCCTTCAATTATAATCTCATCCTCTTGGTTAATTCCTACAGACATGTTCAAGTCCAAGCAGATTTCCTTTCCGGTAGAGGTCAAAGCTCTTGATACTTGGTGTAGCCCACTAACCGCCCCTTTTTTTAGAGACTTAAGTGGAACGGTTATATCTTCGGTGGCAATTGTTGGCTCAATGGTATTATTTATACTGGTAAGTTCCCAATCTAGCCCATATGCAATTAATCTAACAGATTCTTCAAGCCCAACATGGCCGATCTTATCTTGTTCAGCCAGTCCCTCAAATTCTCCTTTTGTCATACCGATTCCAACTTTTTTTGTAAGGACCTTCTGCATAATTGGCTTGTTCTGCATCGATTCGATCCTTTTCACAAGCTAACTGCGTTTCAATAGGAATGGGAAGGGGTATAGCTATTGATTTATTCTCACCATGAGGATAGTCGAAAGTTTATGAATTCCTGAAAAATTAGTTACCTCTTGGAAGTCCCCTTGATTAGAAGACCCTTTTGAAATAAGGTTTTCCCTTTCCATTTTAGCGGCTAATGCGAAGCCAACTGCTTTGTACCATTTTCAGATCTCGATAATAGGGAAGGACGTAATCTTTTTCACGAGTCGATGCAAATGTAGCCCCCTACTTGAGCGTCCTCCTGCCCTTGGTATGAAACCATAAATAGAATTATTCCTGGGCAATTCAATTGGCCCAGGCAACTATTAAAGCTTTTGAAGACCCAGCATCTTCCATCAATAGATTTGTTCATCACTTACGGTGCGGGACCTCCACCCTGTGAATCGGTTTCTTTAAGCTTAATCACATGTGTATAATACGTGAGCGTTCCACTTCCAGCAAAATAAGCACGGAGGCAATATGATAATGCCCTTGACTGATGTACTACTGGGCAATTTCAGTCTTCAGGCGGCTAAAAAGACGCCGCACCAGGTAAGAAAATTTTGTAAAAGGCATCTTAGGTTCCGGCATTCTGTCAGACAATAGACACTTCGTAAAGAGTATGATTAGGTCGTCTCCCTAACACTTTCAGCAAAACACTGATTATTACCTCCTCGCAAAATAAGTTTCTGTCTTATCCCCCTGAAAGCCTTGACATAGAGTGCACTCTAGATGATATGTTTTAAACTAATTACATTAGAAAGGGGAAATGACCGATGTCAAAAAACGAGTGGATCATCTTATGAGTCTTCAAATTAGTCAACTCGCCAACGAGACTGGATTATCAATTCACACGCTTCGTTACTATGAAAAGGAAGGTATTTTTCCGCCCGTAAAGCGTAATGAAAACGGTAGTCGCATTTATGATTCCAAAGATATTGAATGGATCAAATTCGCTTGCCGCCTTCGCGAAACGGGAATGGGTATTGCCGATATGAAGAAATTCGCGCAACTCGTCATTCAGGGAGACGAATCTAAAAACGAGCGTATTAAAATGCTTCGTCAACAAAACATGCGGGTCAAAGAACAAATTGAGCAACTAACGCACTGCATGGAACTCATAAATCGTAAAATCGAATTATATTCATCCCCAGCTGGGGATTAGAGGAGGAAATAAGGATGAAAACTATATTAATTACTGGTGCATCGGCAGGAATCGGGAGAGCAACAGCCTTACATTTCGCGAGCAAAGGATGGAATGTAATTGCAACAATGCGTTCGCCTGAAAAAGAAACGGAATTTACCAAGGCCGAGAACATTTTGGTCACCCATCTCGACGTTGAAATCAAGGAATCCATCCAAAATGCCATTGAACAAGGGATTACGAAATTCGGGAATATTGATGTGATTGTAAACAATGCAGGTTATGGTTCATTCGGTATCTTTGAAGCTGCAACAGAAGAACAAATCCAAAGACAGTTTAACGTCAATGTGTTTGGCCCTATGAAGGTAATAAAATCGATCCTGCCTCACTTCAGAAATAATCATCAGGGACTTATTATCAACATTAGCTCTGGCGGAGGAAGACTCGCACTTCCGTTGTTTTCTCTTTATAATGCTTCCAAATTCGCCCTAAACGGACTTACGGAAGCTCTATTGTACGAGTTGGCCCCACTCAATATTCGGGTAAAGATCGTGGAGCCCGGACGCACTAATACCGATTTTGCAGGGAGATCTATGGACCCGCTGCATGATACCCAATTGACGAATTATAGTGAAATCGAGCAAAAAATCGGATCAGTGTACCAAGGCTTGTTTGACCCTCAACAAGTCGATTCTCCGAATCATGTTGCCGAATTGATTTACAAGGCGGCAACTGATCCTTCCAGCCAATTGAGATACCATACCGGCGAAGAATTAATGAAGGAACGTGAAGAACTGAACGAAGATGAATTTATTAGCAATTTGGCACAAAGCTTCGGTATTGATATTCCATAATATTGCAACAAAAATGTTCACGTACATCACATGGTAGCAAGGACAAAGATGAACATCAAACTACTCTTCCCTTTTAAATAACCCACAAATGAAGATACACTTATTTCTGGTGGAATACTCACAAGCCACATGGTATTTACAAGCCGTTGCTTCAATGATTTCTACGCCTTTCCTTTCACATAGCGTGCGTAATATTTGACCGATATCTTTTTTTATCTTTCCATATATCACTTGTCTTCTGTACTTCGGTGCAAATACGATATGATGCTTACAATTCCAGGTAGTGTGTGCTAAACTATTAGTGTCTTTTGACATAAAACTCTTCCGTGATGCTGATATTTTGGTTGGCGAACCAAAAATATTTTTGCACCATGGGAGAGTTTTTTTAATACCACGCTGAAAGCTTTTTAGAACTATCGGCCTATCCAAGGGTTTCTTTTCTACATAAAAAAGACAGGCACAAGTCCTGTCTTTTTTTATTTTTCTCGAAAAACTGTTATTAAAAAAACCGAAGATTTACCGCTTGTTAAATATTTGAACCTATTTCTCTATTTAGACAGATAAGTTGTTTCTAAATTAGACACAATTGAAATTATGTTCAAAAATTAATAAAGCGTTTTCATTTATCTAAAAATTACATATAATCTAAATATGAAATTAATTTTACCTATTGAACATAATTTCTTGGCAGGGGGAAGAAATGTACTCAAATGAAGAAATGATTGTTGTAGCAAAGATGTATTATGAGATGAACTTTACACAAAAGGAAATAGCAGAAAAACTAAGTTATTCAAGAGCAACAATCAGCCGGATTATTGATGCAGCATTTAAATCAGGCATTATTGATGTCAAAATAAATTATCCACTTAATTCGGTTCAAAAGCTGGCGAATAAAATTAAAGAAAAGTATAAGTTGAAAAAAGTCTTCGTTTTACCGGTTTATGTAGATGATGTACCACTCATTCAAAATGATATAGGTAAAGCGATTGCAGAATATTTATATGATATCTGTGAGAGCGACTCTATTTTAGGTGTTTCTTGGGGGACATCTATGAGTTATGTTATTCCTCATTTAAAGGAAAAAAAATTACCCCAAATGAAAATCGTTCAATTAAATGGTGGAATAGCAAAGAGCAATTTTTCCACAGGATCAGGGGCGCTACTTGAAAAATTTTCAGAAGCGTTTTCAGCGGACCATTACCTCTTACCTGTTCCATCCATTGTGGATAGTTCGTTTATAGCGGAATCAATTATGACTGATTCTAGTATTGAACAAGTATTAAATCTTGGTAAAAGAAGTAATATCGCGGTATTTGGAATTGGGAATGTGTCTTATGAATCGGTTCTCTATAAAGGTGGGTATTTTAAAGGAGATTCGTATGAAAAGTTAATAAATCAAAAAGCAGTAGGTGATATTTGTTCAAGATATTTTTCGTTAGCGGGGGATATTGTTGATAATGATTTGAACAAACGAACCATTGGTCTAGAGTTAGAAGAATTAAGAAACAAAGAGTTTTCTATTGCTTTAGCCGCAGGCAAGGCAAAAGCTCGGAGCGTAAAGGGCGCATTAAATGGTGGGTATGTAAACGTTCTCTTTGTAGATGAAGAATTAGCGAAAGAAATTGTGTAATTTTTAATAGGGGGGAACATGATGAAAGCAGTCAAATTATACGAGCCAGGTAACTTACAGGTAGAGGAAGTAGAGTTACCTTCTATTTCAGAAACAGAAGTATTAATTCAAGTAAAAGCGATAGGAATTTGTGGATCTGATATTCCTAGAGCGTTAACAAAAGGTGCTTATTATAAAGGATTAACATTAGGACACGAATTTTCAGGACAAATAGTAGAATGTGGTTCAAAAGCTACGGAATGGTCCATCGGGGATCGTGTAACAATTGCTCCATTAGAACCTTGTATGAATTGCGTTTATTGTAAACAAGGGAAATTTGGTTTGTGTGATACATACAATTATTACGGTTCAAGAACAGATGGTGCAATGGCGAACTTTATAAAAGTAGGGAAAGCAAATATCCTGAAACTTGAAGATACCATTTCATATGATGCGGGAGCGATGGTTGATCCAGCTGCGAATGCTGTTCATGGACTTTGGAGAGGAAACCTGAAAAAAGGTGATACAGCTGTCGTGATGGGTCTAGGGGCAATCGGAATGTTTGCGGTTCAATTCGCTCGTGAAATGGGTGCAAAAGAAGTTATTGCTGTGGATATTTTCGAGGAAAAACTTGAAATAGCCAAAAAGTTAGGAGCAAATCGTGTAGTCAATTCAAAAAAGGAAAATATAGTAGAGGTATTGGCGGACACACATATAGACTTTGTTATTGATACCTCCGGTTCAGCCATTGCACAGGATCAAGCTGTATTGATTACTGGAAAAATGGGAAGGGTTGTATTTCTCGGTATCTCTAACCAACCCTTAACTCTATCTGCTAAAACTGTTGATCGCTTATTACGATATGAAATTGGAATTCATGGCTCTTGGAATTCTTTCTCAGACCCATTCCCAGGTAAGGAATGGTCATATGTGATAAACAGTATGGCACAAGGAAAGATCAAAACTGAGGAAATTGTTTCTCACCGTTTTGGTCTAGAAGAAACACCGGCTGTGTTTGAAAAAATAAAAAACAAAGAAATTGTTTTCAATAAAATTCTGCTTTACCCCGGAGAATAACAATGATGAATGATCTCGTATTAGGTATTGATTTTGGAACACAGTCCTTAAAAGTCGGTGTTTATACTATAGAGGGAAATCTTGTTTGTACAGCAAGCGCATCTTATCCTACCTTTCATAGAAAAAATGGGTATTCTGAGCAAGATGCGAATGACTGGTGGTCAGCACTTCAAAAAGCTTTGATATCTGTTAAGTTAATGATCAATCCGAAGTTAATTAAAGGAATTTCGATTTGCGCAACATCTTCTACCGTAGTTTTAACCGATGAGAGCCTGAAGCCTCTAGCACTAGCACAATGCTGGATGGACCAACGAGCTACTGAGGAAGAAGAAGAAATTAATAGTAATCAGCATTTTCAAGTCGAAAATCATCTACTATTCTCCGGGAAAAAAACTTCAATTGAATGGATGACTACAAAATCCTTATGGTTGAAAAAACACCATGACTTAACAGGTAAACGAATAGTTGAACAAATTGATTGGATTAATTTCCAATTAACAGGCGAACTTGTGGCATCAAAATGTAATGCCAGTTGTAAATGGAATTATGTTGATCGGCTAGAAGGGTTTTCGGAGTCCTTCTTTAAAGAAATTGGTCTTGAAGGGATTACCAAACATTGGCCTTCGAAAGTATTGAGTGTAGGTGAACAAGTAGGCACCATCACGCCGAATGCAGCAGAGTATTTAGGTTTAGAAGTGGGTGTACCAGTATTTCAAGGTGGCATTGATGCTCATATAGGGATGATTGGCTCAGGTGCCCTTGAACCTGGTCAACTTAGTATGATCACTGGAACTAGTTTTGTTCACTTAATGCACCACGATAAACCAGTTTTCAACGATTCCCTTTGGGGCCCCTATGATTCACCGCTTCTGGATGGACATTGGCTTCTTGAGGGAGGGCAGTTATCATGCGGCTCTATCATTTCCTGGTTTTTACAGGAGTTTTATGGACACCGTACGGATAAAGAAGAAATCTATAAAGAACTTGAAATAGAAATAAATAAAATGGAACCGGGTTGTGATGGATTAATCGTTTTGGATAGCTGGAAAGGGAATCGAACGCCCTATAAGACTCCTTATGCAACTGGTTCTTTTGTTGGCCTTACACTATCGCATAATAAATTTCATATTTATAGAGCTATCCTTGAGGCGATTGCGTTTGGTACAAGAAACGTTATCCAAACGATGAATGACTATTCAATCCCAGTTGAAAGAATCATTGCAGGTGGTGGTGGAACTCACAATCATTATTGGATGCAAATCATCAGTGATGTCATCGGCCTTCCTATCTCGATTCCTAGTGATATAGAAACCGGTTCAAAAGGGGCTGCCATCATAGCTTCTCATGGTCTAGGATTTTATTCTAATTTGAAGGAAGCTTCAAAATACATGGTGAAGATGGAAAAAACATACTACCCAGATGTAGAGAAAACAAAAAAATATGATGAGTTATTTGAAGTCTATATCCATTTAAATAAAGTATTATTTCCGATTATGAAAAAATTGAAAAATGGGGGGGATGACCAGAGTGTCCAACATACTTGAAATGAAGCAAGTGTCTAAATCTTTTCCAGGTGTAAAAGCATTGCAAAATGTAAACTTTACTCTAAAAAAAGGAGAAGTGCATTGTCTTATTGGGGCGAATGGTGCTGGTAAATCTACTCTAATGAAAATTTTATCAGGTGTCTATACCAAAGATGAGGGAGATATTAATTTGGAAGGGCAGCCGGTAACAATTAAGACACCTTTAGATAGTATGGCACTTGGAATTTCAACCATTTATCAAGAGCTATCCCTAGTAGAGGAATTGAGTTTAGCAGAAAATATTTTCCTTGGAAACTATCTAAAGCGAAAAGGCGGCATTATAAAATGGAGACAGATTAATGATGAAGCAAAAAGGCTCTTTTCTTTACTTGGAGTATCTGTTTCCCCAACCATGCAGGCATCTCAGGCAAGTATGGGTTTAAAACAAATGACGGAAATAGCGAAAGCCATTGCTGCAGAATGCAAAATAATAATAATGGATGAACCCTCAACAGCATTGTCTAATGATGAAGTACTAAAACTATTTGACGTTATCAAACTATTAAAGGAACAGGAATATACAATTGTTTATATTTCTCATAAACTTGAGGAATTATACGCGATAGGAGACCGAGTAACGGTTCTTAGAAATGGGAAATGGGTGATCACAGATGAGATGAAGAATCTGGCACAACCTGATTTAATCCGCCACATTACTGGACGAACTATAGAAAAAAAAGCGAATATTCATACAGAAACAAAAAGAGAAGAATTCCTAAAAGTGAAAGGGTTTACAAATCAAAAAATAAAAAATGTTTCTTTCTCAGTCAGTAAAGGAGAAATCGTTGGCTTATATGGACTAGTGGGTTCTGGAAGAACGGAACTACTTAGAGCAATTTATGGGGCAGATCCAATACAAACAGGAGAACTACAGATAGATGGTAAGAAAAAGAGTATAACTTCTCCTCAAAAAGCAGTAGAAGTCGGTATGGGGCTTGTACCGGAAAATAGAAAAACTGAAGGGGCCAACCTAGACTTGTCTATTTTGGAGAATGCCTTCTTGCCTTCACTTCACTCCTTTTCTAAGAATAGTTTTGTAAACCTACGGAAAATGAAACAGGTTATGAAAGATATGATTGAGAAATTAAATATTAAAACAAGTGGTAGTGATGTACCTCTGAGAAATTTAAGTGGGGGTAATCAACAAAAAGTCATAATTTCTAGGTGGCTTATTAATAATTCTAGACTTTTATTGTTCGATGAACCAACCCAAGGCATTGATATAGGAGCAAAAGATGAGATTTATAGCATTATGAAGGAACTCTCAAATGGAGGAACAAGCATTATTATGGCAACTTCGGAAATTGAAGAGTTACTCTCAGTTTGTGACAGAGTTCTGGTAATGTTTGAAGGTAAGTTAATTAAGGAGTTTTCACAGCCTTCACATTATAAAAGTGAAATTATGAATATTGCCGTATCTGGTTAATACAAAAGGAGGCGTACTATGGATGCCAATATAGATGCAACACAGGTAAAACAATCAAAATCACTACCTATTAAGAATGTATTACAGAAATACAATCTTTTCTTAATTTTTCTAGGGTTTATCCTGATTGGTAGCTTGCTATCCGATCAATTCCTCTCTGTTCAAAATTTACTTAATCTTCTTCAACAGTCTTCTTTTGTTGGAATTGTTAGTATAGGAATGACTTTTGTTATATTAGTTGCTGGTATTGATTTATCGGTTGGAGCAATTTTAGCATTAACAGGTATGTTGGTCTCGATTTTATTGGGTACAGGAATGAATCCGATACTAGCCATAACCATAACCCTGGTAGGAGGAACATTCTTAGGTTTCGTGAACGGGTTTATTTCAACTAAGTTTAAAGTTCCTGCGTTCATCACGACACTTGCTATGATGGTTAGTGCAAGAGGACTTGCTTTATTATCAACAAATGGAGAGCCAATTTATGACCTTCCTGAAAGTTTTATAGCTTTAGGTGGAAATGTTTTAGGCAAGATTCCATTAACGGTAATTGTTTGGATCGGATTAACGATCATAGCCATGGTAGTTTTAAAATACACAACATTCGGAAGAAAAATATATGCAGTAGGTGGAAATATAGAATCATCTAGACTTTCTGGCATTCCAGTAGAGAAGTATATTACATGGTGTTTTGTAATCGCAGGGTTGCTATCGGCAGTGGCTGGTGTTCTCATGAGTGCATGGTTAACCGTCGGACAACCTACAGCTGGTACTGGGCTTGAGTTAGATGTTATTGCCGCAGTCGTTATAGGTGGAACGAGCCTTATGGGTGGAAAAGGTAGTGTAGGTGGAACCTTTATTGGAGTATTGATTATGAGTATGATTGTTAATATCTTCAATCTATTGGGTTTATCTTCTTACTATCAATCTATATTCATGGGAATAATCATTGTTCTAGCATTAATTATGAATCAATATATCATAAACAAAAAATAAGGGGTGGTTTATTTGAAGAAAAAATGGATGACGGGTTTATTTGCAATAGCACTTATGTTTGCATTAACGGCATGTGGAGGCGGAGCAGCAAAAGACTCTGGTTCAAATACAAGTAAAAAGGGAGTTGGAGAATCATTAGTTATCGGCTTCTCTCAAGCAACTCTTGAATCTCCTTTTTATACATCATTGGTTGATGGAGCCAAAGCAGAGGCTAAACAAGAGAATGCAAAATTAATCGTCGTAGATGCACAAAATGATATAGAAAAACAAAATACTGATGTTCAGTCTCTCATTACAAAAGGAATTGATGTATTACTTATTAACCCTGTTAATCCATCAGCTGTAGCACCTGCTTTAAAAGCAGCTGAAAGAGCAGGTATACCAGTTATCACAGTGGATAGACAAACAAAAGAAGAGGTTGTTTCTTACATTGGTAGAGACAATGTAGAAATGGGACGTCTTGCTGGAAAAAAAGCTATCGAGCTTCTTGGTGGTGACGGAGCTACAGGTAAAGTGATTGAATTGCAAGGGGATGCAGGAGGTACCGTTATGAAAGCTCGTCACGATGGTTTTCATGAAGTTGTAGAGAAGGAAAAAGGTATTAAGATTATCGAAGGGCCTTACAGTGAGTATATACGTGCGAAAGCTGTTACATCTATGCAAGACTTATTGCAGGCTCATCCGGATGTAAAACTAGTATACGCTCATAATGACGATATGGCACTTGGAGCATTGAAAGTATTAGAACAAGCAGGGAAACTAAAAGATGTTAAAATCGTTGGTATTGATGGGTTAATGGAAGCTGTTAAGAAAATTAATGCAGGTACGTTCCATGCAACAATTATAAACGATCCAATATCCCTTGGTACACTAGCTATCCAAACAGCAATCAAGACCGGGAATGGAGAAGATGTTGAAAAAGTAATGAATGGAGAAACAGGCTTAATTGATGAAAAAAATGTAACGAACTATCTAGATGACTCGAAAAAATTTGCGGAAGTAAAATAAGGGTCTCCAATTGGCCGGTTTACACAGATTCATCCGTGATCAAATGAAACGTTAGGCTTATTTCCATACAGAACCCCCGAATGGACAGACAGAAAAGTCTTCGATTCGGGGGTTAATCTATCTTTAGATTTGAATATTTAAAGAATAGCAGAGACATTCATATAGTAGTTACTTATAAATGCAAATGTCGTTTGTTTAGACTTATATGGGTACAAATTCAGATTGCTGGCTGTTTCTTGGCAGACCGATGTCAGCCATGGTAAGTAACCCGGGTTTTCGAATCGCATCAATCTGTTTAGCTGTATTAATAACCATGGAGGCTGTAGCGGTATCGCCGAATACTCCATTTGGTATGATTAATCTCTGTGTTTCGTTTCCTTCAATAATAATTTCATCCTCTTGGTTAATTCCTACAGACATGGTCAAGTCCAAGCAGATTTCCTTTCCGGTAGAGGTCAAAGCTCTTGATACTTGGTGTAGCCCACTAACCGCCCCTTTTTTTAGAGACGTAAGTGGAACGGTTATATCTTCGGTGGCAATTGTTGGCTCAATGGTATTATTTATACTGGTAAGTTCCCAATCTAGCCCATATGCAATTAATCTAACAGATTCTTCAAGACCAACATGCCCGATCTTATCCTGTTCAGCCAGTGCCTCAAATTCTCCTTTTGTCATACCGATTCCAACTTTTCTTTGTAAGGGGAGGCGGCGTTTCGAAACATCCACTTTACGATTGACAAGGACTCTGTTTACCGTTGTAACAACCGTTGAAAAACAGATTGCCATGGTATCCATGATGAAACCTGGATTAATGCCAGTCCCGATGACACTGAGCCCTTTACTCTTTGCATATATATCTATCTCCTTTGCCAGCTCAGGATAGCGCTGCCACGGGAAAGAAAGCTGTTCACAGGTAGAAACCACTGAGAACCCATGATCTAAAAGTTCCTTGATTTGCGGCCAAACGTGGTTTGCATTGGAACCGGTCGCATGAAGGGCAATTGGATGCTCTACACTGGTTTTTACTTCATGAATACTGGAGACCACATGTACATCCATTTTATTTTCATTTATGATCAGCCCAATATCCTTTCCAACCTTTTGGGGATCAATATCTACAGCACCAATAATCGATTGAGGATTTGTAAGATATGCACTACGCAGAATTTCCATGCCGATAGGACCCAAGCCAAATACGGAAAATTTCGAAATACCACTTACCATTTATTTATCATCCTTTCAAATGTTGTATAACCAAATGCTAACATTGAAGGGAACATAACAAAAATAGTAAATTTTTATATACATATAAACCTTGATTATAAAAGGGACAAGTTGTACTTACTTTAGTTCTTTATCCTTATAACTCACAACGAAGCATTAGATTGGAGGGTATGTATGATTTGATTTATCAAGAAAGGTGTATGTTCGCTACTTTTCCAAACAGCTGATATTGAGCTAGACAGATTCATATTTTCGATGTTTAAGGCCTTCACCTTTTTAGTTCCTAACAAATCAATCATATCTTTGGGCATGAGGGCAACACCTAAATTATTTGAAACTAGGTTTGCAATCGTTAATAGCTCGGATCCTTCACATAATTTTTTTGGAGAAAACCCAGCAATCGAACATGCCTTTTCCAAAAGAAATTGAAGAGAGTGGGCTTGTACTGTATGATAATGAATAAAGGGTTCATTCTTTGCCTCAGTTAAATGTATGGATTCTTTTTGAGCTAACCGGTGTTCAAAAGAAACGACTAATTGCAATGGAGATTTGTTGAATTCAATCATATTTAGCCCTTCATTTGTCAGTATATTGGCATGTATGGGTGTTCGGATAAAACCAATTTGATATTTTTGCTGTTTGACTAGCTTGACTGCTCTTGCGGAGGTTGTCTCTTGAAGATCCACTTCTACTTCAGGAAATTCAATACGTATCCTTTTCAATAAATTTGGTATATAAATACTTGCTGCTGATGGTATTGTGGCAATTTTTATTTTTGGTTTGGGGACAATTTTGTTTTCAACGATATTGCTAACTGTTTTTTCGATGTCATCGAAGGAAGGAGCGAGCTTCTTGTAGATATATTCCCCTTCTTCAGTCAATGTGATTTTTCTTGTTGTGCGATTTAGAAGCTTAAAACCTAATTGTTTTTCAAGTGATGAGATTTGTTGGCTTAAGCCAGGTTGGGAGATATGAAGGATCTTGGAGGCTTTGCTGAAACTAAGGTGGTTTGAAACCTCAATAAAATAACGTAGGGATAGGAAATTGATAAAATCACTCCTTTTTGTTTAAGTGGTATCAGAATAACTGGATACAGCCAATAAGAAGGTATTTTATAATCAATAGTTATAAGTTTATAACAATAATATATTTCTCAAATGCAAGAGTCAATATTATCTTTAAAGAAGGGTGTAAAAAAACTGAAAATTTAGTCAAATATTAAGTTGGTTAAAAAAACGCGCGTTTATGACTGTAAGGATATGGGTTAAATTCCCATATATAAAAGGAAGGAAATTAGAGTTGGTCACAGAATACTATTAATATCGTCGCATTTAAAGATGATGAAATTGAAAAAGGAGGGATTTTTGTGAAGGGATGTAAAAGCCTTTTTTTATTCGGAATGATCATGTCCTTACTACTTATTACTGCTTGCAGTAAGGGGAATGAAGGGGCCTCTGGAGACGAAAGACAAAACTTGAGTCTATTAACAGGTGGGACTGGTGGTACATATTACCCACTCGGTGGTCAGATCGGAAATATCATCACGGATAATACCAATGCGAATATTACACCACAAACCTCCGGGGCTTCTGCAGAAAACATGGAAACCTTAAGAGCTGGAGAAGCTGAGATAGCTTTCTCGCAAACGGATATTGCTGCATATGCAGTTGAGGCCAAAGAAATGTTCAAGGGGAACCCCATTGATAATATCCAGGCAATTAGCTCTTTATATCCAGAAACTGTACAGCTTGTAACAACAGCTAAAAGTGGGATTAAATCAGTGGAAGATTTAAAAGGAAAGAAAGTATCGGTCGGTGCCCCTGGATCAGGTGCATACATTAATGCCATGCAAATTCTAGCACTTCATGGGTTATCAGCTAAAGATATAAAAGCCCAAAACCTCTCCTTCGACGAGTCAACGGACGGAATACAAGCTGGGAATATTGATGCAGCATTTATAACAGCAGGTACTCCAACTGGTGCAGTAGAGGCACTTTCTGTTCAAAATGATATTGTTGTCCTACCAATTGCGGATGAAAAGATTAAAGAGTTGGTTAAGAAATATCCATATTATGCGGAGGATACCATTCCGAGCGGCACTTATAAGATTAAATCAGATGTAAAGACCGTTGCCGTGAAAGCCATGTTGGTTGTAAGAAAAGACATGGACAAAGACTTGGTGTACGAAATGACTAAGGCTATTTATGACAATACAGACAAAATCACGCATGCAAAAGGAAAATTAATTACGGCAGAGACGGCACTTGAAGGATTAGGGGAAATGGAGTTGCATCCTGGTGCAGCTAAATATTTCGAAGAAAAGGGAATTACCAAATAAATGCTACGATAATCGATAGTTCGCTATCGATTTCGTTGTTTCTTGAAGTTTGGAGGTTTCGATGAGCAGCAATTTTTTTAAGAGATTCGTGTTTTTTATTATCCCTCTATTTCTGTTCAGTGCTTTACTTGGTTTTATACCATATAAACAAGTCCTTGCGTTTTCCTATCAAGATCAAGAAGAGTTGTTGGCTTATTTACCTTTGAAAAGAGAAAAGACGTTTCAAATAGAGTATACACATTCCATTCACCTCTCGGACGTTCTTGAAACCTATCAGCTATCAAGGGACTCCATTAAGCAAACCGAGCTGGCATATGAAGACTTTGCTGTAGGTATGCCTTCTAATGCAGAGGGAGAGGAAGTGTTTGAAGAAAAAGATGGTGTGTATCATATCAAAAATATGAATCGAACATTTGAATATATTGATTTAAGAATAGGGCAGGTTGAGGCCAATCATCGCTTAATCTATAGAAAACAAACTGTATTATTATCACGATTTATTAAGCCGGGAACATGGATCAGAATTTCAACTAAAAAAATTTCCTTTTGGGAGCAATTGGATGGGGTGAATATCAATGGATGATGATAAAGGAAAAGTGCAGTACTTAACGGAGGAAGAGCAGCAGAAACTTTTAGAGAAATACGATCCTGAAGCAGGGACCAGGAAATTAAAAGGCATATTGGGGTATATTGCTTTTTTCGGTCTCTTAGCATTTTCTTTATTCCAATTGTATACAGCCATCTTTGGGGTTTTTACAGCACAAATTCAACGGACGATTCATTTAGGTTTCGCGCTATCTTTAATCTTTTTATTATTTCCTGCAAATCGGAAGAAACGCCAAAAAGGCAAGCTTCAAATAGCATGGTACGATATGATTCTAGCAGTATTAAGTATCGGAGTCGGAGCGTACTGGCCCTTGTTTTTCGACGATTTGGTCATGAATGTCGGTCGTTTAGGTGCGTTGGATTTCACGGTTGGTTTACTGGCCATTTTACTGGTGTTAGAGGCAACGAGGCGTGCAGTAGGGATACCTATAACGACTATAGCGGTGCTATTCATTTTATATGGTCTATTTGGTCAATATATGCCTGGTTTCCTTTCGCATCGCGGTCTAACTTTTGAACGGATGGTCCAAACGATGTTTTTCTCTACAGAGGGGATTTTAGGAACACCGCTGGCGATTTCATCTACCTTTATTTTCCTATTTTTACTATTTGGTGCCTTCCTTATACGAACCGGGGTTGGTCAATATTTCAATGATCTCTCAACTGCGATTGCAGGTAGAAGAGTCGGCGGACCTGCGAAGGTTGCCATTTTTTCAAGTGCATTACAAGGAACAATCAGCGGTAGCTCGGTAGCGAATGTTGTCACTTCAGGGTCATTTACGATTCCCATGATGAAAAATCTGGGTTACAAAAAGGAATTTGCTGGGGCAGTAGAGGCATCTGCTTCAACAGGTGGACAATTAATGCCACCGATAATGGGAGCGGCAGCGTTTCTAATGGTCGAGTTTATTGGGAATGGCATCACGTATTGGGATATAGCAAAAGCAGCCACCATTCCAGCCATTCTTTACTTTACAGGGATTTGGATCATGACCCATTTTGAAGCAAAAAGGCTTGGATTAAGGGGATTGACGAAAGAAGAAATGCCGAACAAGAGAGAAGTGATAAGAAAAGTTTATTTATTGATACCAATCGTTGCTATCGTTCTCCTTCTGATGTCGAATATAACAGTTACACATGCCGCATTGTATTCCATTCTTATCTCGATTATTGTAGGGTTCATTAACAAAGATGTACGGATGAAATTTAGTGATATCATTCATGCCTTAGTAGATGGGGCTCGAACGGCATTGGCAGTAGCGGCTGCAACGGCTAGTGCGGGTATTATCGTAGGGATTGTCACAAAGACAGGACTAGGTCTAAAGCTGGCGAATGGATTAATCGATTTGGCTGGTGGCTACTTAATACCAACACTTATGCTTACAATGGTCGCGGCCTTAGTATTGGGAATGGGGTCACCGACAACTGCTAACTATGTAATTACCTCTACCATTGCGGCACCTGCCATCATTTTACTGGGTGTACCGGATTTATCCGCGCATCTATTCGTTTTCTATTTTGGGATTATTGCAGATATAACACCACCAGTGGCACTAGCCGCTTTCGCAGCAGCCGGGGTTTCTGGTGGAGATCCCTTAAAGACGGGGATCCAATCGTCTAAATTAGCCATAGCGGCCTTTATTATTCCTTACATTTTCGTACTATCCCCACAAATGCTGATGATTGATTCAACTTGGATGGAAGTGGTATGGGTCGTTTTTACGGCAATGACTGGAATGATTGCTATCGGGGCCGGGGTCATCGGTTATTGGATACGCGGAATGCATTGGTTAGAAAGATTCCCAGCCATTATTATCGGCTTACTATTAATTTATCCTGAAACCATTACGGATATCATTGGATTAGCTTCCTTTGCCGTCTTGCTTGCTTTCCAATATTTCAAGAAGCAAGACAAAAGGAACATGCCGACCATTTTAGATAATAATCATAATATTTAGGTAATGGACTGAAGACACTAGACGGTGGCTTTTACCCAACTACATCATTTATCAGTTAAGGAGGTGAGTGTGTAATATGAGGTTGAGCCACCGTCTTTAATTTATATAGTTTATAATTTTGATGTTTAAAAAGTCTGAAGTCTACTTGAGTTATCTCCATGATAAACATAGGAACTGTCTCCAACTTTAGAATCTTAACCAGAAGAAAGGTATAGGTTTTTCTAAGTGAACAGGATTAATATCCGTTTTGAAAGGGGACTTTATATGACCTATTTTAAGAGTTTAATTATAGCTGTTTTCAGTATCTTTTTAGTTGTCTCTACCGTTATTGCAAGTGTGCCCGGGGTAGATAAGTCAATGAAGCAAGGAACAAAAAAGGGAATCGTTTCGGTTTCCCATCCCATAGCAGCGGAAGCTGGTAGAAAGATTTTAGAGCAAGGCGGAAATGCTGTTGATGCAGCAGCAGCCATTCAGCTGTCATTAAATGTAGTGGAACCGATGATGTCGGGAATTGGCGGAGGGAGTTTCATCATGATTTACAGTAAAGAGGAAGATAAAATTACGATGATTGATAGCCGTGAAACGGCTCCAAAAAACGTTACACCTAAACTTTTTCTAGATAAAAACGGAAAAGTTATACCTTTCAGTAAACGTCATATTACAGGAAAGGCGGTAGGGGTCCCTGGAACCTTAAAGGGAATGGAAATGGCTCTTGAGAACTATGGCACGATGAGTTTATCAGAAGTAATAAATCCTGCGATCAAACAAGCGGAAAAAGGAGTGAAAGTAAATTGGTCCGCAGCTCAATATATTGATGAAAATAAAGCGAAGCTTCTAAATAATCCTGCAGCTGCCAAAGTGTTCATTCCCGGGGGAGAACCATTAAAAGAAGGTGATAAGCTCATCCAACCGGATCTTGCCAAGACATTCAAAATTATTCAGAAACAAGGGCCGGATGCACTTTATTCAGGGGAAATCGGTGAAGCGCTTGTCAAGGAAGTTAAAAAACGAGAAGGCGTCATGACCACGGATGATTTGAAAAGGTATGAGGCGAAAGAAAGGGAACCGATTCGATCGAATTATAGGGGATTTGAAGTCGTGGGTGCCGCTTCGCCGAGTTCAGGTAGTTTGACGGTCCAACAAATTTTAGAATTGATGGAAGGGTATGATGTGAAGGAGATGGGAATTAATTCCCCTGAATATCTTCATTATTTAACGGAAGCCATGCATTTGGCATTTGCCGACCGTGCAGCATACATGGCTGATGAAGATTTTTATGAAGTTCCTAAAAAAGGGCTTTTAGATGAGGAGTATATAAAGGAAAGAAGAAAACTAATTAATCCTAATAGATCAACTGCAGAAGTAAAAGAAGGAGATCCATGGGAATATGAAGGAAAAGAACCTTCTTCCATGCCAACTGTGGTGGAGAATCATCCTGAAGGTCAAACCACCCATTTCTCGGTGATGGATAAGTGGGGGAATATGGTGTCATATACGACAACGATTGAACAAGTGTTCGGTACGGGCATAATGGTACCGGATTATGGTTTCATGCTAAATAATGAAATGACAGATTTCGATGCTACACCGGGAGGCGTTAATCAGGTAGAAGCAGGAAAACGCCCTAGAAGCAGTATGTCACCAACTTTTGTCTTAAAAGATGGAAAACCTTTTCTTGCCTTGGGCTCTCCTGGGGGAGCTACCATTATTGCATCTGTGTCTGAGACCATCATGAATGTAATCGATCATGGGCTACCAATCCAAGAAGCCATCTTATCACCTCGTATATACTCTGCGAACTATCCCACTGTACGATGGGAGCCGGGAATTGAACAAAATACAAAATTGGAGTTAATGGCAAAAGGTCATGTCTATGAAGAAAAACCTCAGCATATTGGAAATGTGCAGGCCGTCGTATTCGATTATGAAACGGGAAAAATGTATGGTGGGGCGGATAATACGAGAGAAGGAACAGTTCTTGGAGTAGATAAGGGATACTATAAGTCGAAAAAAGCTCCAGAAATTAAAGAAGAGAAGCCAGGTCCGTTCACATTAAAAGTAAATGGTGTACCTTTTCCGTATACAGCTAAACAAATGAAGATAATAGATGGTAAGCCTTATATTCAATCGGATAAATTGCTACTTGGTTTAGGCGTAATAGGCACAAAAGATTTAAAGACATATAAACCAGATCAAAAATCATTCCTACCCGTTTTAAGGGTCGGAAAAGTAACAGGATTTAAAGTGGAGTGGAACGAAGAAGATAAAGTAGTATTATTGGAAAAGGATCCAACTGATTACGAGGATATAGACGATGATGGGTCCATCACAAACTAAGTTGATTAAAAACCCTCCATTAAAGCCAGCCATGCTTTTATGGAGGGCTTTTTCATGCCCAATGATAAGGAATGGGTCCTGGAAACATGGTCATATTTGTCCAATTTGAAAAGGAACAAGGAGCAATGAAACAAGGGGGACGATCACTAATTCGTTTTGTTTTTACCTTTGGTGGATAATGTATATAATACGGGT
Organism: Peribacillus sp. NPDC046944; assembly: GCF_050272735.1. Taxonomy (NCBI): domain Bacteria; kingdom Bacillati; phylum Bacillota; class Bacilli; order Caryophanales; family Bacillaceae; genus Peribacillus; species Peribacillus sp. NPDC046944. The sequence goes on from NZ_JBNNML010000008.1 coordinate 106,071, forward strand.
AACAACCAATTGAAGGGAGACTTATTATGAATGAATATAAAGTGACAGTGAAGAATGGTAGTATGGTAATTCTTACAGATGTTATTAAAGCTGAAGATGAAAGGGAAGTTCTGGGTACACTATTGATTAACAGTGAATTGTTCAATCAACCATTTACAGATATTAAGATTCTAGAGCGTTAACAAATAATACAGTAGGTGATAGTATGTGTGGACGATTTACCCTTTTTACGGGCATTGAAGAAATCATTGATCGCTTTGATATACAAGCTGCTTTTAATGAAGAGTACCAGGCTAGCTATAATGTAGCTCCGACGCATTCCGTTCTATCTGTCATTAATGATGGTACTAAGAACCGGTTAGGGTATCTCCGATGGGGATTGATTCCGTCCTGGGCTAAAGATGAAAAAATTGGCTACAAGATGATAAATGCCAGGGCCGAGACAATTGCCGAGAAAGTAAGTTTCAAGAATGCTTATAAAAAGAAACGGTGCTTGATTCTTGCCGACTCCTTTTATGAGTGGAAGAAGGATCCTGAACGTAAAATACCAATGCGGATTAAACTTAAGAATAATGATCCATTTGGAATGGCAGGTCTATGGGAATCATGGAAATCACCGAAAGGTACGGTTTATTCTTGTTCAGTTATCACCACGACGTCAAATGAATTGATGACAAGCATTCATGATCGTATGCCGGTCATTCTTAATCCTGAAGATGAAAAGGTTTGGCTTGACCCGACCATTCAGAATACGAACTATCTCCAACAATTCCTAAAGTCTTTTGACGCCGAACAAATGGAAGCGTTTGAGGTATCATCGGATGTGAATTCTCCTAAAAACAATTCCTCCAACCTCATAGAACGGATTTGTTGAGAACTTTTATAATGTAAAATAATATACTGCATATTTTGATGGAAATCGGTCCATAACAAATTCTAGCCTATTGAATTTCTAAAAAGTTGTTATAAAATCTTGTTAACAGAAAAAACAAAAAATATCTCTGTATTTGCGACAATCCGGTGTAAACCGGTATTATTTTCTATTTCAATAAGATGAATGGGGGTGTAAAGCATTCATATCTAGTTAATTCAACCTTAACTCTTGCAGTTAGGGTTTTCATTTTGTTTTTACGTTTGTAGTAAAATTCAAATCAAGGATGTTCACTATTATTTAGATATCGCACACATATTAAAATAGTTATATATGGGACAAGCCTTTAAGGTGAAATATTAGTTTGCTTCGGGACACTTGCCTTATTGGATGATGATGAGCGCAGGTGTGTAAAGGCAATTATCATCAATTAATTTCGGGGAATGCGTGAGTTACTGGATAATGGCCTCGAGTGGTTGGAAAAGGAAACGTGGCTCCCAGTCTTAGGTGTGTTACCTTATATGGACGTGAATATTGAAGCGGAAGATTCTTTAGCACTTTCTTCCTTACGTTTTAAAAACCCTAAAAAAGAGGAGTTTTCGCTAGATGTCTCCTCAATTAGATTTCCGCATATCTCTAATTTTACAGACCTGGACCCATTCTTTGATGAACCTGATGTCCGGGTGGTGAGACTAGTAAAAAGTGCAGACGAATTAGGACCCCTGACCTCCTAATTTTACCGGGCACGAAAAAATACTATGGATGATCTAGCTTGGTTAAAGGGTGTTGCTCTAGACAGGACTATCAAAGAATTAAGGGAACAAGGGACGATGATATTTGGGGGCCTGTGGTGGTTTTCAAATGCTTGGATTGAAGATTCTTGATCCTGATGCTGTAGAGGGCAATGAAGGAACTGCGATAGGACTTTCTCTTCTCCCGGTTCAAACCGTTTTTCATAAAGAAAAGATAATCGTCCAAATGGAGGGGATACCTTCCTCAGTAGTCATTGAAGGAGATATGAAGCTTACTGGTTTTGAAATACACTTAGGGAGAACAACATTAGAATCTTCAAGTGTAACTCCTTTACTTTTGTTAGAGGATGGAAATAGCATGGATACCTATTTTCATGGCATCTTTCATAATCGTCTGTTTACTAGGTCCATATTTAATCAAATTCGTCGGGAAAAAGGGTTGGATGAAATAGAGGATAATGTGCAAAGTGATTCTGAACGGAGAGAGGAGGCGCACGAACGCTTGGCTGCCCATTTGGAAGAAAATATTGATATGGATACAATCTATCAATGGCTGCAAATCGAAAATTAAAAATGACATCTGGAAATATAATGGTTACATACTCTAGTAGAAGAGAGTCTAGAGTATGTAATTTTGTAATGGAAAGAGCTCTGTTGTTTTTACTGATAGCTTATTGGATCTTGGTTATGTAAAAGTAAGTTGTGTAGCTTATCAAGTTCTTGGCTTATATGTAATGTTTTTGGAGCGGTGAATCCATGGTTTAAAGCTGTATAGATTAACTCCTTCCTCAAAATTTCTATTTTTGTATGTAGTAGTTCCATACTTTCCAATGAAAATCCCTCAAGTTCTTATACTTTTTTGTCATGTATCTATTATTACATAAATTAGGATGACTTGCCGGTATTTTGCTTCAAATCATTTTCTACCATCAAAATGAATAAGATAAGGATTAAATTTCCTTTTTTCGGCCATATTAAGTGACAGACCTTTAGTTAATATGGTATGGTGTGTTTTCTACATACTTTATAGAATTAAAAGGATGAGGTGTTTTGATATGAATAAAACAGAACTAGTCACAACTGTAGCAGCACAAGCAGAATTAACAAAAGACGACGCTAAAAAAGTTGTGGATGCATTGTTTGAGACAATCACGACTACGCTAGCCAAAGAAGAAAAAATCCAATTAGTTGGATTTGGTACATTTGAAGTACGCGATCGTGCAGCACGTACTGGTAGAAATCCGCAAACAGGTGAAGAAATACAAATTGCAGCTAGCAAAGTTCCTGCATTCAAAGCGGGTAAAGAATTAAAAGAAGCCGTAAAATAAGGGGTTCCCTTTATTTTCAAATCTCTGGAGTTAGTTAGTCTCTAGAGGTTTTTTTGTTTTTTAATTGCTACATAAGTGGACTTTTATTGATTTAGAGCATAAAAACAGGCCCTGATTTTCAGGGCCTGTTTATTAGTTTAATTAAAGTTTGTTTACGTTTGTTGCTTGAGGCCCACGTTGACCTGATTCTACTTCAAATTCAACTTCCTGGCCTTCTTCAAGAGATTTATACCCTTCCCCTTGAATAGCTGAGAAATGAACGAATACGTCGTCTCCATTTTCACGCTCGATAAATCCAAATCCTTTGTCACTATTAAACCATTTTACTTTTCCACGTTCCATTTAAGTACCTCCTAGCATGGTAAAACCTGCATTATTATCTTACATCATTATAATATCCATTTTAAAAGCATTTAAACTTAAAAAATAAATTTCCTTCAAATAAAGGTAGATCATTTCTTTACTTTTTCTTCTTATATGGAATGAACTCAGAGATGAAGCATTTTTTTGAACGTTATAAAATGAAATGTAATAAATTCCATTCGTAAAATGATTGTGTGTAATTATTTGTATATTTTCTTTGCGAGAAAAATAACTTACATGATTGTCGATTGAGTAACTCCAAACCAGTAGCACCAGCTCCGCATCCAATATCCAGAATCTTTTTTGAATCCAGCGGTACGAGATTAACAATTTCAGGTCTTGGATGAACGTAATAAGTTAGATCAACTTTCCACTTATCAAGAAATCTCTCCCGTTTAAATGATACAAATGTTGGATGTTGATATCTTGATTTGCTGTAAAGGTGGCATGGCCATGATGATGTACAAATGAATCATAGGCTATTCTCAATTGATAACCTTCTATAAGTGTACGAAGACATAAATCGTCATCCTCAAAGGAACCATATTCAAACCGTTCGTCAAAACCACCGATTTTATCAAGCACTTCTTTTTTCACTAGTAAGCAAAATCCTACTAGACGCATGACTTGCTTAGATTTGCCAGCATTTTTTTGACAGAAATCCGCTGAAAAATCATCGATTCCGTCAATGTCTATATAATCCACTGCAATTTGCTGTGGGCCACTTACATAATTACTCACGGGTCCGACCATGCCTATTTTTTCGTCACTGTAAAGCAAGGTGAGCATGGATTGTAGCCAATTTTGTGTCACGATTGTATCATTATTTAAAAATAAAACCGTATCGCCCGTTGCGATATCAAGCCCTTGGTTACAGCCTTTTGCAAACCCGGCGTTCTTTTCATTGAAGATGGTCTTTAAAGAGGGAATACTTTTTAAATGGTCGACTGTCCCATCTGAAGAGCCATTATCAACGACGATAATTTCTATATCTTTGTCATCGGTATGTTTTTTAATGCTGGTAAGGCACTGTTTGGTTAAAGGTAATTCGTTATATGTGAGAATAACAATACTGGTTTTCAGTATTACCTCCACCTTTCATAGTTAATATTCAATTAAATATATGTGGGCGTTAAAGATTTAGTGAATCCTTCCAGGTGTTCGTTAAGCGACATAGGTGGAAAAGATAGAAATTTCTTAGGGCAAGATTCATGCATCCACCTATAATTCGCACTTGACAAATGGGTTTAATGAGCTTAGTATTTACTTACAATTACTAAGACTGCTGACCAGATTACTGGAGGCTTCCCATTCAAGTGGATGGAAAGCCTTTTACATTTTTATGCCTTTGAATGATTAAATTCATAGGGGAACAAAGGACGAATCAAAGGAGGAAAGAAATATTGGGGATATTGCTTGAAAAGACTTTAGAAAAGAAAAAGTTTCTAATTGATCAATTAATAAGTAAAGGCATTTATAAAAAAAATAATATACATCTTTATGAATTAAGGTTATGTGAATTAGAAGAAGAGTATCTTAAAATTCAAATCCAAGAAAATAAATAGATTATGGACGTGGAAATACATGTAGGTATTTTAAATATGTGATAAAAAAGGAGAGGGTTGTGTGGGGGATACGATAAGGAAGGGTATGGAAGAAAGACGAAAAAAGTTAATTAATAAACTGAGTATCGCTTATCAAGATGAAAGCATGAAGCAACTGTTGAAGTTATCTTTAACTGAATTAGAAAATATGCATAGCAAACTTTTGTTAGAATACCATCCACATAATGATGTAGGTTCTCTTCGCTGGTCGAAAAAGAAATAAAGTCATTTTTGTAAACGCTTTCTTACTGTGTCTGGATAGGTAGCATCCATTAAGGATGCTGCTTTATTATTTGTTCCGAACGATGTATTTGCATTCTATTTCGGCTTTCCTTTGTTTTTAAAACCATGTATAGTTATCGTTATATAATTGAATATTTTGAAAGTTCAAATAGAAAGAAGGGGAAGCATGAACTTATCGATCTCTGAAATGTTCATCGGGCAGATTGCAAGGTTGCAACGTACATTTAGTATTTCAGACGTAAGGATATGTAGTGAATTAACAAATGACTATAGCCCGATTTATCAATTGAATAAAGAGGAGTGGAAAAGCAATTACGACCAGCCAGTCATTCCTGGTCTCCTAACGGAAGGGTTAATCACCCAAGTGATTAGTGAAAAACTTCCGGGTAGTGCCTGTGTTTTATTACAAAAGGAATTAATCTTTTATCATCCAGTGCACGTTGGTGATTTAATTACGGCGGAACTTGAAGTAATTGATATTAATATCGATAGAAATTGGGTTACACAAAAGGTCACTTGCTATAATCAAACGGGAATCGAAGTGATTAAAGGACAAGTTGTGATTCTACTCTTAAAAAACGATCAAGTTGTTTTGTGATGTATATGGAAAAAGTGATAAATGAATTAAAAAGTTGGGGCTCAATAGAAGTGAACCTAAAAGGGAAAGTACTTGGTGTTAGTCCAGATTTTTTAGAACATTTTAGTGTTATGAAGGATGATGTAATAGGTAAATCAATCATGAATATCATTCAAACCTCTCTGAAAAGTCCTTTAGAAAGTCGTGATCCGAGGAAAGTCTTCTCTGGTGTCATTTTTGGACATGCGTGTTTTATTAAGATTACTAGAAAAGATCAAAATAACGTTTATCACGTCATCATACGGCAAGAAGAGTTAGAATATACCGATTTGTCATTTTATGCAAATGCATTGGAAAAATACAAAAATAGGAAAAAATCCAGTGTTGAAACAAATCAGTATGATTTCGAAGGGATTATAGGAAATAGTCCTGCAATCGAACGGATTAAGGAACTTGCGGCTAGAATTGCAATAAGCAATTCAACTGTACTCATAACTGGGGAAACGGGAACAGGAAAAGAACTGTTTGCTCAAGCAATACACGGTTTGAGTACAAGAAAGGCCCACCCTTTCATACCCATAAATTGTGCTGCCATTCCGGACGAATTATTTGAATCTGAGGTCTTTGGGTACGAACCTGGTGCCTTTAGTGGAGCAAAAAAGGAGGGGAAGCCAGGGAAAATAGAATTAGCTCAGAACGGTACGCTTTTCTTGGATGAAATATCAGAGCTTCCTTACCAGGCCCAAGGAAAGCTTTTACGTGTTTTGCAGGAACGGGAAGTAGAAAGACTGGGTGGAACAGGGAGTAAAAATATCGATGTTCGCATTATTGCGGCAACGAATAGGGATTTAAAAACGCTCATACAAGAAGGAAAGTTTCGTCAGGATTTATATTATCGTTTGTATGTGTTTGAATTGAAACTTCCATCATTGAGAGAGCGAAAGGAAGATATTCTTCCATTAGGCTATTATTTTATCAATCACTTCAATAAGATTTTAGGATGTGATGTAAGGGAGATAGATCCCACGCTTCAAGAATGGTTGACTTCCTATAATTGGCCTGGGAATGTCCGTGAGTATCAAGCATTTATCGAACGCGGGATGAATTTTGCTGAGGGGGCGACATTGAAAATGGATTCTTCACTTCTGGCTCCTCACATGAATGTGCGAGACTCATATGACGGCTCAAAAGAAAACGCTTACTTTGGGAGTTTGGATGAAGTGGTAAGAAATGCTGAAGCATTGGCTATCCGGCGTACATTAAAGGAGTGTGGCGGAGATCGTTCTTTAGCCGCTCAAAAACTTAAGATTCATATTGCGAGCTTATACAGAAAAATATCGAAGTATAACCTGAAATAGCATGGTTATTAAATGGTTTTTACACAAAGGGGCTGTCTAATAAGTCCTTATTCCAGTGAATTTCGCAAAAACAAAGAGGCAGAAATGTTGTTAAATCAACGTTTCTGCCTTTTACTATTTATTCAATTTCGGTGTAATTACACCTTTTGGGACAGCCCCTTTGTATTTCGCATTTCTGTTTTGCAAGTTTGCGAAAAGTAGTGAAACTGATAAAATAGTTTTCTTTTAAAACGCTCTAATGCACAAATCCATCTTGGCACGCATCTTGCAATATAGAATAACAACAAGGGAGAATTTCCTCTTCCTTTTTAAGAGGGATGAAACGATATGCAGATTCGTTTTGAACAGTTGATGTTTTTCACCAGACTTACAAATCTGAAAAAAGGGAGGAATAAGATGATGGATTTTACATTTACGGAAGAACAAGAGTATTTTCGAAAAATGTTGAAGGAATTCGCAAAAGAAGAATTGTTACCACACTATACTAAGTGGGACCGAGAAGAAGTCACGCCAAGGCATTTGTGGAAGAAGCTTGGTGAATTAGGGGTAAATGGTTTACGTATACCCATTGAGTACGGGGGTAGCGGAGCTGACTGCGTCACCACCGGGATTGCTGCTGAAGAGATAGGGCGTGGGGATTTCAATCTAACCTATGCAGTCATGCTGAATGCATTGATTGGCGAAATTATAACCAATCATGCTAGAGAAGAATTGAAAAACGAATGGTTACCCAAGATTGCAAGTGGGGAGAAGATTGTTGGCATTGCCATTACGGAGCCTTCAGCAGGTACAGATGCCGGGGGAATCAAAACAACAGCAGTACATAATGGAAATGTATATGTCCTTAATGGTGAAAAGTCGGGAATAAGTGTAGCGACTTGTGCAGATGCTTTCGTTTTATTCGCCAAGACAGAACCTGATTTGGGGAATCGAGGGATAAGTGCATTCATTGTTCCATCCGATCTTCCTGGAGTGGAATGCAAAGGGTACAAAGATATGGGGAATATACCAATTGGCAGGGGCTCCATTTATTTGAACGATGTTGAAGTTCCAGAGGAGTATATGATTGGACTTCAAAATAAAGGTTTTTCCCAAGTGATGAATGGGTTTGATCTAAGTCGTTTATTAATTGGGCTGCAATGTGTAGGGGCTGCTTCGCAAAGTCTCGATGAGACGATTGAACACGTTAAAGTAAGACAATCTTTTGGTAAACCATTGGCGACATATCAAGGTGTTTCATTCCCCATCGTGACTCATTTTACCCAATTGGAATTGGTGAAATGGCAGGCTTATCGTGGACTTTGGCTTCGTGATCAAGGTTTGAAACATAGTAAAGAATCCGCTTCAGTAAAGTGGTTAGGCCCCAAATATAGTGTGGAAGCCATTCATGAGTGCCTATTGTTGAATGGGCACTATGCTTATACGAAGGAAATGCCCTTAGAACAACGTATGCGGGATGTGATTGGATTAGAGATTGGTGATGGAACTGCACAAGCCAATATGATGGTCATTGCAAAAGACATTATCGGAAAAGAATTCCGGTCTTATTAGGATAGTGGACGAAGGAATGGATCATTTAAATCGCTATTTTATCGGTCAAATCGCCAGAGTGCAAAAAACCTTTACAGAAGATGATGTGACAGGGTGGAGCTCTCTGACACATGATTACAATGATGTGTATGGTCTTGATATTTCTAAAAGGGATGGAAGGCCCTCGATGGTCCCAGGAATTTTAAGCGAGGGGCTCATCACGGAGGCAATCAGTAAGGAATTACCTGAAGGACCATGTGTCATCATTCAAAAAGAACTGGTGTTCATTCAACCGGTACAAATGGATAGCACGATTACTGCCGAGATAGAGATCATTGATGTCGATGTACAGCGACATTGGATAACGATGAAAGTGAGATGTATGAATGAACAGCGTATTGACGTCATTCAAGGGAAAATCATGATAAAGCTATTAAGTGAGGGAGGAATTAAACGATGGAATTAACTGATGTTTTATATGAAAAAATGGAGGGCATAGCAAAAGTTACGATTAACCGTCCTAAAGTCTACAATGCTTTTCGTGCAAGAACGATCCAGGAACTAATCTGGGCTTTCCGTGACGCATGGGATGATAACAGAATTGGGGCAGTAATTTTGACGGGGACCGGTGAAAAGGCGTTTTGTGTCGGTGGTGATCAAAAAGAAAAAGGAGAAGAAGGAGGGTATGATCATTCCGGTGGCTTAGGAGGTGGGATGGGATTAGAAATTGAAACCCTGCACCAAACCATTCGTAACATCCCAAAGCCTGTCATCGCGGCAGTGAATGGATATGCCATTGGAGGGGGGCATGTTCTACACGTCATCTGTGACTTGACAATTGCATCAGAAACGGCAAAATTCGGGCAAAGTGGCCCAAAAGTAGGGAGTTATGATGCAGGATTTGGTTCTGCGTATCTTGCCAGGATAGTCGGTGAAAAGAAAGCGAGGGAAATCTGGTATTTGTGTGAACAATATTCCGCACAGGAGTCAAAAGAGATGGGACTTGTGAATAAAATCGTCCCTGCAGATCAGTTGCAACATGCGGCAAAAGAATGGGCGATGAAGATTCTTGAGAAGAGTCCGACTGCATTGAAAATGCTTAAGTATTCCTTTAATGCCGATAGTGCAAACATCCAAGGGATATCCCAGTTATCGATGGGTAGTTTAGCGATGTTTTATAACACACCAGAATCAGAAGAAGGAAAAAATGCTTTTCTAGAAAAAAGGCCAGTGGATTTTAAACAATTCAGAAGATGATAAAGGGGATGAACTCTATTGAAATTCGATACGATTTTGAGTCAGGAATATGTGGAAAAATACCAATCTATTTGGCCAAATCGAACGATTCTGGATTATTTACATGATGTAATAGAGAACAATCCGGAGAAGACGGCAATCATTGATAAAAAAAGCCGTTATACGTATAAGGAGTTGGGAAAGCTAGTCGATCGGGTCGCTTTAGGTCTCATTCATATAGGAATGGGAAAGGGAGACGTCATCTCTTTTCAACTACCAAATTGGAATGAATTCATTATTCTCCATTATGCCGTCACTCGGATAGGGGCGATAAGCAATCCCTTGATTCCCATTTATCGTGATAGGGAAATTGGATTCATGGTGGAGATGGCGGAATCTAAGATGATTGTGGTTCCGGATCGTTTCCGTGACTACTATTATCCAGACATGATTGAGAGGCTAGCTCATCGGTGGCCTTCATTAGAGCATGTTTTTGTGGTCGGTGAAGAAGTACCGAATGGAATGAAAGCGTTCTCTTCCCTGCTTGAGGAACCATGGGAAGAGCGGATGGATGTTTCCATTCTAGATGCCATCAAGCATGATCCGAACGATATTACAGAAATCATCTTCACCTCGGGAACGACCGGGAGTCCAAAAGGGGTCATGCATACACATAATACGCTTTGTGTATCAACAAATTATTGGATTGACCATCTGCGTTTAACATCAGATGACGTGCTCTTCATGGCATCCACCTTTGCCCATCAAACGGGATTTGGGTATGGTGTGCGGTTACCTACCCATTTTGGAGGTACTGGTGTCTATCAAGACATTTGGAACCCGAATGAGTTTATTGAGTGGATCGAGAAGGAGAAGATAACGTTTACTGCGGGTGCAACACCCTTCCTGCAAGATACCGTTCAATTGGAAGGGATAGAAAGGGGTCATATTCAATCACTTCGAGCCTTTGTAGCTTTAGGGGCCCCAATTCCTAGACAGCTTGTGAGAGAAGCGAAAGAAAAAGTCCCATTCAAAATACTGTCGGGGTGGGGACAAACGGAAAATGGCTTAGTGACATTGACAAGACTTGATGATTCGGAAGAAAAGTTAACGAGTACGGATGGAGCCCCTTTTCCTAATATGGAGCTCAAGATAATCGATTTTAAAGGAGAAAGTTGTCCTCCTAATGTAGAAGGTGATTTACTCGCAAGAGGCCCTGCGATGTTTGTCGGGTATCTCAAACGAATGGAAGACACTATAGCGGAACATAAGAATGGTTGGTTCATTACCGGGGACCGGGCGGTAATGGACGAGGATGGATATATCCGAATTTCCGGTAGAAATAAAGACATCATCATTCGAGGCGGAGAAAATATCCCGGTTGCATATGTAGAAAACGTATTATACGAACATCCCGATGTTTCAACCGTACAGGTTATTGCTGTACCTGATACACGCCTTCAGGAAAAAGCATGCGCTTGTATCAGCATGAAACCAGGGAAGGTTCCCATTACAATGGATTCAATGAAGGAATTTCTCTCGAAGAAAGGCTTAGCTAAACAATATTGGCCAGAACAGCTCGAAATTTTGACGGAATTTCCACGTACCCCAAGCGGGAAAATTCAGAAGTTTCGTCTGAGGGAAATGATAAATGAAAAGATTGGAGACAACATTTATGGCCAGGGTAAATGATCGATTAAAAGATAATGAGAAATTGGAGGGATTGATATGACTAAACGAGTCGCTTTTATCACGGGGGCAGGAAGTGGCATTGGCAGAGAAATCGCAAAAAAACTGGCTTCAAGAAATATGAGAGTGATTGTGGCAGATATCAATAGTCAGAATGCGGATGAAACGGTTACTTTAATTGAGCAGGAGGGGAATGAAGCTAAATCCGTTTATTGTGATGTAACGAATTTGGATAGTGTAAAAAAAGCTGTGGAAGATTCGGTGGGCCATTATAAAAAGATTGATGTATTGGTCAATAACGCAGGGTGGGACAAGGTAGAACCGTTCTTAAAAAGTGATCCAAGCACGTGGAAAAGACTCATCGATATTAATTTACTCGGCCAAATTCATACGTGTAAGGAAATTTTACCGCTTATGATAGAAAATAATTATGGGAAAGTAGTCAATATTGCTTCAGATGCTGCAAGGGTCGGCTCTAGCGGGGAAGCGGTCTATTCCGCAGCAAAGGGTGGTGTCATTGCTTTCACGAAGACAATTGCAAGAGAAATGGCCCGTTATAAGCTTAACATCAATTGCATTGCCCCAGGACCAGCGGACACTCCATTATTTCAAGAGATTGGTTCGTACAATGAAGGGATCACAGGGGCCTTGGTAAAGGCGATACCATTCCGTCGTTTGGCTCAACCGGAGGATATTGCGGGTGCTGTTGCGTATTTTGTTTCGGATGAAGCGGGATACGTCACAGGGCAAACCCTATCTGTCAATGGAGGATTAACGATGGCTTAACAAGCCCAATGAGTAAGGGTTTTCCTTGTAGAGTTGAATGACCTGTAAAGAATGCATGTTTCATAGAATGGAAGGAAACTAGATAGGGAATGACTTATGAAGGGAGTGGATTTTTTTGGATTTTGAATTTTCAGACGATGTTACCTTGTTAAAACAGGGTATCCGAGAGTTTATTGATAATGAGGTAGAGCCACATGCTATGTTAATTGAAGAAAGTGATGAAATTCCAGAAAGCATTTTACGGAAATCCAAAGAAATTGGTCTATTTGGTCTTAGTATTCCTGAGTCATATGGTGGACTGGGAATTGATATGGTGGGAAAATGTGCCATTCTGGAAGAGCTGGGGAGAACGCATAACGGCTATACCACTGTCATTGGCGGACATACGGGGATCGGTGGCGTCGGAATAGTAGAGATGGGAAACGATGCACAGAAACGAAAATATCTTCCCGATATGGCATCGGGTGAAAGAATCGGGGCTTTTGCTTTAACTGAACCCAGCGCAGGATCGCATGCTACCAATCTTAAAACGACCGCGATTAAAAGAGGTGATAAGTATATCTTGAATGGGAGCAAGCATTATATTACCAATGCGCCTATTGCGGACATTTTTACAGTCATGGCAGTTACGGACCCATCAAAAGGGGCAAAGGGCATCACTTCCTTTATTGTCGAAAAAGATTTTCCTGGATTCCACATAGGAAAAATCGAGAAGAAAATGGGTCTTCATGGATCGCATTCTTCAGAGGTTTTCTTCGAAGATTGTGAAGTACCTGTTGAAAATGTTTTGGGTGATGAGGGGCAAGGGTATGTTAATGCATTGAAAATTTTAGCAAATGGACGTGCGGGAATGGCAGCAAGAAACTTAGGTTCGTGTGATAAGTTACTCGAGATGTCGATTGAATTTGCTCATATGCGAATTCAATTCGACAAGCCAATCTTTGAGCAGCAAGTCATTCAACATTACTTGGCCGAGATGGCATTGGATACGGAAGCTCTTCGTTCAATGACCTATCGTGTAGCGTGGATGGTAGATCAAAAAATGAACATTATTAAAGAAGCGGCCATGGTTAAATTATTAGGGTCGGAAACGTATAATCGGGTGGCAGACAAAGCTCTCCAAATACATGGAGGGATTGGCTATATATCTGAATATCCAATCGAACGTTTTTATCGGGATGCACGCATTACCAGGATTTATGAAGGGACTTCTGAAATTCAAAAAAATATCATAGCGGCACAGCTGCATAAGCAATACCAAAGAAAATCAGGGAGTCAAAGGATAGGGGTATAGAGCTATGGATCTTAACCTTATGGGGAGAAATGTTTTAATAACGGGTGCAGCCAAAGGGATAGGTAAGGAAATTGCTTTAGCAGCGGCAAGAGCTGGCGCCAATATTGCACTCCACTACCATGAATCTCAGAAAGAGGCAGCAGAAACAGCAGAAAACATTAAAAAATATGGAGTGAAACTTGTACTTGTACAGGCTGACCTTTCCAGGTTAGAAGAAGTCCAAGAAATGAAAGTGGTCACTAAACGTGAACTGGGAACCATTGATGGTGTCATTAATAATGCAGGATGGACACAATTTAAATCATTTTTTAAATATGAACCGGGTGAATGGAAAAAGGAAGTGGAGGTTTGTTTTTATGGAGTCCTTCATTTGGCACATGCATTTATGCCGGATATGATGGAGAACAATCAGGGCAAATTCATTAATATCGTGGGAGATTCCGCCCGGACTGGTGATAAGAACCTAATCATATCAGGTGCAGCGAGAAGTGGGACTATCTCTTTTCTAAAATCCCTATCCCAAGAAGTAGGGAAGAGCAATGTTCAGTGCAATACCATTTCACTAGGATTAATCGATCAAGGTCAATCATTTGATACCGTCATGTTAGAAAAGCTAATCAAGCAATACCCGATGGGACGATTAGGAAAGGTGGATGACGTGATTGGAATTACCCTCTTTTTGTTGTCCAATTGGTCTGATTGGATAACCGGTCAGGTTATTCCTGTAAACGGAGGACATAGTATGATCGGTTAGAAAATATGCGGGTAACTCTGTATCTTTTAAAGGTGTTCATAAAAAGCAGGCTTCATCATTTTACTAGGGAAAAGAAAAGCTGTCGAGATTTTCTCGACAGCCTGACGAACTTGCTGGCATAGAAGTTCGTTTTTCTATTTAATGGAGTTATGATCCTGTTATTGTTACATGCTTTTAACTAGTAAATAAATAAAATAAGGTGCTCCCAAAATGGAGACAACGATACCTACTGGAAGTTCCATAGGGGCCAGGATGACTCTGCCTATCGTATCAGCGGATAACAGAAGAAGACCGCCCAATGCTGCCGTCATTGGCAGTAATCTCGTATGCCTTGGTCCCACTAATTTTCGGGCTATGTGTGGAGCAATCAAGCCTAAGAAAGTAATACCGCCACCAACGGATACACACGCGCCTGCTAAGGCCACTGAAATAAGCAATAATAGTCTGCGTTCTTTTTCGATAGGGAGACCAACCCCTATGGCAATTTGGTCACCTAATCCCATAACATCAAGTATTCTTGATTTATAGAAGGTTATCGGAATAAGGATGAGCAACCATGGTAATAAAGCCCAAACAAATGTCCAGTTCGTCCCCCAAATGGTCCCTGCCAGCCAAACGATGGTCTTCATGAAATCATTTGGCTCCATTTTCATTTGAAAAATGACCAAGCCTGCCCCAAATGCTGCATTTATACCGATACCGACCAACAATAACCTTACAGGTGTCACTCTTCCATTTTTCCACGATAGTACATAGATTAAGAAAGCGGCAAGAAATGCACCAAGTAAAGCGGTGAAAGGCATGATGAATATGGATGCCCAGCCCGTTAAGTAAGTAGTTCCCCGAAAGAAGAACATATACAATACAACGGCAAACCCTGCGCCTGAATTGATTCCGATAATCCCGGGGTCTGCTAAGGGATTTTGGGAAAGTCCTTGTAAAATGGCCCCTGAAATGGCAATTCCCATTCCGACAAGTATTGCCATGACTATACGCGGCAAACGAAATTCAAAAATGGTTAACTCGTTCTGAGGGGTGCCATCGCCCAATAGAGTTTTGATAACATCCCCTAAAGGAATTTTTATGTAGCCTGCATTAATGCTGATGAAAAAAACAAGTACGATTAAAAGGATGCTTGTAATAAGCAAAGACTTAATGTGCTTCCCCTTATTGTACATTACATTCCGCTCCCTTCTTTACGAGCTAAATATAGGAAGAAAGGGACACCTATGATGGCCGTTATGGCTCCAACAGGTGTTTCAAACGGCGGGTTAACCAAGCGTCCTAAGATATCCGAAATTAGCAATAAGGTTCCGCCCAAAACAGCAGAGCAAGGAATGATCAAACGATAATCATTTCCTACTAAAAATCGCACAATATGCGGGATGACCAATCCAATAAAGCCGATCATTCCGGCAATCGATACTGCTGCACCTGTTAATAATAACACCACGATCGTACCAATGAACTTTATCAGGGGAATGTTTTGCCCAAGCCCTCGTGCCACTTCCTCACCCAGGCTAAGGATGGATATGGAACGTGAAAGGAATAAAGCCAACAAAAGCCCTCCCAGAATAAAGGGTAGAGCAAATGAAATGTGCTGTGGTTGGACGCTCGAGATACTCCCTACAAACCAAAAGCTAATATCCTTTGAGACGTTAAATTTGATACCAATCGCTGTGGAAAGGGAACTTAGTAAGGAAGCAATGGCCGAACCGGCCAACGCCAACTTGACTGGAGTACTTCCACCTCTGGAAAGCGATGTGATTCCGAAGACAATGGCAGCACCCAATCCTGCACCGGCAAAAGAAAACATCATTAAACCTATATAGGTCATGCCAGGGAGAAAAGCGAGGGCAATCGCTATTAAAAAGGAAGATCCTGCTGTTACTCCCATAATGGAAGGATCGGCCAATGGGTTTCTTGTCATACCCTGCATAATGGCTCCAGATACGGCTAGGGCAGCTCCTACGCATACTGCAGCAATGGCCCGGGGAAATCTTAATTCTCTAATGATGACATGAGATGAATTATTCTGATCAAATTCAAATAAGGCATTAAACACATCGCGATAGTTTAAATCTGCAGCTCCAAAATTAACGGACAAGATAATGGAAATGACCATACCAGCCAAACCTACAAGTAAGATAACCATACTCACAAAGAGGTTCTTATTCGTATGAAGCGATGTGGTGTGTTCCTTTAGTTTTGAATCCATATTAACAACTACTCTCTAAAAAAATGATTGACAATATTACCTTTCTATAATTAAATTAGTTGATAACAATTATCATTACCAAACAAATAATAGTCTATCATATCTCTAGGGGGATTCAAATGTATAATGTCATGAGTAAGAAAAAAATCATTCAATTACTAGGTGCCGGCCTATTAGCAATATCTTTAGCTGCATGTGGTGACGATGATGCAACTAAAGACGATGTTTCAACAAGTCAAACTGATGAAACATCAAGTAAAGAAGCAGTTAAATCAAAAACACTGACGGATGCCATGGGAAATGAAGTGGTCATTCCAGCTAATCCAAAACGTATCATCGCTTCATATCTTGAAGATAATTTGGTGGCCCTCGGTATCAAGCCAGCCGCTCAATGGAGTGTAAGTGATGGAGCAGAAGTTCAAGGATATCTACAAAGTGAACTAGAGGACGTTCCAACCATTCCATATGATCTTCCATTTGAATCCGTGCAAAAAGTGGAACCGGATTTAATCATTATGGATTCTGCCACAATGGTTGAAGGCGGTAAATATGACCAATATAATAAAATTGCACCTACATATGTAATCGGAAACGAAGTTAATAATGACTGGCGCGATGAATTGAAACGCGTCGGTGAAGTATTCGGCAAAGAGGACGAAGCCAAAAAGGTTTTGACGGATTATGATAAAAAAGCAAAAGAAGCAAAGGGAACCCTTGAGGAAAAAGTGGGGAATCCTTCTGTAGCTGCAGTTTGGTTAGTTGGCGGGAAATTCTTCATTGTCAGCGATAACCTTTCAAGTGGAGCTGTCATGTACGGTGACTTAGGGTTAAAAGAACCGGATGTTGTGAAGGAAATCTCCGCTAACGCAACTGGGAACTGGAGTGAAATTTCTTTAGAGAAACTAGTTGAGTTGGATGCTGAACACCTATTTTTGATCAATAGTGATGATTCCTCTGGTTCAAAAGCTTTAAGCGATACGTTATGGAAAAGCGTACCTGCTGTCAAGGCTGGGAATGTTCATGAGTTCTCTCCTAATGAAAGCTGGTTGTATACAGGTGCCATTGCTAACGGGCAAATCATTGATAATATTTTAAAAAGTTTAGTAAAATAGTATAGTGTAATAAAGGCTATCACTTTTGCGAGGATAGCCTTTATTTTTTGCGGAAGTGTGTAATTGCTCTTCCTGTTTTTGTGAGTGAATATCTACTGAAAGAAGGTCATGATATGGGCCACTTATTAACAAAAGATTTGTATGTAGGCTACCAAGACCACATCATCGTCGATAATATGAATCTTCAATTCAAGAGTAACGAAATCACTACTATAATTGGGCCGAATGGATGCGGAAAATCTACATTGCTTAAGGCCATCACTAGAATCATTCCTCATATGAGAGGAAGTGTGTTGCTAGATGGTCAGTCGATAGCAAAGGAAAATACTAAGGAATTGGCAAGGAAAATGGCCATCCTGCCGCAAACCCAAGATGCTCCTGTTGGTTTAACTGTCCAGGAGCTCGTTTCTTACGGGCGTTTTCCATACCAGAAAGGGTTTGGTAAATTATCTTTAAGAGATTATGAAATAATAGATTGGGCCCTGGAGGCCACGAATACGGCAGAATTCAAATTTCGCCCCGTCGATTCTCTTTCAGGTGGACAGAGGCAACGTGTCTGGATTGCGATGGCGCTAGCTCAGGAAACGGAAATCATCTTTTTGGATGAGCCGACAACATATTTGGATATGGCACATCAACTTGAGGTACTCGAGCTGTTGAAAGATTTGAATGAAAAACAAAATCGGACGATTATAATGGTACTGCACGATCTAAACCATGCCTCGCGATTTTCACACAACATGATTGCATTAAAAGATGGTGTCCTTGTAAAAGAAGGGCTGAGTGAAGAAGTGATGAAAAAAGAAATACTGAAAGAAGTTTTCAATATTGATGCGGAAATCGTAGAGGATCCTCGTACAGGAAAACCATTATGCATGACGTATGATTTAATTCGTGATAAATGAGGTGAGAGCATGTTTTTGGTCATCAAGCGCTTTTTTGCTTATTATAAACCCTATAAAGGACTATTCATCATTGACTTTTCAAGTGCCGTTTTCATCGCCCTTTTGGAATTGATATTCCCTTTGGCCGTAAACCAGGTTATTGATGAATTACTACCGAGCAATAACTGGAGGATCATCATCCTATCTTGTGTAGGGCTCCTTGGTATCTACTTGTTGAGTACAGGGTTGCACTATGTCGTAACATATTACGGACATAAACTTGGAATTAATATCGAAACGGACCTTCGGAAAAATTTATTTTCAAAACTTCAAAAACAATCTTTCACATTTTTTGATAATAATAAAACGGGTCATTTAGTTTCAAGGATGACGAGTGATTTAATGGATATAGGAGAAGTTGCCCATCATGGTCCTGAAGATTTATTCATTGCATTTATGACCATTTTTGGTGCATTCTTCGTCATGTTTCAAATCAATTGGCAGCTAGCGGTCATCGTATTTGCCGTTGTTCCTTTTTTAATCGTTTTGTCGGTATACTTCAGCCGTAAGATGACTAAGGCGTTCCATTCCATGTTTGGTAACATTGCAAATTACAATGCCCGTATTGAAAATAATATTAGTGGCATCCGTGTTGTTCAGTCTTTCACCAAGGAATCTCACGAAATAGAGTTATTTAACCGCTCAAACTCAGAATTCCGTCATACCAAATTGTTAGCCTATAAAATCATGTCATGGAGTACATCGATAAATTTCCTTCTGATGAAATTGGTCGCCCTGACAGTATTGGGCTGCGGTGCGTGGTATGTGATTCACGGGAAAATGACGTACGGTGAATTTGTAGCCTTTATTATGTTATCCAATATTTTCGTAGCGCCGATTCAACAAATAAGCGCCATTATTGAAACGTTACCAAAGGGGTATGCAGGGTTCAAGAGGTACCTCGAATTGGTTGATATGCTGCCGGATATCCAAGACAGGGATGGGGCAGTAACCATCGAGGGGGTTAAAGGTGATGTGACATTTGAAAATGTTTCTTTTGGGTATGACTCAAATAGAAACATCCTAAACGATATTACCTTCAGTGTGCCAGCTGGGGAGACGATTGCCATGGTAGGACCATCTGGTGGTGGAAAGACCACGATAAGCAGTTTATTGCCTCGCTTCTATGATATTCAATCAGGTAGCATAAAAATTGATGGCATGGATATCAGGGATTTCACATTAAGTTCTTTACGAAAGCATATCGGAATCGTACAGCAAGATGTATTCCTTTTTGAAGGAACGATTCGTGAGAACATCATGTATGGGAACACGAATGCTACAGACAAACAATTGAACAAGGCAATCGAGGATGCTCAATTAATGAGTGTGATTGATAATTTGCCTGAGGGGTTGGATACGCTAATCGGGGAGCGCGGTGTGAAATTGTCAGGTGGGCAAAAGCAAAGGGTTTCAATCGCCCGTATCTTCCTGAAAAATCCTCCCATTTTAATACTTGATGAAGCCACCTCGGCATTGGATACCGAAACAGAGAAGGCCGTTCAAGAGGCGTTGGAGCGTCTTTCTATAAATCGAACGACCATTATCATTGCACATAGGCTAGCGACGATTAAGCATGCTGATCGGATAATCGTCGTCCAAAACGGCCAAATAAAAGAACAAGGAACTCATGAAAAATTAATTCATCACGAAGGAGCATATAAGAAATTGATTCTTGCTCAAACCGTATAATATAGCGCTCTAAAAAAGGGTTCACCAGGATATTGGTGAATCCTTTTTTTGATTGCAAAGAAAAAGCATTTTGTAGTAGAACATTTAAATGGGAATCACTTTGATTCCTATTGAATATGCGGATTATTGAAAATAAACAGAAATTAAGGTTGTAATTTTGAATGCAGTATAATAAAATAACTTAAAACCAACTAAACTAATTGGAATATTTATATATTTTAGGAGGATAGCTCTTGCAACAGCAAATCATTGAAGTAACCAATGTAAATAAATCGTTTTTAACTGGTAAACAAACAATTCATGTTCTTGATCAAGTCTCTTTCCATGTGGAAAAAGGGGAAATCGTCACGTTACTCGGAAAAAGCGGATGTGGAAAAAGTACACTTCTCAATATGGTTGGAGGCTTTGAAAAGCCGGATGAAGGTAGCGTGATTCTAGATGGTAAATCTATAAATCGCCCAACTAAAAAGTGTGTCATGCTGTTTCAACAAATCAATCTCCTTCCGTGGCGTTCGGTTCTGAAAAATGTGGAGCTCGGTCTTACCGGAGAAAAGCTATCTAATGAGGAAAAAAATGAACGGGTGATGGAAGCATTGAAGTTAGTAGGGCTTGAAGCACATCTGCATCAGTTTCCACATCAATTATCTGGCGGGATGCAACAGCGTGTTGCGATTGCACGTGCACTTGCCATTGCACCTGATGTCATTTTAATGGATGAGCCTTTCGCGGCACTGGACACATTCAACCGGTATCATTTACAAGACGAACTTCTTCGAATACAAGAAAAGAAGAAGACGACGATTTTACTTGTTACTCATGATATAGATGAAGCTGTCTATTTGTCGGACAGAATATTGATCATGGAGTCACACCCAGGGAGAATATTTAAAGATATTCCTATTAAGCTTGTAAAACCACGTGATCGGGCACATGGGGATTTTCATTATTATCGAAAGAAGATTCTAGAAGAATTCAAGTTGAGTGGTAATCAATTCGTTCCGGAGTATAACATCTGAGAGGGAGTGGGGTTTTGAGCAAGAAAAGGTGGGGTGCTTCGATACTAATGGCTTTCATTTTGCTGTTTACGACTTCATGTGCACAGCCTACACAGCAACCAGAAGGCAAACCAACTATTAAAATTGGCTATCTTCCCATTACTCATGCTGGTGTTCTCTATATGGATAACCACCTGTATGGTGGGGAGTTTGCAGAGTACAATATCGAGCTTGTTAAGTTCAGCTCCTGGCCCGATTTAATGGATGCCTTAAATACGGGTCGGGTGGAAGGTGCCTCTGTTTTAGTGGAGCTAGCTATGAAGGCGAAAGTGAAAGGTATTGATTTAAAAGCTGTTGCACTCGGTCATAAAGATGGGAATGTTATCATTTCATCGAAGGAGATTGAAAGTACAAAAGATTTAATAGGTAAAACATTTGCGATTCCTCATAAATACTCGACTCAGAATATTTTGTTGAATAAAATGCTTAAAAAAGAAGGATTGAACTATGAGGATGTGGACGTTGTCGAGATGCCTCCTGCTGAGATGCCGGCAGCACTGTCCGAAAATCGAATTTCGGGTTATGCAGTAGCCGAGCCGTTTGGAGCGATGGCCGTTCAACTTGATAAAGGGAAAGTGCTACACCAATCGGATGAAATATGGCCTAATTCGTATTGTTGTGTACTTGTTTTGAGGAATGACTTTATTCAATCCAACCAAACCGCCACCCAATCACTGGTGACACAATACGTAAAAACCAGTGAACAGGCAGAACATAAAGATAAAGATTTATTTAATTCATTTGATCAATATATGAAGGTAGAGAAAGAAGTACTCGACTTATCACTTGAATGGATATCATTTGATGGATTACGCATTGAAAAAGATGAATACAATAAGCTCCGCAATTCAGTGATCGAGATGGATTTATTTGAAAACCCGCCATCTTTTGAAGAATTCGTGGACAATACATATATTGATAAAGCGATGTGATTATGATGATGGAACTATTAAAAAAACTAATGAATTTTTTTATCGGAATGGTTGTATTAGTTCTACTATGGCAATTGATCATTTGGATAGGGGGGTATGAAGAAGCCCTCTTACCTACACCTTTAAGTGTTGGTAAAGCGATCGTTGCTCTCATAGTTAATGGAACGTTATTTGTCCACCTAAAAGTGAGCCTCGGGAGGTTTATTGCAGGTTATTTATTGGCGGTCATTCCAGCGGTTCTTTTAGGAATGTTCCTAGGTAGATCTCCTCGTCTCTGGAATATAGTGGATCCCATCGTACAAGTGCTGAGGCCGGTTTCACCGGTAGCCTGGTCCCCATTTATCGTCCTATGGTTTGGCATCGGAAACATGCCAGCAATTGCGATCATTTTCATAGCAGCGTTTTATCCTGTACTATTAACGACTGTAGCGGGGGTCAAGAAAATTGATCGTTCTTATTTGAAAATCGCGGAAAACCTAGAAATCAAGAAGCTGCAATTAATGATGAAGATTATTTTTCCAGCGGCTTTTCCTTCCGTCGTGAGTGGTCTTCACCTTGCGCTTGGTACGGCCTGGATTTTCTTGGTTGCAGGTGAAATGGTAGGTGCCCAATCAGGTCTTGGTTATTTAATCGTGGATGCAAGGAATACATTAAATCTTGATTATGTATTGGCTGGAATTGTCTTCATCGGTGTTTGCGGCTTTCTATTGGATCGATTGATTGGTTTGTTTGAGCGCTGGGTAGGCAAGCACTGGGGAAGCTTTTCAAATTAAACAGTGATTATAGTTCAAAAACTGAAAGAAACGCTAGCCCAGTGCTAAGCCTTTCTTTCAGTTTTTTCGTCTATGATATTCTTAGTGATGGTGCTGCTCAATCTTTTCCTTTTCGTCATACGTACCTAAAGTTGTAGCTACTGTGGATACGCCTAGTATTAATACAGCCAACGACACGGTCACAATAATTGTGGAAGGAATGGCTTTCCTGAAAATGGGGTATTCTTCTTTATTCCATAGCCCGATTGCCATGATTACGCTCGCAATATAGATTGTTGTAAAAAATACAATACTTAGTTCTAGATAATTTGTTGTCATAAAGCTAAGCATTGCTCCCATCATCGCTCCCATAAATAGTGCCCCTAGGCTTTCGATGAATATTTTTACAGGCAACTTATAGGTTAATGCTATAACTAAAACCAAGCTTCCTATCATAGCGATTATGGTGGATAGCACCATGTCTGGAATCCATATAGCTACTAAAATTCCGATAATTGTACTCATGGTCATTGTCACAAACATAGCTAAACAACTAGCCATATGATTTTGTTTATAATGTTGTCGAAAGGTGAAGCCAGTTAACACCGTTAAAATTACAACAATACTAAGACTGACTAGTCCTATCATAAACTTCCTCCATTCAGTTTGTGTAAGAAGTGAAATAATGGTTTCTTAATGTGAACAGGTTGAAGAAGTATTCTTGACGGAACATGAATTTTGTTTTGCGGCACGCGGTACATCAAGCGCGGGGTTACGATCAAAGAAGCCAACAGGTTTCAATTGGAAATTTATATAGGCAGTAGGCATAACCGGCCAGTCTTCCGGACGTGTAATATGATGATGTCCCATTGTATACCATACAACGATATCCTCATTATCGATCGATCGATTTGCTTGAATATATTTGGGAAGCCCGTCTCCACCTTTATGTTGATTGGGGTAATTTCCTGTTGCATACAATTCATTACGGTTAAATTGTGTTACATGTAAATGATTTTTGATAAATCCTGCGCGCTTGATGACGCTTGCGCTTTCATGCGCAAATGGAAGGCAGTTCTCACCAGCCATAATTTTATAACCAATCGGCTGATTAACGACATTCTTTGAGTTTTTATTGATGATTTTCCATGTACGCTGGGTTGGCATATCTAAAATACGTACAGCTTCTTTTTCATGTTGGAATGTACGTGATACTGGATAAAATGCATTTGAATATGGATTGTTCGGACCTTCTGGTTCAGCAAGTGTTTCGGTTTCCACCACTGAATTTTTCACACCATCGAGCAATGTATCCAACCGGAAGTTAAAGAAATGTTGATGATGTACAGCGTTTAAGCCAGGGGCAATTTCCGTACCGTATTTTGATTGCCCGGTTTCGTTAAATGTACCGGTATTTAATATACCTGTTAGCTTAACTTCAACCTCAATCGTACCATCTTGATAGAAGCTCCAATAGAAACCATAATCATAATTTCCTACTGTACAGAAGAATGAAATGACTAAGCGCCGTGAGCGACGTACCTCTACATGGTCAGTACGCCAGTCTGTATGTTTCCATCCGATTCCATAATCTTCTTCGTGTAGGCAAATTGCATTTTTAATCGTACGAGGACTGCCAGCCCCATCCGTTAATACCGCGTCGAAATAATGAATGTGTCCTAAACAATCACAACCTAGCTCAAGCGAATTAGCTAATTGACCCATTCCATATTCTCCGGCATCAAAAGCATTTTGTGTGTTATGTGCAAAGGATGCATCTCCATAAGGGACGACCATTTCAGACAATGCTCCGCGATATAGGATGGGCCGGTCCTTTCCTTTATCATTGTAATTCACAGTGTAAAGCACAAGTCCTTCGCGAGGGGTAAACCCGTATCGGAAACTCCATTTTTGCCATTTGATTAAATTTCCTTCTACCGTAAAACTTGCACCTTCTGGCTGAATGATCTCTAGTGGCTTCAGGTCCGTTCTAAACTCTATTGAATCACTTGTTTCAGGATAATAGTTAGCATCAACAGTAGGTATCTCACGTACACCGTAGTCTTCGATACGATCAACTTCCATTTTATTCAAATCAACGTACGCGACAATTCCTGTTAATGGATAAGCGTACCCATTATCATCCGCGAATTTTTTCTGCCAACAGATAGCACGAGCGATCCGTTTACCCTCATTTTCAGGAATATTAAAGTATCCTGCCGACCATGGGTCTACCATGATTAAATCTGGGTTATCAATTCCCCGTTTAGATAAAGCTACTTTAAAGTCAGGGTCTGCCTTAACCAAATTCTCGCATTCTAAGAACTCATCAAGCATTATTCCCGGCTGTACACCTGGGATTTCTTCAAATCGAACAATGGACGATGTATTTAATGAGACAACGACTTCAAACGTTGTCTTTAATTCGTTATCTAGTAATACTATAAAAACTTCTCGTTCGAAGTCATCTCCATCAGTGTAATTTAATACTACTTCTTTTAAAGGCTCATGTAATGTTACTGTTGGGAAGCGCACCTTTTCGCTTAAATTCTTCTCGATTTTCACTATGCTCACAGCTTTTTGAATCTCTTCAACGGTAAGTGGTGCTAACGGGTGATTTACCTTTATAGTTTTTTCTTTTAAAATATCCACATGTAACATCTCCTTTCGTATATAAATTTATTCTATAGTCAGAATATTTAGTTTACAATGTAAAAAACGGAACTAATAGTATCCAATAGTAGATTGAAAATCCTAAAGAAAATAGTCAGTATTTTTGACATGAATATAAAAATTCCTTAAAAATATATTTCTAGAGGGGTATAACCTATGGATACAGTATTTAAGCCTATTCAACCTGAGTGGAATCAAAGATTACAACATATCAAC
Organism: Peribacillus sp. NPDC046944; assembly: GCF_050272735.1. Classification (NCBI taxonomy): domain Bacteria; kingdom Bacillati; phylum Bacillota; class Bacilli; order Caryophanales; family Bacillaceae; genus Peribacillus; species Peribacillus sp. NPDC046944. Next base: position 132,050 of record NZ_JBNNML010000008.1, read on the forward strand.
TTGCTCGAACCCACATTATTTTTAAAAAGTTCTGTTGCATATGTATACCAATTTAAAGTGTCATCAAATGTAGAACCAACCGTTTTATTACCCGGAATACCTGATGGGTGTGTCGATATTATCTTTAATATGGAGGGGGATCAGGGCGATTGTTTCTTGATTCCAAGTCCCAAAATAAGGCAGGCCTATAGCTTTAAAACAAACACGACATACTTTGGCATTCGTTCACTTCCACTCCAGACATTGTTTTCTTTTGTATTATCTATGAAAGAAATCAACCAGTATATTCAGTTAGCCTTATTTGAGGTTGCCCCTTCCTTTTCCGTACTTTATAATCAACTCCTAGAAATTTCTACATTAAAGGAAAAACTACACACACTCGAATCATTTCTTCTAAGTAACTGTACTTCCCATTCACCTAATAGTGCTATTGTGAAATGTTGCATGGACATTAGCATACGTTCGAAAGGTAATATACACGTCAAGGATTTTGAAGCGCATACAGGGTACTCTGAGCGTTATTTGCGTACGCTTTTTCAAAATGAGGTCGGGATACCACCAAAACTTTTTTTGGAACTGTTGAATTTCCAATACACGCTTCAAGAAATCTATAGTGGCACATTTAATCTAGAAACGCATATTGTCGAAAGCGGTTCCTATGATACTTCTCATTTCTATAAGAAATTTAAAAAATTCACCCAAATGACGCCTTTCGAATATAGAAAGCTACTAAAAGAAGTTATTTCTTAAAGTGGTTCTTTCAAAGTGTTCTATTATTCTTTTTTTATGTAAATGAAGTCTAGCGTGTTATACAGCACTTAAGTGTTGTAGAAGAAAGATAAATTGAATGTATAGCGGGAAAATAAAGGTTGGATTAAGCCAACGAGAGATTGGCTATTTGGGGAAGATAAAAAGAGAACGTCCTGATACTTTTCAAGTGTTAGGACGTTCTCTTTTTTTATGGTGATGGATAGGTGCTTACCTTTGAAATTCTTTCTCTACTGGAACAACTTTTATGTCCTGAACTAGTTCTCCCGTTTTTTTAGAATAATAGCCTATGCTCACTTCGTCGCCTGTTACAGGGTCGATTAGTTGTTTATAGCATTTTTGCAGATGGTGGCTTCCCCAAATGATAAGTGAATTGAAGACATCTTCTAACTCTTCGCCACTTTTAGTCAATGTATAACGGTAACGAGGAGGGTGGTCCGTATAAAGTTCTGCTGTAACGAGACCTTCCTTTTCTAAGTACTTCAACCGTTCTGATAAAAGATTGGAAGAAATTCCATTTAGCGCTTTTTTTATTTCGTTAAACATGGTATGCCCGTTTAGTATTTCATGTACTACCAATAAGGTCCATCGATCACCGATGATATTAAGTGACTGTGCGATATTACAAGGCAAATCGTACCTAGTTTTCATAAGTATCCCTCCAATGTTTGATTTGATTTTACCATAGTTAGTTAAAAAACAACAAAGTTGCTTTTTTTAACTAAGTATAATAAAATAACCTTATAAAGATTTCCACTTAAAAAATACAAAGCGAGGGTTTTATCATGGGACTATTTTTAATTGAATCATCATTGAAAGATATCGTGTCAAGTAAAGAAGAACTGGATCAAAAGGTGTCAAAACTTCAAGCGGATTTAAAGGAGAGCAACGCTTCATTAGTGGAGCTTCAACTATCGAAAGATTTCTCCCGTTCATTCTTCATTATTGAAGGGGAAGACCAAAATGCTGCAACTGAGACATTAAAAGGTTCAAGTATTCCTGTGGAACTTGTGAAAGAAGTTCGCCTAGTTGGTAAGGAATTAGAAGATGTGAAGAAAAACAATGAAGTCGTCAATTATTTAGTTGAATGGAATATCCCGGAAAATCTTACGATGGATCAATACTTGGCAAGAAAGAAAAAGAATTCCGTACATTATCAAGAGGTGCCTGAAGTGGCATTCTCAAGAACGTATGTGTGTGAAGATATGACTAAATGTCTTTGCTTCTATGATGCACCTGATGAAGCTGCAATTAAGCGTGCTCGTGAAGCAGTACAAACACCCATTACTTCCATTACCGAAATTCATACAGAAACTAAATAATTTTTATTTGAGAAACGAGGGACGCCTAAACTTTAAGTTTGGGTGTCCTTTTTTACTTAAAATTATAATCTGAAAATTTTGATTAGATGGTTGCAATTTTATATACAGTATAATAAAATAACCTTAAACCGACTAAACTAATATGAATAAGTGTTTTTCCAAAGCATTTAAAAAATACAGGTTAATATAGTCGTCCGATCCTATACATAAAAGAACCATCATTAAAGTCATTACTTTTAAGGTTTTATACAAAGGCGGAATGAAAATAGGGGAGTTGTGGTCATGGAATCATGCTTAGTGGATAAAAAACCTATGATCGAACAATTAATTGAAAAGGAGTTAAGACCATTCGTAAAGAAAATAGATGCTGAGGCTTTTTATGCTGAAGGATTTTTGAAAAAGCTCGGTGAGGCCGGTCTGTTTTCTTCCACTAATAAAACGGAAAAAGAAATTTTATTAGATGAAATGTATGTAGTTAAAGAAACAGCTAAAGTATGCATGACAACAGCGTTTTGTCTCTGGTGTCATTTGGCTGCCTTAACCTATATCCGAAATACCGATAATGTAGAAATGAAAACTAGGTTATTATCAGCTTTTGAAAACGGTGAAGTCCTAGGGGCAACAGGTTTATCCAATCCAATGAAGTATTACGCGGGGCTAGAAAAACTGAATTTGAGCGCGAAACCGACTGAAGGTGGCTATATTGTTAATGGTGTATTGGCGTCCGTTTCCAATCTTGGAGAGAACCATTGGTTTGGATTAATCGCAGGTGTTAGCGAAAATGAACGAATAATGGCCGTGGTTCCTTGTAAATTAGACGGCCTAAAGCTGAAAGAAAAGGTGGATTACCTGGGGATTAATGGGAGTTCTACATATGCATGTTCCTTTAATGATGTATTTATACCTAAAGAATGGGTGTTGTCTGAAAATGCCGATTTGTTCGTGGGAAAAATTCGTCCGGCATTTATTGCCTATCAAATTCCTCTCGGCCTGGGCGTCACCCAATCATCTATCATGGCGATTGAAAAGGTATGTCAAAAGCAGAATGGCTGTAATCAATTCTTGAGAACCCAATCAAATGAACTGCAAGAAGAAGAGCGACACATACAGGAAAAGATTTTAACCTTATTCAATAATGATTCACTTGACTGGAAAGAGGTTGCAGATATTCGTCTTAAAACCGCTTACCTAACCCTTAAGGCTGTTCAAACGAATATGCTTCATAATGGGAGTGCCGGTTATCTGAAAGACAGCGCACCATCGAGGAAACTTAGGGAAGCGTATTTCTTTGCAAACTTGACACCGACAGTTAAACATTTGGAAAAAGTCCTTACTGTATAACCTAACCCTCATGAGATTTTCTACTCATGGGGGTTTTTTAGTGAAGAAAACAACTCTATTACATCTTAAATGGGTATAAAGGCCCGGTATTTTTTAAAAAGATAAAGGATCAGAACTAAAATAGTACAAGAAGATTAGTGTGGTAAATGGGAAAATGGGTTATTTTAATTTTGGGAATATTATCTAATTTATTCCCGAAAAGGGGGATGTTTCATTGAAAAAGTATTGGAAAAGTATATTTTGTGCGTTAGCCGTCCTTGTGCTATCGCTAACGAGTTTGCAACCTGCTTTAGCAGCGACGGATTTGAAAAAAGCGAAGACGATAAGTCTTGACAAAAACTATACGGGACAGCTATCTGTTACTAATTATGAACAGGTTTTCAAAGTCAAACTCAAGAAAAATGGAAATTTGAAAGTTTTTGTTAAAACGTATAAAAGTAGAAGTTGGTATGTTGAAGTCTTGGACAGCGAGGGCAACCGACTTGATGACTATTACACAAAAACAACCAATGGTACCGAAACCAACGAAATCGGATTAAAGAAGGGTACATACTATATTGTCATCTCCGGAAATAAAGATAAGCCTTACAAGGTGCAAGCTAAGTTCAAAGCGAGCGAGTATTATGAAAGGGAAAGTAACAATACAGTAAAAACAGCAAACACGATAAAAACAGGTAAAAACTATTATGGTGCCCTACAAGAATTTACGGATAAAGATTATTTGAAGTTCACCGTGAAGAATAAAAGGAAAGTGTCAATCACTTATAACAATACACCCAAAGAACAAAGAGATATCTTGATAGTGAATGCGAAGGGGAAGGTCTATAAAACGGTACACACCGACTATCATGTTAAAAAACCTAGTACTAGTTCATTCAGCTTGTCTTTACCAAAGGGGAGTTATCATGTTCTGATTCAATATGGGAGCGGAGCATATAAAATAAAGGTGAAGTAAACAAAAAAACGGTGCAGTCCAGCTAGTGACAGCACCGTTTTTATTTACATATCGTGACTACTGTTATGTTTTTGTCGAGAGTGCTGTCTATTCTTTACTTTGTGAGAACCACTTAGAGGTTCAGGCTGACCTGATTTTTTTTCTTGATTCTTTTGCATGCCTTTTCCATCATTTTTACTCATATGAATCCCCTCCTACTTATTAAGATAATCAGTTCGTTGAAAGTTATTCACAAGCATATTTATAAAAGCATCGTACATCCTAAAGATGAAAACTTATTGAGGAGCTGAATTTGATGCAGGACAAACAAGATAAGCGGAGATCTTTTCAAGAAGCCCAGCAAAGCTACAAACAAGTAAATGATGCCTATTCTTCGATTGAAAAGACGGCACCGAATTATGGAACGGAACTGAAACATGTGAAACAGGAAGTGAATGAAGCTTATCAGCAAATTCAATCTGCTTTAGTCAACGCATCTGAACACCAGCGTGAACAATTGAAGCAGTATGAACAGGATATACAGGAAATCGTGAACGAAGTCAATTCAGATGACTATTGAAAAAGGAATCCTATAGGCCCAGATTTAGATGTGCGTTTACCTAATAAAATGGGCTTTTTGAAGATTAGCACCTTCAAAAAGCCTCTTTTATGGATTCCTTCTTATTTATTGATTCTTCTTGCGCTTTTTATTGTTTTGCCTTTGTACCTCGGTTAAGGGTGGTTCATTACCTAATTCATCATTGTAGCCCACGCCATTGCCTTGTGCTTTTGCTGCGTTCATTCCCGGTATTACATGATTTGCTTTTTGCTTTGCCATTAGATCACCTCCATTTCATAGAGTGTCATAAGGAACGATGATTATGTATTAACTTCAAATATGTTTTGTTGGAATAATTTATCAGCTTGTTTTTGCGAAAAGCTAAGAATAATGAAGCCTTTAATGGGCGTGCTATGGGCATCTTAATAAGAAGTAAGGGATTTCACATAAGCTAAACTTATCAAAAACAATAACTTTCTTGTTATTTACTTATGCTGAATTCTATATTACTATTAGGTAGAAGGAAGAGTTAGGGTGGGAGAAGAGAGATAAATTTCATCAAACTAACTTTTTTACTTATATCCATTGTAAACATGGTTTTAATGACCAGGTTTTACTTTTATGTGCAGAATTGTTCTGACAGTTTAATAGGGGGTAATATTCATGACAAAGAATGACGTATATCAAGCGCGTAAGTCTTTTGAAGTTGAAGGACAACGCTACAACTACTACAGCTTAGATGCTATTGAAAAAGCAGGGGACGGCAAAGTATCACGCCTACCATATTCCATTAAAGTCCTACTTGAAGCGGTACTTCGCCAAGTAGACGGAAGAGTTATTACAAAAGAACATGTTGCAAACCTTGCTAAATGGGGAACAAGCGAGCAACAAGATATAGATGTTCCATTCAAGCCATCACGCGTTATCCTACAAGATTTCACTGGTGTACCAGTAGTCGTAGATTTAGCTTCTCTACGTAATGCATTCGCTGCACTTGGTGGAGATCCTGATAAAATTAACCCGGAAATTCCGGTTGACCTTGTAATTGACCACTCAGTACAAGTTGATAAAGCAGGAACTTCTGATTCTCTTGATGCCAATATGGATCTTGAATTTGAACGTAATGCAGAGCGTTACCAGTTCCTAAGCTGGGCTCAAAAATCATTCAACAACTACCGTGCTGTTCCACCAGCAACTGGTATCGTTCACCAAGTAAACCTTGAGTTCCTTGCGAACGTAGTCCATGCTGTTGAAACACCAAACGGAGACTTTGAAGTATTCCCTGACTCTGTATTCGGTACAGATTCACATACTACAATGATTAACGGTATCGGTGTTCTTGGATGGGGTGTCGGTGGTATTGAAGCTGAAGCAGGTATGCTTGGACAACCTTCATACTTCCCAGTTCCAAAAGTAGTTGGAGTAAAACTTACTGGTCAACTTCCTAACGGAACAACTGCTACTGACCTTGCATTGAAAGTTACTCAAGTTCTTCGTGCACACGGCGTAGTTGGTAAATTCGTTGAGTTCTACGGCCCAGGAGTTGGATACCTTCCACTTGCTGACCGTGCAACAATCGCTAACATGGCACCAGAATACGGTGCTACAGTTGGGTTCTTCCCGGTTGATGCTGAAGCAATCGATTACATGCGCTTAACAGGCCGTGATGAAAAACAAATTAAAGTAGTTGAAACATACTGCAAAGAAAATGGATTGTTCTATACTCCTGAAAACGAAGACCCAGCATACAATGATGTTGTGGAAATCGACCTTTCAGCTATTGAGCCAAACCTTGCAGGACCTAAACGTCCACAAGATTTAATTCCACTTTCTCAAATGAAAAAATCTTTCCTTGAAGCAATCAATGCACCTATGGGTAACCAAGGTTTTGGCATGACTGATGCTGAATTGGATAAAGAAGTAACAGTTAAATTTGCTGATGGCAAAGAAACTACTATGAAAACAGGTGCGATCGCTATTGCTGCAATCACAAGCTGTACAAATACTTCTAACCCATACGTAATGCTTGGAGCAGGTCTTATTGCTAAAAAAGCGGTTGAAAAAGGCTTGACTGTTCCCGATTATGTTAAAACATCATTAGCACCAGGTTCTAAAGTTGTTACTGGTTACCTTCGTGATGCAGGTCTTCAACCATACTTGGATCAATTAGGATTCAACATCGTTGGTTACGGATGTACAACATGTATCGGTAACTCAGGTCCATTAGCAGACGAAATCGAAGCAGCAGTTGCTGAAGCAGATCTTCTTGTAACATCTGTACTTTCTGGTAACCGTAACTTCGAAGGTCGTATTCACCCATTAGTGAAAGCAAACTACCTTGCTTCTCCAACATTGGTTGTTGCCTATGCACTTGCTGGTACTGTGGACTTCGATCTTAACAATGATTCTCTTGGTAAAGACAAAGACGGTAACGATGTTTACCTTGCTGATATCTGGCCATCACAAGAAGAAGTTAACGCAGCTGTTAAATCAACAGTTACACCGGAATTATTCCGTAAAGAATACGAAACTGTATTCAACGATAACAAACGTTGGAATGATATCGAAACAAGCAATGAAGCTATCTATGCTTTCGATTCTAAATCAACATATATTCAAAATCCTCCATTCTTTGAAGGATTATCACCTGAACCAGGTTCAGTTAACCCACTTACTGGATTGCGCGTAGTTGGTAAATTCGGTGATTCAGTTACAACTGACCATATCTCTCCTGCAGGTGCAATCGGTAAAGATACTCCAGCTGGTATCTACTTACGTGAAAACGGAGTGAAACCACGTGACTTTAACTCTTATGGTTCTCGTCGTGGTAACCACGAAGCGATGATGCGTGGAACATTCGCCAACATCCGTATCCGTAACCAAGTTGCTCCAGGTACAGAAGGTGGTTACACTACTTACTGGCCTACAGGCGATGTAATGGCTATCTATGATGCATGTATGAAATACAAAGCTGATGGAACAGGTCTTGCTGTCATTGCTGGTAAAGATTACGGTATGGGAAGTTCTCGTGACTGGGCTGCAAAAGGTACGAACCTTCTAGGCATTAAAACAGTTATCGCTGAAAGCTTCGAGCGTATTCACCGTTCTAACCTTGCATTGATGGGTGTTCTTCCTCTTCAATTCAAAGAAGGAGAAAACGCTGAGACTCTTGGCTTAACTGGTAAAGAAGCGATTGCTGTTAAGATCGACGAAACAGTTAAACCTCGCGATATGGTAACTGTTACAGCTACTGATGAAGCTGGCAACGTAAAAGAATTTGATGTATTGGTTCGTTTCGATTCTGAAATCGAAATCGACTACTACCGTCACGGTGGTATCCTTCAAATGGTATTACGTAACAAACTTAAAGGTTAATTAACTTTTAGAAGACGACAAACCTGCCTGTCAGGTTTGTCGTTTTTTTTTGTGTCAAAGTTATGAAATATAACAAGGGACTTCGGTTTTACCTTTTCTGAGCATGATTTTATTGGTAAGATGATGTAAGAGGCTGACAGATATGGAATATGTACTATTTCTTTTGGCGAATGAATATTTTTATTGTAACGGAATTAGGGGGACGGGGTCATGTTAAAGAAAATTATTGCCTCGGTTGTCTTACTATCGCTGATAGCGGTGGCAATCGTTCAAGCAATGGATGATAAACCTGATAAAAATGAAGAAGGAAATTCGATGGGGGGGCTGAAAATTGGTGCCAAAGCACCTGATTTCACCTTAGAAACTTTGGATGGGAAACAGGTGAATTTATCTGACTATAAAGGAAAAAAAGTGATGTTGAATTTCTGGGCAACTTGGTGTCCTCCTTGTAAAAAAGAAATGCCAGATATGGAGAAATACTCAAAGCAGGCTGGGGAAGATGTCGTTATATTGGCTGTTAACATTGATCCAGAAAATGATGTGCAGGCATTTATTGATGATAATGGGATAACATTTACCATTCCATTGGACAGTCAAAGCGCTAAACAACCGGTAAACGATCAATATAAGGTTATGGCCATACCTACAACATACTTTATTGACAGTGAGGGCATTATTCGAAATAAAATGGTTAAAGCGATGCAATTTAATGAAATGGAACAAAACATCAATAGTATGAAATGACGGGATCAATAAGATTCCGTTTTTTTAGTAGGGTTTAAAAAATGTGTCTAATTTGTCACAAGTTTTTAGAAAAATCAAAAAACATTACAAAAAATAGATTACTCACCACCAATTTGGGTTAAAGTATAGAAGACGCGTGAAATGAGTTTGGTACGAACTAAAATAACTGATTATTCAGACTTTATATCAGGCTGTCTGTATAGTCATAATTTTACGTTAATTTGGAAATGATGGAATATACACTATATAGTAAGAAGGTGAAAATATGAAGAAAAGAAAACGATCTTTTGAAGAACTGATTAATGAAAATAAAAAGGAATTGTTAATGGATACAAAGCTGATGGAGAGACTTGAAGAACGACTTGAACAAAAACATATGCAAAAGGCTGAATAATAGCATAAGGGTATGAAAAAGAAGGGCTAGCGATGAATATTTCATTGTTGGCTCTTTTTTACATGCAGTGGTAAAAACATTTGAATTCTCGGAAAACCACTCAAAAACTGGAACTCATGAATTTCATTTTTAAAACCATTCTAAAAATAGGAGGCGATTTATAATGAGTAACCCAAAAAAAGATTCACAACACTTTAGACCGAGCCATCTGGGTACACAACCGAGAACAGGTGGAGGAAATAAAGGAAAGCAAATGCAAGATACTTCAGGAAAGCATGCCCAAGTCATTCAAACTAAAGGTGAGTAAGTAAGAATTCATGTCTTTAAAGGCTAGGTGGAGAAGGGAGTTATTCTTTCTCTACCTTTTCTATTTCAATAACCGAATAAGAACGGAGACGCTATTCTTTAAAGGTATTCTGCAATTATGATAAGATGATGACAGTACGATTGAAAAGAAAGTGGGGAAACAAAATGTGGATAGCAGAAAATGAAATAGAGGTTCGGTATGCTGAAACGGACCAAATGGGAGTCGTGTATCATGCTAATTACTTTGTATGGATGGAACTTGGCAGGACGAAATTAATTAATGATTTAGGTTTCCGTTATGCAGATATGGAAGCGGAGAACATCCTTTCCCCCGTGATGGATATACAGGCTACTTACAAAATACCTGTACGTTACGGTGAAAAAGTGCTGATCAAGACATGGATTGAAGAATATGATGGGCTCCGTGTCGTTTATGGATATGAAATCATGAACCAGGATAATAAAGTGGCGGCAACCGGCCAATCTGTGCATGTTTGCGTAAAAAAGGAAAACTTTAAACCTGTGTCCATCAGAAGGCTATTTCCAGCGTGGCATGAAGCCTATGAAAAAAATAAAAAGTGATATATGTACATAACCGAGGTGAACAGTATGGCGTTCGGGATTAAGCGGGTCGACGTTATTAACTGGAAACGTCAAATCGACCAAGGAAAAATTGCGTTTTTAACTCACTATTGGCTTGATGATCGTTTTCCTGGTTGCAAGACAGTGACCAAAGTCGGATGTAAGGACATGGATCGTTTAGCGGAGTGGGGAGAAAAATATGGTTTGAGAAAAGAATGGATTCATCACAGGAAGGATGGTTATTCCCACTTTGACCTGTTGGGGGATCGGCAAAGAGACATTCTTAAAGCTGAGGATATCAAAGAAAGATTAGTCAAGTAAAAGGCGAAACAAGGGAAACTGACAGCAGCAGGGTTCCCTGCTGCATGGTCAAGCTCCTTTTTTGTATACGAATTCAGGTTCAGCGGATTTCTCATTGAAAGTGATTAATAAATCATGTCCATCGAAAAACCATGTATCTTTTTCTTCTACATAAAAGGTGATTGATCTCATTGTATCTGAAGCTGCTATGGCTTCAGGTTCTTCCTGAATGATGCCCAATGAAAATCCGCTTTGGACAGTACTTACCCCTCCGTATCGTGCATGAAAGCGCAGATAAGCCCCTTCAGGCAATTCTAACTCATCGATATACCATTTGGCAGCCCGGTCGGAAATTTGTAGTTTCAAAAAGTGAACCTCCTCCCTTTAATTGAACATGTTCATTATAAGATAAATGCAGTAAAGATGCGAATAAAGTATGTTGTGGAGGAAAATCAAGAATGAATATACCCTATACGATTTGTTTTATTACCCGAGTAAGATCAGGCAGGGTCGAAATTCTTATGCTTTTGCGTAATAATGAACCTAATAAACATAAATGGAATGGCGTTGGTGGAAAAATCGAGGAAGGAGAGACCGTCAATGACTCGATGGCTCGAGAAATAATCGAAGAAACAGGGCTGAAAGTGAATAATCTGTGTTTCCGTGGTATCGTAACATGGAACGAGACGAGTGGAATGTACGTTTATCGGGCCGAAGACACAGGTGGAGAACTCATAGCTTGTGATGAAGGTGAACTTGCCTGGAAGCCCTACGAGTGGGTCATGAAGACTGATGAAGCTGTGTCGAATATTAAACATTATTTAAATGAAACTTTATTTGAGCAGTCTTTATACGAATTTGCTTTGACATATGAAAATGAACGACTACTTTCCTTTGAAAAAAAATCCTTACCTGATAATTATCCGCTACTACTTACTAAATAAAAGAGCATTTTTTATTTATGAATCATGCACTAAAATGAATTTTCCTGTACATATGTAGATGAATATAAAAGTAGGGGTAATGAAGAATTCCTAACATCACACATGGGAGTTAAGGGTACGAAGAAGTGAGAGATGAAGAAACGGTGTTTTTATAGGGATGTATTTTTCGGAATCGAATTATGTAATGGATATTGATAAAGATGGCATGCTTTCCATGCAAAAAGAAAACATGCCTAAATCGTACCTGCGGATCATGCTATTTTTTGTTTTCTTTTTCTTCGGCCTCAGCTAGTTTCTTTAACAAGATGGGTGTAGGCATATGCATAATTTGCTCTAAAGGTAGGTTAAGTGTCTCAGAAAGCTTTATTGCGGTATCTGATGAGATTTGTAAAGGTTTCACGGTTTCTCTCCTAATCTTCTATTCAATATTTAATGGTAAAAAAGTGATGAAAAGCCCATCTAATGGGCTTTTTCTCTTGCTGAATTATAGCCATTTCACTTTCGGTTCCGTCTTATCGATAATTCGTTTAATATTGGCACGATGACGGTAAAAAATGAAAACGGTCAGTATACCGATCACGATGATAAGAGCCCAGTCGCCGAAATGGAATACTAGGCTGTATATGAGGGCCAGTAGGCAAGCAATCATTGATGATAGTGATACATATTTGGTTATGTATAAGGATATAAAAAATATGAGAACGGCAAAAAGGAAAAATAAAGGTTCATAAGCCAGTATGACACCAGCTGATGTTGCAACTGCTTTTCCACCCCGGAAATTCGCAAAGATGGGGAACATATGACCGATTACTGCACAAATTCCAGCTAGTAATTCAGGCATATCCGCACCTAGGAAGAATGGGAGGAGCGTGGCTAATGTACCTTTAAGTATGTCCATGATCGTTACGGTCAGCCCAGCCTTGACACCAAGCGTTCTGAAGGTGTTCGTGCCACCTAAGTTTTTACTGCCATGCTCCCGAATATCAATGTTGTAAAAGGTTTTTCCGATTATCAAACCTGATGGAATCGATCCGATTAAGTAGGCAGCCAGAATAATGATGATTGTAAGCATTCGATAACCCTTTCTTAAAGAAGAATATTCATATTTTATCGTGCATGAACAGGCTGAAAGTGATAGAAGGACCAAATCAGCCTCAAATACCTGATAAGTTTATCTTATTGTAACATTTTCATGATAAAATGGCATGGCTGTCTGGAAAAATCCTTATGAATTTTTTTGATATATCTTCGAATTCTATGATTTGAATGGTTTATAAGAAGGGTTTATCGTTAATATAAGAAATGTAACATGTACTTCCATCCAAGTATCGGGATAACCATTCCTTTATGTCTGAAATGAAATTAATCGACGAAATATCTGTTCGGTAAGAATGAATTTTTGTATAATGGTTTTCTTAATAATGGTATTAAACTGCTTTTCTTTGTAAAATATTCTTAATGAGGCAAAACTATTCGTTAGTATTGTATTTTATATTAAAGGGGACTGATAAAAGTGATTGAAAATCCTAGTAGGGAAGAAATGGGCAAGATGTTAAAAAAATCGAAACGGATTGCTGTGGTAGGACTATCGAATAATCCTGATCGAACTTCATATATGGTTTCAAAAGCTATGCAGGATAATGGATATGAAATCATTCCGGTCAATCCTGCCGTATCCGAAGTGATGGGGGTTAAGGCGGTTGCATCACTAAAAGATATTGTTGGACATGTCGATATCGTCAATGTTTTTCGCCGCTCTGAATACCTACCGGAGATTGCAAAAGAATTCGCAGAAATTGATGCGGATATCTTTTGGGCACAACTAGGGGTTGAAAACGAAGAGGCATATAATTTTCTAAAAGAAAAAGGCTATACTGTTATTATGAATCGATGTATAAAAGTTGAACACGCTCTTACAAAATAAAGTAAAGAGCGGATTTTTCCGCTCTTTTTTTTATAAGTGGGGAATTAAATTTTTTGAAAAACATAGCTTGAATTGAAAACGAAACATAGTTATCGCAATTAAACTACATATAAAATTTAAGAGAAATAGTAAAACGCTATTTGCCAAATGAAAATTTACGGCTACAATTAGAACGGTGGATCAGATAGATTTTACAATAAAACGAACATGATAAATTCCGATCAAGAATATTAACGTTTAATAAAGGGACGAAAAAAATAGAACACTTGTTCTTTTTGTTCGAAACCATTATACTTTATGTAAAGATAACGAACATATAAATTATTTGGTTTAAGGTTAAGAGTCATTTCATTGCAGTATGATTTGGCCCGGAAATTGTGTTTAGTAAGGAAAGGGGAATTTCTGTGGCAAAGAAAGTAAAGACAATCGAGTACAATGATGATGCAATTCAGGTACTGGAAGGACTCGAAGCGGTCAGAAAACGTCCCGGTATGTATATCGGCAGTACGGATGCACGTGGACTTCATCATTTAGTGTATGAGATTGTGGATAACTCCGTAGATGAGGTTTTGGCCGGTTATGGAGACCACATTAGTGTGAAAATACATAAAGATAATAGTGTAAGTGTAACGGATAAGGGTCGGGGGATGCCTACAGGTATGCATAAAACGGGGAAACCTACACCTGAAGTCATTTTGACGATTCTTCATGCCGGAGGTAAGTTCGGACAAGGTGGATATAAAACAAGTGGCGGTCTGCACGGGGTTGGTGCATCAGTTGTGAATGCATTGTCTGAATGGCTTGTCGTCACGATTAAAAGAGACGGGTTCATTTATGAACAACGTTTCTTCAACGGGGGTAAACCGGAAACCACCTTGGAGAAAATCGGCAAAACCAATCAATCCGGGACAAGAATTCATTTTAAGCCGGATCCTAAAATATTTTCGGTTACCACATTTAATTATGATACGCTCTCTGAAAGACTTCGTGAGTCTGCTTTTCTTTTAAAGGGCATGAAAATAGAGTTGATAGATGAACGGAAAAATGAGCATGAAATATTCCATTATGAAACTGGGATAGAAGCTTTTGTAGAATATTTAAATGAGGAAAAAGAGACGCTCCATAATGTTGTCAGTTTAGAAGGGGAACAGAATGGAATTGAGGTCGACCTGGCTTTTCAATTTAATGATGGATATTCAGAAAACATCCTAAGCTTTGTCAATAATGTCCGCACGAAAGATGGCGGGACCCATGAAATTGGGGCTAAGACAGCGATGACACGTTCATTTAATGATTACGCCAGAAAGATGGGGTTATTAAAGGAAAAAGATAAAAATCTTGAAGGATCGGATATACGAGAAGGATTATCTTCAATTATTTCTGTCCGCATTCCGGAAGAGCTCCTGCAATTTGAAGGTCAGACTAAAAGCAAGCTGGGTACCAGTGAAGCGCGGTCTGCTGTCGATTCAATCGTTTCAGAGCATTTAGCATACTTTTTTGAAGAAGATCCGACGACTACCACACTATTAGTGAAAAAGTCCATCAAAGCTTTCCAAGCTCGTGAAGCGGCCCGAAAAGCTCGGGAAGATGCTAGAAGCGGAAAGAAACGGAAAAAATCCGATGGTAATCTTTCGGGGAAATTGACGCCAGCCCAATCGAAAAATCCCGAGCGAAATGAATTATATCTTGTTGAAGGGGACTCTGCAGGAGGATCTGCCAAGCAAGGTCGGGATCGACGTTTTCAAGCGGTGCTACCGCTAAGGGGTAAAGTCATCAATACCGAAAAGGCTAAGCTTGCCGATATTTTCAAAAATGAAGAAATAAACACGATTATTCATGCCATAGGTGCAGGAGTGGGGGCGGAATTCAATACCCCTGATACCAATTATGATAAAGTCATCATCATGACTGATGCCGATACGGATGGAGCACATATTCAAGTATTACTGCTTACATTCTTTTATCGTTATATGAAGCCATTAATAGAGGCAGGAAAGGTATTTATCGCCTTGCCGCCATTATATAAAGTGAGTAAAGGCACGGGAAAGAAAGAGATTATAGAATATGCCTGGAGCGATGATGAACTTCAGGGTGCAATTGATAAAATAGGCAGAGGCTATATGATCCAGCGCTATAAGGGTCTTGGTGAGATGAATGCCGATCAGCTATGGGATACGACCATGAATCCGGAAACAAGAACATTGATTCGCGTCAAAATCGATGACGGGGCACGTGCTGAAAGACGTGTAACAACGTTAATGGGTGACAAAGTAGAGCCGCGCCGTAAATGGATTGAAGCCAATGTTGCTTTTGGTCTCGAAGAGGAATCGAATATTTTAGATAATGAAAATATGTCGATTGAAGAGGAGGTCAATAACGATGGTATTTGAAGAGTCATTTCGTGATTTACCGCTAGAAGAGGTTATTGGAGATCGCTTCGGGCGTTATAGTAAATATATTATTCAGGATCGTGCATTACCAGATGCAAGAGATGGATTAAAACCGGTTCAGCGCCGGATTTTATATGCCATGTTTGTAGAAGGGAATACCCAGGAAAAAGGGTTTAGAAAATCTGCCAAAACGGTCGGTAATGTTATTGGTAACTATCACCCACACGGTGATTCCTCAGTTTATGAGGCCATGGTACGGATGAGTCAGGATTGGAAGTTGCGGAAGGTCATGGTTCAGATGCATGGAAACAACGGTAGTATCGATGGTGACCCACCAGCTGCAATGCGTTATACGGAAGCAAGGCTTTCAGCCATTGCCTCCGAGATGTTACGTGATATAGACAAGCGGACTGTTGATTTTGTCTCCAATTTTGACGATACATCCGAAGAACCTATCGTATTACCGGCTATGTTCCCGAACCTGCTCGTAAACGGTTCGACAGGTATATCTGCTGGTTATGCAACGGAGATTCCTCCACATCAATTAGGCGAAGTCATTGATGCAGCCATTATGAGGATCGATAACCCGAAAGCGACAGTCGCGGATTTGATGACAGTTATCAAAGGTCCCGATTTCCCAACAGGCGGTATCATTCAGGGAATCGAAGGCATTCGTAAAGCCTATGAAACCGGCAAAGGTAAAATCATCGTCCGTGGCTTGGCTGATGTGGAAACGATACGTGGAGGAAAGCAACAAATTGTCGTTACGGAAATCCCTTATGAAGTCAATAAAGCGAATCTTGTAAAGAAAATAGATGAGTTCCGGCTTGATCGTAAAGTTGAAGGAATTGCGGAGGTTCGTGATGAAACCGACCGTACGGGACTTCGAATCGTAATTGAATTGAGAAAAGAAGCAGATGCAAATGGTGTCTTGCATTATTTATATAAAAATTCCGATCTCCAGGTTTCTTATAATTTTAATATGGTGGCGATTTATAAAAAACGGCCGACATTGATGAGCCTGCCTAAAATGCTTGATGCATATATTGACCATCGTAAAGAGGTTATAATTAACCGATCTCGTTTTGAACTTCAAAAAGCACACGATAGGGCACATATTGTAGACGGCTTAATAAAGGCTCTATCCATTTTAGATGAAGTCATCGCTGTCATCCGAGGTTCTAAGGATAAAAGAGATGCTAAAGATAACCTGATTGCCAAGTTTACCTTTACCGAAGCTCAGTCCGAAGCCATTGTATCTTTACAGCTCTACCGTTTGACCAACACGGACATTACAGCTCTAAAAGCTGAAGCAGCAGAGTTAAACAGTAAGATTGAGGAATTGACTAAAATACTTGGTAGTGAGAAGGTTCTACTTCAAGTCATTAAAAAAGAATTACGATTTATTAAAAAAGGGTTTGATGACGGCCGACGTTCGAAAATCGAGAATGAGATTGAAGAAATCAAGATCAATCTTGAAGTCTTGATAGCAAGTGAGGACGTTATGGTCACTGTAACGAAAGAGGGCTATGTCAAGCGTACATCGCTACGATCTTATTCGGCATCCGGTGGGCTTGATTTTGGCATGAAGGATTCAGACCGCATGCTTCAGAAACTGGAAATGAATACGACAGACGTACTGCTGTTGTTCACTTCCAAAGGTAATTTCCTATATTGTCCAGTCCATCAGCTTCCAGATATTCGTTGGAAAGAAACGGGCCAACATATCGCGAATATCATCCCAATAGATCGGGATGAGCAAATCATTAAGGCCATTCCAATAAAAGATTTCAATCAACCAGAGTTTTTACTGTTCATAACGAAAAATGGCATGGTCAAAAAGACCGAACTAGCTTCCTATAAAGCACAGCGTCATTCCAAAACCCTAGTAGGCATCAATTTAAAGGGTGATGATGAATTGGTTGATGTTCACCACACCGATGGCAAGGCTGATCTATTCATAGTCACCCACAATGGTTATGGCTTATGGTTTGATGAAGAAGAAGTGAGTGTTGTAGGCATCCGTGCTGCTGGTGTGAAGGGAATCAATTTAAAAGAAGATGATTATGTCATTGGCGGTAAGATATTAGCCAAGGATAGTAAGGAATCCATTTTGATCGTCACACAACGCGGGGCCATCAAGAAAATGAAATTGACGGAGTTCGAAAAAACAAGCCGTGCTAAACGTGGGGTTGTCGTATTAAGGGAACTTAAATCAAATCCTCATCGTGTCATTGGATTTGATACAGTCAATAAAACCGATAGTTTGTTCATTCTTTCTGAAAAAGGCAAAATTGAAACCGTTCATGCATCATCATTGAAAAATCATGATCGCTACACAAATGGTTCCTTTATTTTTGACGAAACGGAAAGCGGAAAAGCAAAAGAATTATGGAAAATTTCATTAGAAGATGAATCTGTAAAAGATTCGTAACATCCATTCATTTTATAGTAGGGATGCTGACTTGGTCAGCATCCCTTTTCTGTATTTCTATGGTTGGTCTGTGTTCAAATCTAGGCTCATTCGTCCCTTACTGTCCGTGTAGTCAAATAACACCATTTACATTTACCCCGATGCCTTCTTTACTCCCTAACTACTTAATATGTTCTTAATTCAAAAGTGAATGATTAAGTCAAAATTAAATCGTTGTAGTGTCCATGAGAAAATCTCAATAATTGGATGATTAATTCAAATTTGAATTTTAATGAAACCAGATTGCTAGCCTGGTAGCGTTTTTAATTTGGCACATTACTTGCATATGATAATTGTATCTTCTTGATTTTTGTGAATTAGGAAAGGGAGCAAAAATGGATAGATCTTATAACAAGAATTCTAATCTTTAAAAATTGAAATGACCTTCCTACATGCTCGTCAAAAAGACATATTTTTTAATCTTCGACTCGTATTTCTATTAAACTGCGGTTCATTTAAACAAAAGCCTATACATAGTGCTTTAAGTTAAGAAACAACTCATGTGAAAAAGGTTCGATCGGCAGAAACCAATTTTGAAAAAAGGGGGGCTAACGGCATGGACTTTCGCTTTGATGCAGAGACTCTACTTTTGAAAGAAAATATCCGGCAATTTATTCAAGACGAAATCGAACCATTTGCCATGCAGATTGAAGAGGAAGACCGTATCCCTGATTCTCTCATTCAATTATCTAAAGAAATGGGCTTATTCGGTCTTAGTATCCCTGAGAGGTATGATGGACTAGGTATCGGTATGGTCGAAAAATGTGCCTTATATGAGGAAATAGGAAAAACACATAATGGGTATACGACGTTGATAGGAGCCCATACCGGTATCGGAACAGTCGGTATTGTGGAGATGGGGAATGAAGAGCAAAAGCAAAAGTATCTTTCTGACATGGCAAGTGGAAATCGAATCGGAGCATTTGCTTTAACGGAACCAGCTGCAGGATCACATGCCACAAATTTAAAAATGACCGCGGTAAAATCAGGTGATAGATATATCCTGAATGGAACAAAGCACTATATAACGAATGCGGATGTGGCAGATATTTTCACCGTCATGGCTGTTACGGATAAGGAAAAAGGAGCAAAAGGAATCACTTCATTCATCGTAGAAAAGGGATTCCCAGGATTCCAAGTAGGTAGCATGGAAAGGAAAATGGGGCTACGAGGTTCCCACTCTGCAGAACTGATTTTTGAAAATTGCGAGGTTCCTTTGGATAATGTACTGGGGGAAGTTGGCCAAGGATACGTCAATGCCCTTAAAATCCTGGCAAACGGTCGAGCAGGACTCGCAGCACGCAATTTAGGTTCATGTCAGTACTTATTGGATTTATCCATTCATTATGCAATGGAACGGGAACAATTTGATGTACCGATTATTGAACACCAGGCTGTATCCCATATGATAGCTGAGATGGCAATGGAAATAGAGGCACTTCGTTCTTTTACCTATAGAGTGGCCTGGATGGTCGATCAGGGAGAGAAAATCATTAAGGAAGCGGCCATGCTGAAGCTTTTCGGTTCGGAAGTATATAATCGGGTGGCTGATAAAGCGGTCCAGATTCATGGAGGACTCGGATATATTAAGGATTTTCCTATCGAACGTTTCTTTCGGGATGCAAGAATTACTAGAATTTATGAAGGTACGTCGGAAATCCAGAAAAACATCATTACAGGGCAATTGAAGAAAGCGTATTCAAAATAATTTTAATGGAAGCTGGAGGGATTGTAATGGATTTACGTTTATCGGATGAACAAAGAATGGTGCAAAAAACGATTCGTAAGTTTGTCGAAAATGAACTGATTCCACTGGAAAATGAAGTGCTCCGGAATGAAATAGCCGGAAAGCCCAGTTTACCTGCAGAGACATTACAGGAATTACAGGAAAAAGCAAAAAAGGCGGGGTTTTGGGGAATTAATACACCTGAAGAATATGGTGGGGCTGATTTAGGGCAAATGATGATGGCCATCGTGCTGATGGAAGTTTCGAAGACATTCGTTCCTTTCAGTTTCGGTGGATCAGCTGATAATATTCTGTATTATGGAAATGAAGAACAGAAGAAGAAATATCTGATTCCAACAATCAATGGGGAGAAGAAGTCTTGTTTTGCGATGACGGAACCAGGGGCTGGATCCGATACACGCAACATAAAAATGACGGCCATTAAGGATGGAGACGAGTGGGTGCTGAATGGCGAAAAAACGTTCATCACCGGTGGAAATGATGCAGATTTTGTCATGGTCATTGCGGTTACGGACAAAGAACGTCACCAGGCAACGGGGACGGAAGGCGTCACCTGTTTCATCGTGGATCGGGACATGGGATGGAAATCAGAATATATCAATACGATGGGCGAATGGGGACCTGCCGGTTTAGTGTTCGACAATGTACGGGTACCTGAGGAGAATATATTAGGGGAGATACATGGCGGCTACAAATTGGGTCTCGAGTGGATAGGTTTTGCAAGATGGATTGTTGGGGCAAGGGCAGTGGGTTCAGCTGAACGATTACTCCAAATGGCCATCGACTATGCAAAGGAGCGGGTAACTTTCGGGAAGCCTATTGCGGAACGTCAGGCCATTCAATGGCAGGTTGCAGACTCTGCTGTTGAAATTGAAGCGGCAAGGTGGTTAGTCTTAAATGCAGCTTTCACACTTGATAATGGAGAAGACAATCGTCATCTAGCCTCGATGGCTAAACTTTATGGCTCGAATATGGGGAATCGAGTCGTCGATCGTGTTTTGCAAATCCATGGTGGCATGGGTTATACAAAAGAACTGCCTATTGAGCGTTGGTACCGTGAAGCAAGGCTCTGGAGAATATACGATGGTACAGATGAAATTCAGCGTATGATCATTTCAAGGAACTTAATTAAAGGACATGTTAAACTAGGACAATTTTTATAATAGATGAGGAGGAACAAACATGACAGGAAGATTTTCAGGAAAAACAGCATTAGTAACTGGTGGAAGCAGGGGGATTGGAAGGGCAATCGTTGAACTACTAGCAAGTGAAGGAGCAAAGGTAGGAATCATCGATATTAATGAAGAAGTCCTGAATGTAGCGGGAAATGAACTACGTGACCAAGGCTATACCATTTATACAAAAGTGGCAAATGTAGTCGAGGCAGAAGAGGTGGAAACTGCTGTCAAGGAAATAGCGGAAACATTCGGTTCGCTTGATATCCTTGTCAATAACGCGGGGGTCATTCGCGATAACCTAATATTCAAAATGACCGATTCGGATTGGCAGACAGTCATGGATGTACATTTGAAGGGTACGTTCAATTCAGTCCGTGCTGCTCAGAAATACATGGTTGAAAGAAAATATGGAAGAATCATCAATATTTCGTCCACTTCGGCTCTCGGCAATCGAGGACAATCGAATTATGCAGCTGCAAAGGCGGGGCTGCAAGGGTTAACGAAAACTTTAGCGATTGAGCTCGGTAAATATGGAATCACAGCTAATTCGGTAGCCCCTGGATTCATTGAAACGGAGATGACGAAAGAAACTGCACGTCGTGTGGGGGTCAGTTTTGAGCAGTTCGTTGAGGGAAGTGTGAAGAAGATTCCAGTTGCTAGAAGCGGGAAGCCAAGTGATATCGCAAATGCTGTTGCTTTTTTTGCTGATGAAGCTTCTTCCTTTGTTAATGGTCAAGTTCTTTACGTTGCAGGTGGTCCAAAAAATTAACTGATTAGGTGGGGATGATATGTTTAAAGATTGTATCGAAAAATGTTCCAAACCGGTCAAAAATTCAGTCGAACGTGGGGCCGTGAAAAAATTCGCGGAAGCAATCGGTGACTTGCATCCTATTTTCATTGATGAAGAGATAGGAAAACAATCAAGGTACGGCACGAATATTGCCCCTCCTACATTCCCACGGGTCTTTGATTATGGAGTGATTGAAGGGTTGAACCTCCCTGCTAAAGGGTTAATTCACGGCGAGCAGATTTATCATTATAAGCGGCCCCTTCTGGTAGGGGAAGAAATCACGTGTTATACAGAAGTGAAGGATTATTATGAGAAGAGTGGAAAACAGGGGGATTTGGGGTTTCTAGCATTAAAAAATTATGGAACCGATGCAAATGGTGAGATAGTATTTACTGCCGATCAATTGGTCATCATCAATGATACGGTAAGAAAGTCGGTGGGGAGCCGATGAGTTTGTTAAAAGAATTGAATCCTGGAGATTCTGTACAATCGATAAAGTTGAATCCTGTTTCACGCCTAGATCTCATTAAATACGCTGGTGCTTCCGGTGACTTCAATCCCATTCATACCATTGATGAAGAAGCTAAAAAGGCCGGTCTACCTGGAATCATTGCCCATGGAATGTGGACGATGGGAAACCTTGCAAAGTTATTCAGTGATTCTTATGACATCGGATTTATTGAAGAGTATAAAATACGATTCAAGAGTATGGTTTTTCTAGATGATGTCATCACGCTTCAAGCCTATTTAAAAGAGAAAAAGGAAGATACGTACCATTTTGTTGTAGTTGCCGTCAATCAAGTAGGCAAGGAAACAATCAGTGGGGAGGTCATATTCAAAGTATATTGAATGATAGGTAGTGATGAAGTTATTTCATCACTATTTTTTATTGGAATTTCGACATTATTAAAGGGGATTCGAAAGATATCGAGAATTGAATTAGAAAGAATTCTTTTGCGGTGGTGAATGTATTGAATCAACTGAAACAGGATTCCCAGATCAAATGGATCAAAGAATGGCCATTTCCTGCCATTATCCTTGATGATGAAGGCAAGATTAAAGAATGGAGCCAATATTTTAAGGAACAGATGCAGAATAGAAATACCCTTTCAGATTTATTTGATAGATGGATATTTTTTGATAATAATAGGCTGGCAACAGCATACCATGGCACCAATCGATATGTATTTATCTCAGTGATGCAATTGGAAAAAGGCGAGCATTTATATGTAGGGGGTCAAACTTCATATGTCGATGATGTAATGGAAGAATTCGGGGAAACCAAAAAAATGAACCGCGCATTGGATGCCATCATTGAGAATTCCTATGATGGCATTTATATCACCGATCCTGATGGAGTGACAATATATACAAACCCGGCTATTGAGAGAATTACGGGGATTCCTAAAGAGTATTATATCGGCAAATCAGTAAATCAGTTGATTAAGCGTGGAATACTGAATGCCTCGGTTACACATAAAGTGGTAAAGCAGAGGAGGACTGTATCAGTCGTACAGGATAACTTCGCCGGAAAAGAGACGCTGATCACGGGAAGCCCGGTGTTTAATGGTGAAGGGGAGATTGAACAGATCGTTACGAATATACGTGATTTATCCGATTTGAATGAACTGATGCATGAATTGACGAAAGTGAATGAATTGAACAATCAGTATAAGCAGGAAATCGAAAAGCTAAGAAAGATTACAAATCAAGATGGAGTCGTTTTTGTTAGTGAAAAGATGAGGAAGATTTACGAAATTGCTGAAAGGATTTCAGACATTGACGCGACAGTCCTTATATTAGGGGAAACGGGTGTGGGAAAGGACGTATTGGCCCGCAATATCTTTAACGGGAGCATCCGTTCAAAAAAAGGGGATTTCGTTAAGATAAACTGTGGGGCGATTCCTGCCGATTTATTGGAGTCTGAACTGTTTGGCTATGAGGGGGGAGCGTTTACCGGGGCTAATCACAAGGGGAAACCGGGGATGTTCGAAATAGCTGATAACGGAATATTATTTTTGGATGAAGTCGGTGAACTCCCACTTCAGCTTCAGGTAAAATTACTTCGTGTTCTTCAGGAAAGGGAAATACAAAGAATCGGAGGAACGAAACCGAAGAAAATCGATGTTCGTATTATCGCGGCCACAAATCGAAATCTATTGGATATGGTCAAAGCGGGAGAATTTCGCGAAGATTTATATTATCGCCTGAATGTCATCCCCATTGTGATTCCACCTCTTAGGGAAAGAAGAGAAGATATCCTCGCATTGTCTGATTTATTTTTAACCAAGGCCAACAACCAATATAAATTGACCAAAAAGTTAGATTCAGCGTTAAAAGATTATTTTTTTCATTATGATTGGCCGGGAAATGTCCGAGAACTGATTAATATAGTGGAAAGACTGGTCGTGTTAACGAATGGTTCCGTCATCTCGGTAAGCGACTTGCCTGTAGAATATCAGCAAGAAAACATGAGCCAAACCAACTCTCGTGATTCTCAGTCTCTAAAGGAAGCGGTGGAGGGAGCTGAAAAAGAAATATTGACAAAAGCAGCGCAAACTTATCAGACCACATATGAAATTGCTGAAGCTCTTGATTCAAGCCAGGCTACGGTTGTCAGGAAACTAAAAAAATATGGCTTGAGAGTCAGTGAAAAGAATAGGTAAGCAAAGGGGGATTTCCGTAAGGGGAATGCCCCTTTTCATTTCTTCCCTAGTAGTCATCTGGATAAAATCTATTTTTGCAAAGACAATCCATTCTAATTCAAAAGTGGTTCATTCAGTCAAAAGTGAATGATGGTCATGCCATGTGGATTCAATTATTTGAATCAAAAGTGAATCATACTTATTTCGTAAAGTGACTTAGTATGGCTTTTTCATGATGGCATAGTACTTGCATTGTTATTAAGGAAATGCTTTACAAATGATCTATGGGGAATGTGAGGTGACTGTGGAACGTTTCCGACGATTGCACAGAGGTATTCAGGTGACAGATATGAAGATAGTATTCATGAAATCATAAAATGGGACGCAGACAACTAAAAAGGTAGATAAAAATTATGGGAAAATGGGAAGAAACGAGGTTACAGAAGAAGCGGGTAGCCTTTCACTAGATTAAGCGATGAAGTAATGAAAGCGCTAACAAAAAGTTGGCATTTAACAATTCGATAGGGTTATGGAGAAGAGTTCCTTATGGTTAGGGGTGTTGTATTAAAGTAAAGGATTACCTACGAACAATTCATTGGGATAAGGGAGGCAGGAAATGGAGATTTTAGTTCAGCAATTGTTTAATGGTTTAACGATCGGAAGCGTATATAGCCTAGTTGCCCTTGGGTTGACATTAGTTTATGGGATTCTTCATATCCCTAACTTTGCCCATGGTGCTCTCTATATGATAGGAGGGTATGTCACGTTGTCGATGATGACGTTATCTGGGCTGAATTACTGGATTGCTATGTTCGTGTCCGTCATTGTCGTGGGCCTTCTTGGGGTTTTATTGGAACGATTCGTATTCCGTTTGTTAAGGGATGCTCCACCGTTGCATGATAAAATTGCAGCCATTGGAATTTTACTTTTTCTTGAAGCCTTTGCACAATTTGTCTGGGGAGCTGATTTTCAAACCATGCAATCTCCTTATGGACAAGTAGTCAATATCATGGGCTTGACGTTCACGATGCAACGTTTGTTGATTATTGTGGCGGCAATCGTGGTCATGTCGGTTCTCTATCTGTTCTTAAAGAAGACGTATACAGGTTCCACGATCATCGCGATGTCCCAAAGTCGTGAAGGGGCTTCGCTAGTCGGGATTAACATCAATAAAGTTGCCATGCTGACCTTCATGATTTCTGGGGGGCTAGCCGCCATTGCTTCCTCCCTTGCATCTCCCATCAATCTAGTTTTTCCAGGCATGGGTCATTTAGTGATATTAAAGGCTTTCGTGATTATCATCCTAGGAGGGATGGGAAGCGTTCCAGGTGCAATCGTTGGTGGATATATTCTTGGATTCAGTGAAAGCCTTGGCGCAACCTATATATCCAATGATTATAAGGATATCATAGCCTTCTTCCTTTTAGTAGTCATCTTAACGGTCAAACCGACGGGTCTTTTCGCAAAGGGGGAGAGGTAGTTTGAATATCTTATCAAAACGAAATGTCATCTTAATTTTGATCATCCTGGCCTTTTTATTTCCAATCATCGCGCAGAATGACTATTACGTTCATATGTTAACGTTGTCTTTCATCTGGGCAATCGCGGTATATGGAATTAATCTGTTAGCGGGCTATACGGGCTATCTTTCGCTTGCCCATGCTGGATACTTTGCCATTGGGGCGTACTCATTGGGGTTATTGACGGTAAAAGCGGGAATGAACTTTTGGTTGGCACTGGTCTTGTCTTGCCTAATTTCAGGGGCGATTGGTTTTTTGGTCGGCTTAATAGCATTGAGAACAAAAGAACACTTTTTCGCAATTTATACTTTATGCGTCGGATATATCATCTACCTGGTCATCGATAAATGGGAAGGTCTTACAGAAGGAGTTAGAGGCTTGATTGGGATTCCGGCCCCTGGAAATATCGGACCCATCACTTTCGAGACGGCCGCTTCACAATATTATTTGGTGCTCATTTTCCTACTTGGCGTCATTTTGGTCATGTATCGTATTGTTCATTCGTTGACAGGGAGAACCTATATGGCCATCAGGAATAGTGAGGAACTTGCCCAAACGATAGGCATATCCACGATGAAGAATAAGTTGACCGCATTTGTTCTTTCTACATTTTTTGCAGGCTTGGCAGGTGCCTTATATGCTTCATTCGTGCGGTTTATCGGACCGGATATCGGGTCTACGGCCATAATGTTCGACTTGTTGATGTATCTACTGGTCGGCGGAATAGGAACTCTATCGGGACCTTTGGTTGGAACTTTGCTTCTCGTCATACTATCCCAGAATCTACAATTTCTCCAAGAGTATCGAATGTTGATCTTTGGACCTTTACTTACGTTGATCATCATTTTCTATCCACGCGGTATTTCGGGTGCATTCTTTGATTGGAAAATTAAACGAAGAGATAAGAAACAACTGATTATGAGTAAGGACGTTCCGGTTAATGCGGAGGAGGGATGAAGATGTTTATCGAAACGAAGAATTTAACAAAGAGTTTCGGGGGATTGGCAGCTGTAAAAAATGTGGATTTCACCATTGAAAAAGGAAAGATCAATGCGATTATCGGGCCTAATGGAGCCGGGAAGTCTACGTTTTTCAACTTGATCAGCGGCTTCCATCGTCCAAGTTCTGGAGCAGTCCTCTTCAAAGGGAAAGACATCACGAAGCTTCCTGCCAATGAAATAGCGGGACTTGGCATAGCAAGAACATTCCAAACGACTAGTCTTTTTGAACAATCCACCATCTTGGATAACGTGATTGTCGGACATAGGCTTCGCACTAAATCGAATTTGGTAGATGCTATCCTAAGGACGAAGAGGTTAAAACGGGAGGAAAAGACCTGTCGTGATAAAGCGATGGAAGTTTTGAGAATTGTCGGCTTAATGGATGCGGCAAATAAGATGGTCTCGAGTATTTCTCAAGAGGAAAAGAAGAGGACGGCGATTGCCCTTGCCCTTGCGACGGATCCGGAAATCATCTTTCTTGATGAACCGGCTGCCGGCATAAACCCTGATGAAACAGAAGGGCTTACAGAACTGATCAAGGAGTTAAATCAGTCAGGCTTCACGATTTGCTTGATCGAGCACAAGATGCATATGATCATGAACTTAGCTGACCATATCATGGTCCTGAATTACGGGGAAAAAATTGCTGAGGGCACTCCAAAAGAAATCAGGGGGAATGAGGCGGTTATTAAAGCCTATTTAGGAGGTAGTGCTAGTGCTTAAGTTAACTGATGTTACTGTATGTTATGGGAGCTTCACTGCGATTAAGCAAGTGAATATTGAAGTGGAAAAGGGAGAAATTGTCGTTCTATTGGGGGCGAATGGAGCAGGTAAAAGCACGACATTCCGTTCTATCAGCGGCATAAGCAAGCTGGCTCAGGGTGAAATTCATTTTGAGGAACTGGCTATCGGAGGTAGGGCTCCGGATAAGAATGTCCAAGCTGGAATCGTGCAATGTGCAGAAGGGCGGAAACTGTTTCCTCAGATGACTGTCCAGGAAAACTTGAAGATGGGAGCTTACGTACATCGAAAAAAAAAGATGGAAATCAAGTCCTCGTTGGAAAATGTCTATCATTTATTTCCTATTTTAAAAGAAAAACTCCATGATGAAGCCGGAAGCCTGAGTGGTGGACAACAACAGATGCTGGCCATTGGCAGGGCTTTGATGTCTAAACCGAAGCTTTTGATGCTAGATGAACCTTCTGTGGGCCTCGCTCCTTTGATTGTTGAACAGATGTTCCAAGTCATCGAAGAAATAAACCGGGAAGGAATAACCGTTCTACTAGCCGAACAGAATGCGAATGCTGCTCTTAGCATTGCAGATAAAGGATATGTTTTTGAAAATGGGGAAATTGTCGTTGAAGGGACCGCAAAAGAATTATTGTCTAACGATGAAGTACGGAAAGCCTATATCGGAGCATAAGAGTTTAAAAATGAATGGGGGATTTTTATGAAAAAGTTGAGTGTATTCTTTGTAATGCTATTACTCGTCCTAACGGCACTAGTGGGGTGTAACAAGGGAGACAGCCCTGCATCAAGTGGGGGAGGAAAGGCCAGTAAAGGGAAGAATGTTGTCAATATCGGTTTTAGCGGCCCTTTGAGTGGAGCAGCAGCCTTATATGGAAAACGAACGTTAAATGGTATGGAGATGGCTGTAAATGAAATAAACGATGCCGGTGGATTCGAAGTGGAAGGGGAAAAATATACGCTCAACCTGGTTTCGTTGGATGATAAGTACTTACCGAATGAAACGGGTTCAAATGCTAAACGTTTAATCCAGGAATATAAAACTCCGATTATTTTCACTCCTCATAGCGGAGGGATACTCGCCCTACAGGTTTTTAACGAAAAAGAGAATTTCATCATCGGTGCCTATTCGAGTGAACCAGCTATCACGGAAAGCGGAAATTCATTAACAGTGAGGATCCCGCCAAATTATGAAGGGTATATTGAACCGTTTTCTACGTATGCAATGGAAAACTTCGGCAAAAAGATTGCGGCATTGCCACCATCTTCCCAGTACGGGAAAGACTGGGCGGAAAACCTACTTCCTCATTGGGAAAAACAAGGTGGTAAAGTCGTCTATAATGCCTCAATTGATTTTTCTAAAGAAACGGATTTCTTCACGACTGTTACAAATGCTCTAAAAGAAAAGCCTGATGTCCTTTTCATCGGTGGGGCGTCAGAGCCTACGGCCAAGGTTGCAAAACAAGCAAGAGAACTAGGTTTTAAAGGCGGTTTCATTATTATGGACCAGGCGAAACTGGATCAAATGAAGCCTATTGCCGGTTCATACGAAACATTGGAAGGTTCGATAGGTGTTCTTCCGCTTATCAACTCCAATGAAGAAGCAGCACCGGCATTCATTGATAAATATAAAAAAATTTATAAGGAAGATGCTAGTTCTGAAGTGGGGTTGAATTACATTGCTATGTATGCCTTTGTGGAGGCAATGAAAGCGGCAGGAACAGTCGATGATGTGAAAGCCATCCGTGAACATATGCAGGATGGGCTGACAAATACGGCACCTGAACAGAAAATTTATAATATACCTTCGATTGACGAAAATGGTGGATTCGCAGCAAAAGTCGTTGTAGGAGCGGTAGAAGATGGGAAAGTAGTACCCATCAGTGTAGAAGAGTGAAGTGTCATGTGCTTTCACACTAGCTACCTTTACGCCCCGAAGACTAAAAACTAATGCATTCAATAAGTTTATAAAAATCTTTAATACTTTACCTTGCGAAAACTCTTAAAATGCTGTACTCTTATATTTGCTTTGAAAAAATGAATATTTCTTACTTCTTATCAAGAGAGACTGAGGGACTGGCCCGAAGATGTCTCGGCAGCAGACTTATTTAGAGTGCTGTGCCAAATCCAGCAGGCGATCGACCTGAAAGATAAGAGGAGTGTTTATAGATTAAAAGACCTCTTCTTGTAATAAAACGGAAGAGGTCTTTTTGTACTCATAGGATAGGAATCTGTTCTTGATGGTATGTTACTGATTTTATAATCAAGCCCATATTAAAATGAAGGGATGCCGGAAAATTTAGAGAGTCCAAAAAGAGTATCCATTACCATGCAAAAATAATAAAGAGGTGTACATCATGAGTTTAGACAATAAAGGGAATCCATGGGCTTTAACGCCGTTTATCGTTTTTTTGATATTATTTATAGGTTCAGGTGTTATTACAAAAGATTTTTACACATTTCCAGTGATTGTTGCCATTGCCATTGCATCTGCTGCGGCACTGGCAATGAATCGAAAGGAATCATTCAATCACAAAGTAGAAATCTTTTGTAAAGGTGCCGGGGATTCAAATATTATGTTGATGGTTGTCATATTCCTATTGGCTGGGGCTTTTTCGGAAGTGGCAAATGGGATGGGAGCCGTAGCGTCTACGGTGAATCTAGCACTTTCGATCGTTCCGCAAAATCTATTAATGGTGGGGTTATTTATTATCGCCTGTTTTATCTCATTATCTATGGGGACAAGTATGGGAACGATAGTAGCTTTAGCACCAATTGGAGTAGGAATTAGTGGACAAACCGATATTTCAGTTGCCCTTTCCATGGCTGCGGTCATTGGTGGCGCCATGTTCGGTGATAATCTTTCTTTCATTTCGGATACGACTATAGCAGCTGTACGTATACAGGGAACGAAAATGAAAGACAAATTCAAAGTGAACTTTTTTATTGTTTTACCTGCTGCGATAATTACATGTGTTATCCTTGGTTTTCTGACAATGGGTGAACAAGCTACAATCTCTGGAGAAGCCTACAGTTGGGTCAAAATTCTACCTTACCTTTGTGTTCTAGTGGCAGCATTAGCGGGAATCAATGTATTCTTGGTTCTCTCTATCGGCATTGTCTTTGCTGGAATCATCGGTTTAGCGGATGGTAGTTATCATGCAATGGAGGTTATTCAAAAAGCAGGAGATGGAATGGCTGGGATGTATGAAATCTCCTTCTTAGCAATCTTGATTGCAGGCATGGTTTCGGTTATCAAACATAACGGTGGCATCGATTATCTACTGAACCTCGTGACGAGAAAGAGCAAATCAAAAAAAAGTGCAGAGTTCAGCATCGCGGGATTGGTTGCTTTAACGAATCTTTCAACGGCAAATAATACCATATCCATCATCATTGCTGGTCCACTCGCAAAAAACATTGCCGAAAAGTATGAAATTGATCCCCGGAAATCTGCCAGCTTGCTCGATGTTTTCGCTTGTAGTATTCAAGGATTATTGCCATACGGGGCACAACTACTTTTAGCTGCCGGTGTTGCACACATCTCTCCTATCAGTATCCTACCCTATTCTTTCT
This sequence comes from Peribacillus sp. NPDC046944, assembly GCF_050272735.1. NCBI lineage: Bacteria > Bacillati > Bacillota > Bacilli > Caryophanales > Bacillaceae > Peribacillus > Peribacillus sp. NPDC046944. The sequence goes on from NZ_JBNNML010000008.1 coordinate 163,610, forward strand.
ATCCAGTCTTGATCGGGATTTCAGGAATCATAGCCATTTTAATAGGTTTTCCCCGGTTCTCTAAGAAGAAATAAAAATAGTATGGTTGGAAGAGTATCGATGAATCATGAATGTTGCCCTGGAGCATTGTCTCCAGGGCTTTTTTAGGGTAAGGTAAGTGACTTCGAATGGAAAGTGTAGACGAAATCTTTAATTCTTTAATATTCCAAAAAACTAATAACCTCCTTCAATAATATTAAAATAGTATAATTACATACAATATACGGAGTCATTTTTATTCTTAAGTGTTTACTATTTTGTAAAAGCGGGAACTCTAAAGGTATTGTATTGAAATAATTAGAGGTGGGTTCGTTTAAAAATGGAGATAGTAGAAAAGTTTATTACTGAAACAAATGATTTATTATGGTCATCTATACTGATTATATTATTAATTGGAATGGGCATTTATTTTTCTTTTCGGACTAAATTCGTACAATTTAGAATGGTGAAAGAAATGATTAGGTTATTAGGAGAAGGTGCTACAGCAGATAAGAAAGGTGTATCATCGTTTCAGGCCTTTTGTATCAGCACGGCTTCCCGGGTAGGAACGGGGAATCTGGCAGGTGTGGCTATAGCCATAACAACTGGTGGTCCGGGAGCAGTTTTCTGGATGTGGTTAATCGCATTGATCGGATCTGCTTCTGCTTTCATTGAAAGTACACTTGCTCAAATTTACAAGGTCAAAGACGGAGAAGCATTCCGTGGTGGTCCAGCTTATTATATGGAAAAAGCATTAAATGCACGTTGGATGGGTATCACGTTTGCTGTTTTGATTTCATTGACTTTTGGACTTGCTTTCAATTCTGTACAGGCCAATACGATTACAAGCGCATTCCAAGCATCTTTTGGGGTCGATAAATGGATTACTGCACTTATTTTGGCTATCATAACGGCTGTTATCATTTTTGGCGGAATTAAGATGGTTGCTAAAGTGTCTGAAGTCATCGTGCCAATCATGGCAGGAGCTTATGTGTTAGTAGCTTTAGTTGTCATCATATTAAATATAACCGAGTTACCTAGTGTTCTTGCTTTAATCTTTGAAAGTGCATTCGATGGATTAAGGGAGATTGCTAGTGGTGCACTGGGTGCAGCCATGATGAACGGAATCAAGCGTGGCTTGTTCTCAAATGAGGCTGGAATGGGGAGCGCACCTAATGCGGGTGCTACAGCAGATGTCACCCATCCGGTAAAACAAGGTCTAATCCAGTCACTAGGCGTTTTTGTTGATACGCTCATCATATGTAGCTCGACGGCCTTTATCATCTTGTTTTCCGGCCTATATTCATCAAAGGAAACGGATGGAATTGTTCTTACGCAGAATGCTCTTAGCGAGAGTTTAGGATCTTGGGCTGGGATTTTTCTTGCCATTATTGTCCTATTATTTGCGTTTAGTTCGATTGTTGGAAACTACTATTATGGAGAATCCAATATCAGTTTTATTAATGAAAAGAAAGTTTGGATAAATATTTATCGTGCAGCAGTCGTTGGAATGGTCATATTCGGATCAATGGCTTCGCTCGAGTTTGTATGGAATCTAGCAGATTTGTTGATGGGATCAATGGCCATCATAAACCTGATAGCCATAGCCTTGCTAGGGAAAATAGCTTTCGCCGCACTTGCTGATTATCAAAAGCAAAAGAAAGATGGCAAGAATCCCGTTTTCCATGTAAGTAACATTAAGGGATTGAAAAATGTTGAATGCTGGGGTGAACCAACCGATTACGTGGAAGAATCCAGTAAAAAGGAATTCAAATAGAATCTAAATTATGGACAAAAGGGACCTCGATACTATTTCGAGGTCTTTTTTTATACCTCTTGATAGCCCAATATAACCACACATCTTAATCCAGGTTATGTCTCTTTCTAATATTCTATTACCCTGTGAATAAATACCTTTATAAAATGGACCAATTTATAATTCAATATTCCTATTTATTTATTGGTAATATATAATAATGTTGGAAAATGTCGGTATTTAAGGGTATCTTTAATTATGTAGCTGAGATACTATAATATTATAAGGCTCTACCAATATTTTGAAGCTAAAACGCAACCTTGTAGTTATTTGGTGCTCAACTAAGTGAGTGGAGGAATAAAAATGAGTATGATCCTCGATAAGGAAAAAGTAGAAAACCCTACACAAATGGAAGATGCAATATTGATAGGCAAATTTCAAGATGGTGATGATGAGGCACTGAATCAATTAATTACGAAGTATAAAGGTCTTGTCAAAACTAAAGCAATGAAGTATTTTCTAACGGGTGGAGATAAGGAAGATGTTTTTCAAGAAGGCATGATTGGACTGTATAAGGCTATCCGGGATTATCGAGATTGCAAAAATTCGGCTTCCTTTAAGTCATTTGCTGAACTTTGCATTACTAGACAAATTATCACTGCTGTCAAAGCGGCCACTAGACAAAAGCATTCTCCTTTGAATACCTATGTTTCACTGTTTAGACCTATTTACCAAGGGGAATCGGAGCAAGCTCTTATTGATGTCGTTCCTGAGCAAAAGCAGATGGATCCGGTTGCCATTTTAATAGGATTAGAAGAATTCAGTGAAATTGAACTGAAATTAACGGAACTCCTTAGTGACCTGGAAAGTACAGTCGTGGGCTTGTATATGGGCGGACAGACCTACTTGGAAATTTCACTAGAATTGAATGTTCAAGTAAAGACAATAGATAATGCACTTCAACGTGTAAAAAAGAAGTTGGATAAGTATCTGGAATCACGGTTGATGGTTGAATAGGTAATACAGTGAGCATCACTTTAAATTATAGATTTTCTTTATCATCATGATAACCGTCATTTAATTCATGGAGAATAATACTTGAAAGTGGAGTGTGTATGCGCAAGGTTAAGTCAGTAAAAATAGATGGCGAAAGTGTTTTTATGTTTAATAGTGCTATATATATATTCGAGACAGATTCAAGGTATACATTGGAATTGGATATAATAGTGAGTGAAATAGTGTTAAAAAAATTCGGCAATAACGAAAATTTAATTATCGAAATAAAATTGGAAGATGGTAAAGAAATCAGTGCGATTATGCATCTGCGTGGTTTAGTGGGGGAAGGATTGCCCCAGCTTAACCTATATTGTGAGATATATGATCTAGAAGGCTATGAAGATTTCCAGATAGTACATGAGAATGAAACATCCTTCCCGAATGTTGAAGAGGGCATTACTCTGAAAGAAATAAGAAAAGTGGAAATGCCAAATGAAAGAATAAACCTTAAACTACTATTACCGATAGATCAGACGGAATGGTTAGCGAAGCAAGGAAAAAATCTAAATGGGATATTGAAAGAAGCTATATATGACTACTGGAATAAAGAAAAGAAACTACAAGAATGAAAACTGGTTAAATGACCATTGAGATAATTGAAAATTAGGATAATATAAAATCCTATCGTTAAATATTTTTTGGTTGTCTTTTTTATGGGTGAAAATCAGGATCATAAAAAAATATTGAGGGAAATGCATGCAGTTTTAAGCCAAAAACTCACCTTGTATGGTATGTCCTTGAAACGGCATATCATTTTTATTAACTACTTATCTACTTTAAATGATAAAAATCGACAAAGTAGGTACATGAATCTTTCATAACGATAGTGAGGAAAGAGGAAGACTATTTTGTTCTATTTATGCAATGGAGTTTTCAATATTGTTCAATTGCTTACACCGTTCACTTTGAACGGTGTTTTTTTTTTTTTTTTTATGGGGAACAGCGTAAACCTATGGTATAGCATCCAGCAACAAACCCGTTATTTTTCGAGGTCGCTCCTCTATGTTATATCTTACAATCGACCTCGATAGTATATATATAATTCCGAAAAAACAAGATTATAAGTATCTCACAATAAACCTCGTCAGAATAAATAGGATTTAAAATAAGAAAAAAATGTCAGTAACAAAAGATAAAGAAGATGTATGGAACTTTTTTTAATATTTTCCTTTTGTGTGGAGAAGCTAACAAGAATAAATTAGGTTAGAAAGGAAAAAAGTATGGATCACTTACAAATGGCAAGGGCAATGTTCGGGACTAATATGGGCGTACATATTATATTTGCCACTCTAGGTGTGGGATTACCTATGATGATGCTGGCAGCGGAATTGATGTATCAAAAGACGAAAGATCTCCAATATGTGGTCATGGCTAAACGCTGGACCAAAACATTAGGGATTTTATTAGGAGTGGGAATCCCGACAGGTACAATTGCCGGTGTGCAGCTTTCTCTTTTGTGGCCTGGATTTATGGAGGTCATAGGTAGAGTTATGGCCCTTCCGTTCCAAATTGAGATTTATGCTTTTATGGTTGAGGCACTATTCATGTCCATCTATGTATATGCAGCTGAAAAAATCAGGCCATGGGCTAGAATCTTGAGTTTATCCTTTGTCGCTTTTGGTGCTTTGGCTTCAGCTGTTCTAATTGCAAATGTCCATGCTTTCGAGGGGACACCTGCTGGTTTCCGGTTCGAAAATGGTGAAATCGTCGATGTGGATCCGTGGGCAGCTTTTTTCAATCCGAGTTTCTTCGTAACAGCAGGACATACGGCGCTCACTGCTTATATGACAGGAGCGTTTGCGATTGCTGCTGTTGCTGGTTATAAAATGCTTAAAAATAAGTATGGATCCACCGAGTATAACTTTCACCAAAAGGCATTAAGGTTAAGCATTGTATTGGGGTTGGTCTTTTCATTTTTGACCGCACTTAATGGTCACTCGACGACCCAGCATTTATATCGGGAACAACCAGAAAAATTAGCAGCTGCGGAGGGCCTGTTCGAAACGAAGGATCATGCAGGTCTCACATTATTCGGTTGGACAGACCGAGAAGCGCGGGAAGTGAAATATGGCATAGAATTTCCTTGGGTACTGAGTATTTTGTCAGGAAATAGTTTTGATACGGTAGTTACCGGTCTGAATGATTTTCCAGAGGAATATTGGCCTCCGCTATATGTTCACACATTATTCAATGCAATGGTGATCATTGGGGGGGGATTAATAGTACTGTCCTTGTTCGCATTAGTGTGGAATAAGGTCTTGAAGAAAGCGCGATATCCAAGGTGGCTTTTATGGTTGTTTGTGGCTTCGGGACCATTGGCCGTACTATCCATCGAATGTGGTTGGATATTCGCATGTACGGGAAGGCAACCATGGACAATTTATCGAATGCTTACCACGGCAGATTCGGTAACCACCTATGAAAATCTGGGGTACCTATTCACATTATTCATTATCGTTTACATCATATTATGTGTGTCTGTTGTATTTACACTTACCTATTATTTCAAGCGTCATTCCATAACGGATGATCTTTATAAAGCTGAACAGAAGGATGTCCAGTTATTCGATTCCAATTCATGAAAAGGAGGAATAGTGAATGAATGAAGCACTTCTAGCGATAACGCTTGTGTGGGGCTTTATTTTCTTGTATGCCATCATGGCGTCCATGGACTTTGGTGCAGGATTCTGGGCAATGATCTATATCAAGAAAGAGCATACGAATGCCACAAAGATAGCAAATAGTTATTTATCTCCGACTTGGGAAGTGACGAATACATTTGTTGTAGGCCTTGTCATTGCCATTTATAGCCTATTTCCAGGTGCTGTATTTTCTATTGGAGTAGCATTAATTGTCCCCGCCAGTTTAATTTTACTTCTTCTTTGCATTAGAAGTGCTTTTCTCGTCTTCTCTCACAGCCTGGACAAGTATGCAAAGATGTTGACTTATATATCTGGAATAACGGGTCTCATTATACCTGGCCTATTAATCAGTGTTTTACCGATTACCCATCTTGGATTTCTCGAGAATGTAGGGGGGAACGAGGAATTAAATTTAGTTAAACTTTTCACTAGCGCAAATGAATATGCCTTTTTAGGCTTTGGTATTTTAAGTACATTGTTTCTCTCATCTTTGCTTCTGTCTGATTATTCGAAACAGGCTGATGAGCTAAAGTCGTATAAGATCTACCGCCGTGACGCAATGATTACAGGTCCATTGGTGTTAATCATGGCATTTCTCGTAATGTTCACACTGAAAAAAGAAGCATCGTGGATTTACGAAGGAATGATGGAGAACTCCACACTGCTATTGGTCTCCCTTGTCTTTTTTATCATTAGTGGTGTAGCTCTTTACCTGCCCTATTTTTCCAAACAAGAGGTAAAGGGAATGCCAAGGCTCGCCGTAATAGCGATTATCATCCAATATATGATAGGAAGCTATGTCTATGGGGTCGCACATTTACCATATATCATCTATCCGAATGTCAGGATAATGGAAGCATTTACAGACCCGACTTCATTCAGGGCCGTGTTCGCTACCTATATTGTGGGATTTGCGATATTAGTTCCTGGTTTTTATTACTTCTGGTCCATTTTCATGAAAGATCAACGAAGAAAGTTCAAAAAGCGGAATATTTCGAATTAGTCAATTTGATATAAGAAAGGGAATTGCCATGAAAAAGTTAAAATTACTAAAATACTCGGTTTTAGTACTTTCAATCTTTTTAAGCTATCAAGCGGTCGAAGCACATGATAAAAATTTCCCAGAGAATGGGACCTATATCTCTTCGAAAAGGGATGTTACGGGGGATAAAAAAATTGACATAATCCAGGTCCAAGGCACACCTTTCGACAAAGGTAGCAAGTTCCTTAAAGAAATCGAGTTGCGAGTAGAAAGTAATCGCAACTCAATCAGTGTCCCACTCGAAGCCGGGTATAAGCCGGAACTTTCACTGGTCGATTTGAATAAAGATGGGACACAAGATGTGCTTGTTACTGTCCTGACGGAAGGGATAGAGCGTACACTAAAGTGTTATGCTTATACATTCAAAGATGGAAAGGCCAAGGATTTGGATGTTCCGCCGTCCGTTCCAATCACCGCCCAATTTCTCGATGGGTACAAAGCGGAATTCAAAATTGAAGGGAAAAAGCCTGTGATTGTAGATGTCAGTTCAAGGAAGAGAGAGTATGAAGAGTTGGGGATTTATCAGGATGGCATGTTAAATGAGTCGACGGAGTTATTGGTTCATTCATACACTTCTTTGAAACCAAAGACTATCTTTGGAAAAGGGAAGGGATTATCGGGTGTCCAATATATAATGGGAATGGATGGGAGAGATCCATTGTTAGAAATCAAATCGGTTTGGTCATATAATAATGGGTGGAAATTGATGAAAACAGTGGTGAAACCCGTCAAGAAAAAGTAGATATTCACCAGGGATGGGCGACTGTCATAGTATAAGGTAAACCTGTATTTTTCAAAAGGAGTATGAAGGGATGCCAGAATTTCATCCGGAAAAATTAACGGTTAAGTTTATGCCACCCACGACCCCATGTCTCCCTGTAGACGGAAGGAAATATACACTGACTCATTCTGATGAAACAGGTGATCTATACCTTACCATCGGTACGCAATATGAGTGTTCTGCCTTGGATGCAAAAAAAAGAGATGAAGTGTTGGCTAATTGGGATGCATCTCTTGGTCAATATCTCTTAACGGTCAATGTGTTTGTAGATGGTTTGGAAAATGAGTATGATCAGGCAAAAGCCCGATATACAATTTTTCAGCAAAACCTGGATTTAGCTATTACGGCGATAATTAATGGAGATAAAGAATTTTATTGCTTTTTCCCATGGTTGATTGATTGCCCGATTCATGTTCAATTTCAATCCGGTTTCCCCGAATTCAATCAGCGTATCTTTTACGACACACCTCGATGCTATTGGATCAATTGAATTGTTCCCCACTTATCACTTTTCATGTGTTAAGTGGGGAATTCAATGTATAGATTCGAATCATCCACGATTATATATTAAAAAATTGACAAACTGATAATATTTGGTAAAATCTAATTAAATCCACTTGGTGAACAAACAAGTTTTTGTTTAATGGATTTTATGTAAGCGGATACATAAGGAGTGATGGCCTTACGGAGTTAAAAGATAAAATTATTGAAACATCACTGAACCTTTTTGAACAAAATGGATACCACGGAGTTTCTGTGAACGAAATCGTGAAAGAATGCGGAACGAGCAAGGGGGGGTTTTATCATCATTTTTCCTCTAAAGATGAGCTCTTATTTGTCATTCATGATTGCTTTATATCCTATGTTTTAACGAAAGCACAGGAAGCCACCTCAGATAACATACACCCTTCGGCAAAAATGCAAAAGATCATCCTATCGTTTGTTAAAGTGTTTGACCTCTATAAACCACATATTTCGGTTTTCTATCAAGAAAGCATATATCTTAAACCACCTTATGTAGAAGCAATCAAAAAAAAACGTCACCAGTATAAAGAAATTGTATTCTCCGTTATTCAAGAAGGAATTGAAAAGGGAGAATTCCGTAGCGAGTTACCGGTGGAAATTACCGGGATGTCCATACTAGGCATGGTGAACTGGACCTACAAATGGTATAAACGGGACGGCGGAAAGACAATCGAAGAAATCGGACGAATCTATGTCGATTTAATTTTAAAGAGCCTATTAACGGAAGAATTCAAAAATGATGCAAGCATCCAACCTTATTTACTAAAGAATCAAATGGATATCGATTAAAGTTAAAGCGTTTACATTCGATACAGACCGACTAGTTGGTCTTACTATGAAAGGGGAATGAATAAATGGATTTCTCACTTACGAAAGAGCAGCAAATGATCAAGGAAATGGTAAGGGAATTCGCAGAAAAAGAGATTAAACCAATTGCTATAGAACTGGATGCGAAGTCCATGTTTGCAGAAGACGTTTTCAAAAAGATGGGAAAACTCGGGTTACTTGGTATTCCATTCCCGGAGGAATACGGGGGTTCAGGCGGTGACACGATTTCCTATGCGATTGCTGTTGAAGAAATTGGTAAAGCTTGTGGAGGGACAGGATTAAGCTATGCTGCGGCCGTTTCGCTAGGGGCGAGCCCAATTTATTACTTTGGTACCGAGGAGCAAAAGCAAAAATACCTAATCCCGATCACCACTGGTGAGACACTTGCAGCATTTGGTTTGACTGAACCGAATGCAGGTTCCGATGCGGGTGGTACGAGAACGACGGCTGTAGTGGAAGGTGATGAATATGTAATCAATGGCGAGAAGACCTGGATAACGAACGCAAGCTATTCAAGGACCATCACAGTTACAGCCGTTTCAGGGAAAGATAGCAGGGGGAAAAATATCATCTCGGCTTTCATCGTCCCAACAGATACACCGGGATTAACGATAAATAGTAATTACGAAAAAATGGGAGTGCGAGCTTCTAATACATGTGAAATCATTCTTGATAATGTACGGGTGCCAAAAAAGAATCTGTTGGGTGATCCGGAAAAGGGATTCAAACAATTCTTATTTACCTTGGATGGAGGAAGGATTTCCATCGCTGCATTAGCAGTCGGAATAGCACAGGCGGCGTTCGACAGGGCTTTGGCGTTTTCAAAAGAACGTGTTCAGTTCGGTAAAACGATTTCCAACTTCCAAGCGATTCAGTTCAAACTGGCTGATATGGCAATGGAAATAGAATTGGCGAGAAATATGGTCTATAAAGCTGCGTGGCTAAAGGATAATAAAAAGCCATTTGCGAAAGAAGCGGCATTTGCCAAGCTTTTTGCTAGTGAAACCTCATTCCGTACGAGCAACCAAGCGATTCAAATCCACGGAGGATCAGGGTACATGCGTGAATATGAAGTGGAGCGTTACTTAAGAGATGCGAAGCTGCTAGAGATTGGGGAAGGTACTTCCGAGATTCAAAGAATGGTAATAGCTAGACAATTGGGTTGCTGATCTTTGGGGAACCTGAAACTAGGTTCTTAGAGGAGTCCTGCAGATTTTATCACTTTTAATAAAAAGCGTTCATCTTACCTTTATTTGATAGGAGGAGTTTGATGTCAGATCTGCAAGATATTACGATTGGCAAACTGCTTGAAAAGACCGCTACTGAATACGGGAGTAATGAAGCGGTGGTATATCATGAACTAGGTTTACGATATACCTATAGTGAATTCGAAAAGGTTTGTCGTCAGGCAGCGCGCGGTTTTATGTCTCTTGGTATTGAGAAAGGTGAACATATTGCCATTTGGGCTACCAATAAGCCTGAATGGGTCGTTTCCCAATTTTCAACCGCCAAGATGGGTGGGGTGCTCGTCACGGTCAATACGAATTATCGGACGAGTGAACTGGAGTACCTCCTCCGACAATCGGATGCGACAACAATCATTTTGATGGATAAATATAGGGATCACTCCTATATCGAGACACTTTATGAGATTCTTCCCGAACTAAAGACTGCGGAGCCAGGTAAATTAAAATCTGAGAAACTACCAAAGTTAAAAAATATCATCATGCTGAGTGACATTCGTTATCCCGGTACTTTTTCATGGGAGGATGTCCTAAGGGGAAGTAATCGGATTTCAGAGGAAATGCTCGATAATCGGATGAAGGACCTGAAGCCGGAAGATGTAATCAACATGCAATATACATCGGGCACGACGGGATTCCCCAAGGGGGTCATGTTGACCCATTCAAATCTGGTCAATAATGGGTTGAATACTGCGTCTTGCATGAAACTCACAAACGAAGATCGGCTCTGTATCCCGGTCCCGATGTTCCACTGTTTTGGATGTTCCCTTGGGACGATGGCTTCAGTTACTGTTGGGGCTACGATGGTGCCTGTTATTGAATTCAATCCACGCACCGTACTTCAAACCGTGGAAGCAGAAAAATGTACTGCGCTTCACGGGGTACCGACGATGTTCATCGCGGAGTTGAACCTTGATGACTTCGATCAGTATGATTTGCGGTCATTGCGGACAGGAATCATGGCCGGTTCCACTTGTCCGATTGAAGTCATGAAACTTGTAGTGAATAAGATGGGGATTTCAGAAATCACGATCACGTATGGTCAAACGGAATCGTCACCAGGAATTACGATGACCCGTACAGATGATCCCATTGAACTTCGTGTTTCTTCCGTCGGTCGGGCGTTGCCGAATGTGGAAGTGAAAATCATAAATCCAGCTACCGGAGAGGAACTAGAGCGGGGCCAACAGGGTGAACTTTGTTCAAGAGGTTATCATGTCATGAAGGGGTATTACAAAAACCCAGAAGCAACGAAGGAGGCCATTGATCCGGAAGGGTGGCTTCATACCGGAGATTTAGCTGTAATGGATGAAAACGGGTACTGCAAGATAACCGGTCGCCTGAAAGATATGATAATTCGTGGGGGCGAAAATATTTACCCCCGGGAAATAGAAGAGTTTCTTTATCAGCACCCTTTAATAGTCGATGTGCAGGTCTTGGGCATTCCCGATAAGAAATATGGAGAAGAGGTAACGGCCTGGATAATCTTGAAAGAAGGAGAAAGCCTGACAGCAGAGGAACTAAGAGCATTCTGTAAAGGGAAAATTTCTCATCATAAGATCCCGCGTTACATTCATTTTACGGATGTCTATCCAATGACTGCATCCGGAAAAATCCAAAAGTATAAGTTACGGGAGCAGACTCTTGATTTATTAGCTGAACGGACTAAATAAGGAGGTAATGGGATGATTAAAAAGGTTCTTATTGCAAACAGAGGTGAAATTGCTTCGCGTGTCATTCGTACTTGTAAGGAATTGGGTATAGGGACTGTTGCCGTCTATTCAGAAGCTGATTCCGAATCTCCATATGTTTCATATGCAGATGAAGCTTATCTTTTAGGAGGGCCCCGCGTTCAGGAAAGCTATTTGAATGTCCCAAAAATCTTAGAAATTGCTAAAGAGGCTAAGGTTGATGCCATACATCCTGGTTATGGATTTCTTAGCGAAAATGCAGATTTTGCACGCTCATGCGAAGCAGCAGGTCTGATTTTCATCGGTCCCAATCCAGATGTCATTCAACAGATGGGCAATAAAGTAGAAGCCAGAAAAAAGATGGAACAAGCGGGGGTCCCGTTAGTCCCAGGTTTTTCGCGCCCATTAATCGATAGTGCTGAGGCAGCAGCTGTTGCCGAAAAGATTGGTTATCCTATTATGCTGAAAGCGTCAGCTGGAGGCGGGGGCATCGGTATGCAGATGATTACTAACGAGGAAGATCTCTCGAAAGCATTCGAAAGCAATCAAAAAAGGGCTCAGTTATTTTTTGGTAATGGGGATATGTTCATTGAAAAGTTAATTGAAAAACCGCGTCATATCGAGATTCAAGTGCTGGCTGACAAATTTGGGAATGCCGTTTATTTATGGGAGCGGGAGTGTTCGGTTCAAAGACGTCATCAAAAGGTCGTGGAAGAGGCCCCATCTTCTTTTCTGGATGAGGAAACAAGAAAGAAAATGGGTGAAGCGGCTATAAAAGCTGTAAAGAGCATCGGTTATCACAATGCTGGTACATTGGAATTTTTAGTTGATGCCAACAAGAAATTCTATTTCCTTGAAATGAATACACGACTTCAGGTGGAGCACCCGGTCACGGAGGAAATTACGGGTCTCAATCTTGTGGAACAGCAAATCAAAATCGCCAACGGAGAAAAACTCTCTTTTACACAAGAGGATGTTAAAAGACAGGGGCATGCCATAGAAGTGAGGATTTATGCAGAAGACCCTAAGACCTTCTATCCAGCACCAGGAACAATGACCGGTTTGTCCTTACCTGAAGGCGAAGGGATCCGTCATGAGCTTGCGGTTCAGGATAACTCGGTCGTTTCCCACTTTTATGACCCGATGATCGCCAAGTTGGTGGTTAGCGGAGCTTCTCGTGAGATTGCAATCGATAGATTAAAAGAAGCATTGAATTTATATAAAGTAGAAGGAATTAAAACGAATCTTCCGTTGCTCAAGGAAATCATTGAACATAAGGCTTTCCATAAAGGGGATACGACGACGGATTTCATCAATAAGTATATTAAAAAAATCACGGTATAAGTTGGGTGAGACCTACTGGGTCTTATACCTTTCATTAAGAAAACAGGAGGAATCAAAATGGGAGAATTAAAAGCGAGCATGGCAGGAAGCGTTTGGAAAATCGTAGCAGGTGAGGGACAAAGTGTTGCTGACGGACAGGATATCATCATTTTGGAATCTATGAAAATGGAAATTCCCATATCAGTAGAAAAGGGGGGCACGCTCAAAGAACTTAAAGTAAATGAGGGAGATTTTGTGAATGAAGGCGATGTTTTGGCCGTCATTGAATAAAGGGACGGAGGGATAGGATGAAATGGCCTGAAAGCGTAACTATTAAGGAAGTAGGCCCTAGGGATGGACTTCAGAATGAGAAGGTCATTATCCCGACCCAAAGAAAAATAGAGTGGATCGATCAGCTTTCCGAAACCGGTCTTACTTATATAGAAGCGACATCTTTTGTTCATCCTAAATGGATTCCTCAATTGGGGGATGCCTTAGAGGTAGGTAAAGGAATCAAGCGAAATCCAACTATCACATATGCGGCCCTCGTACCGAACCGAAAGGGGTTAGAGTCTGCCCTTGAAGCGAATATGGATGAAATATCGGTTTTCATGTCAGCCAGTGAAACCCATAATCTGAAGAATATTAATAAAACAATCTCTGACACATTCCCTGTTCTAAAGGAAGTCATTGATGTAGCAAAAGATTCAGGAAAGACGGTAAGAGGGTATGTTTCCACTGTGTTTGGGTGCCCTTATGAAGGACCAATTGATATCAATCAGATATTCAGGGTATGCGATCAATTATTCGAGTATGGGATCAATGAGCTATCACTAGGAGATACGATTGGCGTCGCCTCTCCTAGACAAGTGGATGTTTTCCTAGAGCAAGCGGTGAAACGGTATGACAAGGACAGTCTGGCCCTCCATTTCCATGATACTAGGGGGATGGCCCTTGCGAATGTCCTCAAATCTTTGGACTATGGAATTGACACGTTCGACTCGGCGCTAGGAGGACTTGGGGGATGCCCATATGCACCGGGTGCGAGTGGAAATGTGGCTACAGATGATCTAGTTCACATGCTTCATAATATGGGCATTGACACGGGAATCGACTCCAAAAAACTGATCCAGTCAGCCTCCATGATGCAAACCTGTTTGGAAAAGCCTTTACCTAGCCATCAGATGGCCATCTACAACGCACAATAAACGCACGAGAGGTGAAGTAATGTTATCGAATGTAAAGGTTAGCCATGAGGAAAATGGAATAGCCATTGTGACATTGAATAGGCCGGATGCAGCCAATGCGTTATCCAGGGAACTTCTTCATAATTTATATGAAACTCTGAATGAATTGAAAATGCTGTCCAATCTTCGGACAGTGATTTTAACAGGGGCTGGAAATAAGGCTTTTTGCGCAGGCGCAGATTTAAAGGAACGGGCTGGGATGAATGAGGCGGAAGTCAAGGAAACGCTTAAACTGATAGGTGACACGATATCGGCAGTTGAAAGTCTTCCGGTTCCTGTCATTGCTGCGATTAATGGATCCGCTTTTGGTGGAGGTCTCGAGTTAGCTCTAGCATGTGATATTCGTATTGCATCAAGCACAGCAAAGATGGGGCTAACGGAAACCTCACTTGGCATTATTCCGGGGGGCGGGGGGACCCAGCGTCTCCCTAGGATCGTTGGCATAGCGACAGCTAAAGAACTGATTTATACGGCAAGGAGGCTGGACGCCGAAACAGCAAAACAGATGGGCATCATCAGCCAGGTGGTCGATTCCGAGCACTTGCTTGAAGTAGCCAAAACACTGGCTAATGAAATTGCCGTTAACGCCCCTTTGGCCCTGCGAGCAGCCAAAATGTCGATCAACCAGGGAGTAGAAACCGATTTAAAGACGGGGCTGCAAATCGAACAGGACTGTTATCAGACGACGCTACAAACCGATGACCGGTTGGAGGGTCTGAGAGCCTTCAAGGAAAAACGCAAACCGATATTTACTGGTCATTAACTTCAGTTGAAGGAGGAAGATAAATGGTAACAACCGATAAACTCAGTGAACTGGTTGAAAAAATAAGTAAGGGCGGTTTGGAGAAATACCATCAAAAAAATGCGGAAAAAGGGAAGCTGTTCGTCCGCGAAAGATTAGAGCTGTTATTTGACGATGGGATAGATATTGAGGATGCCTTTTTTGCCAATTGTACGAGTGAAGGCCTTCCGGCGGATGGAGTTGTCACAGGGATTGGAAAAATCAATGGACAGACCGTCTGTGTCATGGCCAATGATTCAACAGTGAAAGCCGGATCATGGGGAGCAAGAACGGTTGAAAAAATCATCCGTATTCAAGAGACGGCCGATAAACTACAAGTACCCCTACTGTATTTGGTCGATTCAGCAGGTGCCCGTATCACGGATCAAGTCGAAATGTTCCCAGGGCGACGTGGGGCTGGTCGGATTTTTTATAATCAAGTGAAACTGTCCGGTAAAGTACCACAGATTTGCCTCCTGTTCGGACCTTCAGCCGCTGGTGGGGCATATATTCCGGCTTTTTGCGATATTGTTGTCATGGTTGAAGGCAATGCGTCGATGTACTTAGGTTCACCGAGAATGGCTGAAATGGTCATTGGAGAAAAAGTGACCGAGGAGGAAATGGGCGGAGCAAAAATGCATTGTTCCGTTTCAGGTTGTGGAGATGTTCTGGTACAGTCAGAACAAGAATCGATTGCCTTTGCCCGTCGATACTTAAGTTATTTTCCAGGGAATTATCAACAAAAGCCAAAAGCGTGCCAATCAGAATTGCCTGCTGACTTTGAAAAAACGATTGAAGATTTGATTCCGAAAAATCAGAATGCACCATTCAATATGTATGACTTAATCGACAGGATCATAGACCGTGACTCATTTTGTGAAATCAAGAAGCTATTCGCACCTGAATTGATTACAGGTCTCGCCCGACTGAATGGTCAATCAATCGGAATCATCGCTAATCAGCCACGAGTCAAAGGGGGAGTATTATTCCATGATTCGGCTGATAAGGCAGCCAAGTTCATTAACTTATGTGATGCGTTCCATATCCCACTACTGTTTCTTACGGATATACCAGGTTTCATGATTGGTACAAAGGTGGAACAAGCGGGAATCATTCGACATGGTGCAAAAATGATTTCTGCCATGAGTGAAGCTACAGTACCAAAGATTTCTGTAGTGGTGCGAAAAGCTTATGGAGCCGGATTGTATGCAATGGCCGGTCCCGCTTTCGAACCGGATTGTGTATTAGCTTTACCGACCGCATTAATTGCCGTTATGGGTGCGGAAGCTGCTGTTAATGCCGTCTACGCAAATAAAATTAACGCATTGGAAGCAGAAGAACGGCCTGCTTTTATTCAACAAAAACGAGAAGAATATAATAAAGATATCGATATCTATCGTTTGGCTTCCGAGATGATTGTCGACGCAATCATCCAGCCTAATGATTTGCGAGATGAATTGAGTAATCGTTTTGAAGCATATGGCAGTAAACAGCTAACATTCACTGATCGGAAACACGGGGTGTATCCGGTTTAATCAATCACTATCAATAAAAGCCCCCTTTATTAATAGTGGATAGGCTTTAAAATATGATGTGAATACCTCCACTAGCTTATTAAGTGGGGGTATTCCTATGTTTTGGAACTCCTCGCTTTACTATATATTCGTATTTAACGAATATAACATCATACAGTACCCTTCGGCCCAATGCTTTTGTTTCTATTATTTTCCAACGTATAATCTCTACAATAATCTTCATATAATTTTCATAGGGACGATAAATAGGTATAAGACGTACTCATCCTACTGTTCTTAAATCATTTTATGAGGTGAAACATCTTGATTAATATATTTCAAGGTAAATCTATAAAAACATCGCTAATTAAGTTGTTATTTGTTTTAATAGCATGTTTGTTACTATTCAATCTGGCAACATTATACTATGATTCTTCCCAATCGGTTGAACAAACCTTTAAGGAAACAGGTATAAAAGACGCAACAAGAGTAGCTTCAAATATCGATCCAGTCCTCTACCAGAAATTTCTTGATGAGCCCAAAGTCAATGACACATACAATCAAATTAAAAATCAATTAAATGATTTTCGAATTAAGTCCGGTGTTCTGTATGTATATACATATGCAGTGGAAGACAACAAGGTCAAAATGATGATCAACGGTTTAGATTCTGGTGAAGGGTCACCCATTGGGGAAATTATAGAGACGATTACTTATGAAGAGTTATCACCTGTCTTGATGGGTGAAACGTTGAGTACAGATATCATTAAAGATGAAAAGTACGGAAACTATATGTCATCTTTCGCACCCATTAAAGACAAAGATGGAAAGGTCATAGGCATTCTCGGTGTCGATACGGAGGCCGAAACTATTAAATCGATTAAAAATGGCGTACTATCCAGCCTTTTACCGATTGTCATTGCAATTTCGATTATTTTTACTGTACTCATATTGGGAATCGTCTACTATTATCTTGGTAAGAAGCTTAATCCTCTCAAGCGACTATCAGATATTGCAAATGCTATTACGAAGGGGCAGCTTGAAGAGGCCTCGACATTAACGCGGGAAAATAGAATACAATCTACAGATGAAATAGGATTACTCTATACATCTTTTGAAAAAATGACGGAGACTTTATCTGGAATGATACAAAAAATGCATGGTCTATCATCATCATTACATGAGCAGAGCAGTAAATTGAATAATTCCTCTAACGAAGTAAATGAAGGGACAACTCAAGTGTCTGTCACGATGGATGAAATGGCGGTTGGTGCAGAGTCTCAAGCTAACTTAGCCTCTACACTTTCGGTGGATATGAGAGAGTTTTCCGAAATCATTGCCGCAACAAATAAGCAAGGTCAAGAAATTACCCAGTCAACAGAAGTAGTAATTAATGATTCACAGACTGGCATGAAATTAATGAGCTCATCAATTGAGAAAATGCAGGAAATCTATAATATTGTCTCGGAGTCAGTAAATCAGGTGAAAACTTTGGAATCGCAAAATAAAGAAGTAACCACGCTTGTTACGCTCATTAGCAATATAGCTGATCAAACGAATCTACTCGCTTTAAATGCAGCGATTGAAGCGGCTCGAGCAGGAGAGCAGGGGAAAGGTTTTGCTGTGGTAGCGGATGAAGTAAGGAAACTTGCAGAACAAGTTTCTGATTCTGTAAACGGCATTTCTACAATAGTCAGTAACGTTAATAATAACTCAAAAAACATGGTGGAAATCCTTACATCTGGCTTAGAGAAAGTGGATGAGGGAAGAGGAAACCTTCATAAGACAGGTGAAACCTTCGATGATATTTCTACGGAATTGTCCACTATGAATGTATTGGTTCATTCCATGGCAAAACAGTTAATCCTGTTGACAAATAAAGAAGAAAAAATGAAAGGGTCCATTGAAGAAGTTGCGGCCATATCCGAGGAAAATGCTGCTGGTATCGAGGAAGTATCAGCATCTGCTCAAGAAATTAACGCAATGACTGGAGAGATGAAACAGTTAGTTTCCAATTTGGCCGTTGCTTCTGAAGATTTAGAAGAAATGAGTAATCAATACTCAGTTTAAGAATTCAATAAGAGACTGTCCCTTAAATGAGACAGTCTCTTTCTGGTATGTCAACAATTTTACTACTGTAAAGCTACGAGTCAACTTTCAGAAGCAATAGAAAATAATTATCCTTAAAAATGGAAATAATTAAATGTTAAATGTTGCAAAAAAGTGAAAACGAGAGTATTATAATTAGTAATTAAGGATTTACTAATTACTCATCCATTTATTTAAAAGAAAGAAAGTGAGAGCTGCCATGGTTCAGCAAGGTAAAAAGAAATATATCACTCCAGATGGATACACTGCAGACATTGCTATCTTTACGATAACGGCTAAAAAAACCGAGAAAAAAGCACCACCTGAAATGTTCTTGAAACTATTATTAATTAAACGAGCGGCTACAGATAAGGAAGGAAATCCAAATGTTGAAGGCAATAAATGGGCCTTGCCCGGTGGCTTTGTAAATGCTAATGAAACGGCCTATGAAGCCGCAGAAAGGGAGTTAAATGAAGAAACTGGAGTCTCAGGACTTCAAGTGAAACATTTTGGTATGTATGACCAACCGGGCCGTGATCCGAGAGGGTGGATCATCTCAAATGCTTTTTATGCAATTGTTCAGGAGAAATTTCTCCATCAAAGGAGGGCCAACGATGATGCCGCAGAGGTCGACTTATTTACGATTAAGGAAGTCTTACAACTGAATTTGGCTTTTGATCATTATAAAATCATTAATGATGCGATTGAACTACTGAAAAAAGAAATGATGCAAACGACCATTGCAAAAAACTTCTTGCCGGATGAATTTACGCTTTCGGAGCTACAACGAGTTCTATTGACAGTACGGGATGATGCAAAAATCAGCGCAGATTCATTGTTTTTTTCTAAAGCTCCAAAGCTCCCATTCTTGGAAAAGGTTTTGGATGAAAAGGGATTACAGAAGAAAACGAAACGTAATTCATTTCGTCCCTCACAACTTTACCGATTTAATGCTGAGATAGTCACGGACTCGATTTATTATTGAGGAGGAATGAAAAATGGGTAAAAAAGCATTGATTAATATCGATTATACGAATGACTTTGTAGCCGATGATGGTGCATTGACTTGTGGTAAGCCTGGTCAGGAGATAGAAGATGCACTTGTCAGTATTACAAAAGAGTTTATTAGACAAGGCGATTATACAGTTTTTGCGATCGATCTTCATGAAAAAGGAGACGGTTATCATCCTGAAGCGGATTTGTTTCCCCCTCATAATATTCGGGGTACAATGGGTAGAGATTTATATGGAAAGCTTAAAGATGAATATGAAATCAATAAAAATCTAATAAATGTACATTATATGGATAAGACACGTTATTCGGCCTTTGCAGGCACGGACCTGCATATCAAACTCAGAGAGCGGGATATTTCAGATGTATACCTAGTCGGAGTATGCAGTGATATATGCATTCTTCACACAGCCATGGACGCTTACAATTTAGGTTATAATATTTTCATTTATGAAAATGCAATCGCTTCATTTAATCAGACAGGACACGATTGGGCACTTACCCATTTCGAAGGGGTCTTAGGCGCAACGATCATAAAGTAACGTCACAGAAAAAAAGGGAGGTACCGCTTCTCTTTTGGGAGGAACTATCATGGAAAACAAATATAATGACGATAGCTACGCGCTACACACTGATCTATACCAAATCAATATGGCTCAAACATATTGGGAGGATAATGCCCATAACAGAAAGGCAGTATTTGAAATTTTTTTTAGAAAGCTTCCTTTCAATAGTGGGTATGCAATTTTTGCGGGACTAGAAAAGATTGTCCATTATCTTCAGAACTTTAGCTTTTCAGAAAGCGATATTGAATACCTGAAAAAAGAATTGCATTACGAAGAGGACTTTTTAAATTATTTGCAGAATATTTCATTTACTGGGACGATACGTTGCATGAAGGAAGGCGAGCTTGTATTTGCCAACGAACCGATATTACGTGTAGAGGCACCTCTTGGTGAAGCACAACTCATTGAAACGGCGTTGCTGAACATTGTGAACTATCACACACTCGTTGCTACGAAAGCTTCACGAATTAAGCAGGTTATTGGCGATGAGTCTGCACTTGAATTCGGATCACGCCGTGCACAAGAAATGGACGCAGCCATTTGGGGAGCACGTGCTGCCTATATCGCCGGGTTTGATTCCACAAGCAACGTCCGTGCAGGAAAGCTTTTCGGAATACCGGTATCAGGCACACATGCACATTCTATGATCCAAGCTTATAAAGACGAATACACAGCATTTCATAAATACGCAAGCTCTCATAAAGACTGTGTGTTCTTGGTCGATACCTATGATACATTGCGTTCAGGCATACCAAATGCCATCCGCGTTGCTAAAGAATTGGGGGACAAAATCAATTTCATCGGAGTCCGTCTTGATAGCGGGGATCTAGCTTACCTTTCAAAAGAAGCACGACGCATGCTTGATTCAGCTGGTTTCCCAGATGCAAAAGTTGTAGCATCGAATGATTTGGATGAATATACGATTATCAACCTGAAGCAACAAGGAGCGCGGATTGATATTTGGGGTATCGGTACAAAATTGATCACCGCTTTTGACCAACCTGCATTGGGTGCTGTTTATAAAATGGTTTCAATAGAAGATGAAAACGGGAATATGAGAGATACCATCAAAATTTCTTCCAACCCTGAAAAGGTAACGACACCTGGTCTTAAACGGATCTATCGGATCATTAATAAAGTCAACCACCATGCAGAAGGTGATTACTTGGCGATGGAATTTGAAAAGCCACAGGAACAGGAAAAACTAAAAATGTTTCATCCCGTGCACACTTTCTTAAGTAAATTTGTCACAGATTTCGATGCAATTGACCTGCACGAAGACATTTTTGTAAATGGTACATTAACGTACGAATTGCCATCGATTGATGAAATTAAAGCTTTTACGTTAAGAAACATTCAAGTATTGTGGCCAGAATACTTAAGGGCCTTAAATCCGGAAGAATACCCCGTCGACCTGAGCCAGGAATGTTGGGATAATAAAATGAGAAATATAGATGAAGTGAAAGCCAATGTGGATAGAAAGCTTACAAAATAACGAATCTATTTGGGAAGAGGGGTTATACAGTGCGTCCATTACAAAAAGAAATCATAGAAAAATTACTTGTTCAACCAACGATCAATCCAGAAATTGAATTCCGGAAGAGCGTCGATCTTCTAAAGAACTATTTGAAGAAGAATACATTTCTAAAAAGTTTCGTCCTTGGAATTTCAGGTGGTCAGGACTCAACCATAGCTGGCTACATGGCCCAAGTAGCGATCAATGAATTGAATCAAGAGTTGAAGACCACCGAGTATACATTTATCGCTGTCAGCCTCCCCTACGGTATCCAGGCTGACGAAGAAGATAGGCAGCTAGCTCTGAAATTTATCAAGCCAAGCATGACCGTAACCGTCAACATTAAGGGCGCGGTTGACGCATCTGTACGTGCAGTAGAGGAAGCGACAGGAAAAAAATTGACACACTTCCTAAGAGGCAATGCAAAGGCACGCGAGAGAATGAAGGTCCAATATGATTTAGCAGGACTTTATAAAGGTGTAGTCCTCGGTACAGATCATGCAGCAGAAGCCATCACGGGATTCTTTACCAAACATGGAGATGGTGCAGCTGATATCATTCCTCTTTACCGTTTGAATAAAAGACAGGGCAAAGAAATCCTTAAATTCGTGGGAGCACCTGAACGACTATATATGAAAATTCCAACAGCCGATTTAGAAGATGATAAACCATTGATTCCTGATGAAGTTGCCTTAGGGGTAAGTTATGATGAAATTGACGACTACTTAGAAGGTAAAGAGATCAGGACAAAAGCGGCCGAAATCATTGAAGGCTGGTATACAAAAACGGAACATAAACGAAATGAAGCCATTAATGTGTATGATACATGGTGGAAGTGATATTAAATGTAGCCATACTGAATAATGACTCAATACAGAACCAAAAAAAACCGTACAACTCTTTTAACTAAGAGTGTGCGGTTTTTTTGACTCAGTCGGGATTACTGAAGAGGAATACTATGAAGATAAAAACTTCACATATAAGGAAGATGATTTATTGATTATTTCATAGTACAAAATGTCCATTTATTAACTTTAAAGCCATTTATAGAATCCTTAATGGTAAGCGATTAGAACAAGGAGCGATGATAAAATGAGTATCGATGTAAGCGTTTCCCCTCTGTATGCGATTTTTGGAATATTGGACATAGTTCTTCGGTTAATAGCTATACCTGCAATTATATACGGTATATATTTATTACGTAAAATATCAAAAAGATAGTTTTAAGAGTCGATTACTTAAAAAGCTGATCCCGATTCTTTTTAATATAATTATGAAGTTAAACAAAGAAAAGCAATATGATACAGCCTACCAATGTGATGCAGGTGGCAAATTATTACAAGATGAGCACAAAATATGAATGAAGCACAGCCCATAACAAGTGTTCAAACACCTATGTCGAAAATGGTTTGAGTTTAACCAAAAAAGTGGGTGATACAACTCATGAATACTTCTATACCGATGAAGTGTTGGCTATGGAAGTTGTAAAGAAAAAAGGGTTTATATTAACCATAACTCAGAGCACGGAACATTTTAGCCCTAGATCCACATCCAGGAGACGATGAGGAGCCGTTGTCACAGAATGGGTATACGTATGGGAATAATTATCCGGTTATGAATGTGAATCCGAACGGTAATGTAGCTTGGATGGTAGTAGGCGCAATTACAGGAGGTTTAGTTGCGTGGTTAACTTATAAATTAGAAGCTTAACTTGAAATATGAAGATATACACGTAGTAGTTTAATAACGAAGGCACAGATGCTCGCTTATGTGCGATAAATAGAGGATTATTAAAAAAGGCAATAAAGTATGGGTATCTAACATCAAAAGAGGCAAACAAACTTTATATAGGATAACGAAGGATTTGAAAATAGAACCTTACTCCATGAGGATAGGTTCTATTTAGGTAAGGTTTGTGTGAATATAAGTTTCTAATAGTTAGAATATTTAAACTTCTACTGCTATCATAAATACATTTTGGTTTTGGTCGATAAAAAACAAGGGTTCTTTTATACTGAGTAACAAATTTTTATTAATTTAATATTATTCAAAAAAGACTCATATTTAACTTATAATTGAAAGGTGTGCAACGATGAAAATGGGTCTTTATTCTTTACAACCGCAGTTGGAAGCTTTTGTATCAATCGCACCACTCCTTAACGAGTTAATGCCTGAAGACATTACAATTGGTGTATGCGATACGGAAAAGTTTTTGTTAAGTGTACCGGGCAAGACTTTTTCCCTTGGTATCGAGCCGGGCTATCCACTTCAAAAAAATGATGCTATTACGGAAGCCATTAGAACTGGAAGAACTGTAAGAGTTTTTGTACCAGAAGAAGTTTTCGGTGTCCCGATTATTGCAAGTGCAATCCCTCTTTTTGATGAAAAGAGACAGGTGATTGGCGGAATTGGACTTGGTGCAAGTATGGAGCAATATCATGCATTGTTTGGAATTGCTTCTAAATTATCAAAAGCAGTCGAACAAGTAACCGGGACAATTGAAGAGCTTGCTGCCAGCACTATTGTTTTATCCGAGAGCATGCAGCATATTTCCAATCAATCGAGTTCTGTTTTGCAAAGTGTTAGTGAAATCGAGAAAGTGTCTAAGATGGTAAGGGAAGTCTCTGATCTTAGCAATATTCTAGGTTTAAATGCCTCAATCGAAGCAGCCAGGGCTGGAGAGTTTGGGCGAGGGTTTTCTGTAGTTGCAAATGAAATCAGAAAATTGGCAGGGAATTCCAGAAGTCATACAGAGGTAATAAAGAAATCCGTCAACAATATTGAAGATCTGATTAAAACCCTAAGTACCTCCATTACGTCCATAAATGAAGAAACAGAAAATCAATCGGCGGTAACAGAAGAAATTTCAGCAACCATGATGGACATCAGTTCTCATGCAAGTTATTTGGCAGAAATGGCACAGGATATGTTAAAGGGAAAATGATAAAATAAAAAACACTGCATTGAACTGCACCCCAATTGCTAGACACCCTTTTAACAATTGGCGTTGCAGTTTTTTGTCTAATTTTAATGCAGAAAAAACCACAGGTTGTTGAACGATATCCATGAAGAAAGATATTAAAAAACAAAATTAGTGGAAGGCTCTATTGAAGCGCTTCATACTGAAATTGACTGTTTACGTATGGGTAACGATACATAAAAAAATTGAATGCCTTAGTTCAAAATAAGGAAAAATCACCAAACAGGACAAGCACAAATAGTCTAAGAGTTAAGGTATAATATCCGTTGACTGACTCGTAAAGCTGGGAGTCCGCGTAGTACGTATTATGATTTAGTGAAGTGTATGAATTGTTCCATTCCAAATGTTGATGTAAAGGTGGAAATTAAAGCTATTTATGAGGAACATAAAATACAATTATTTAGAGGGGCAATAGGGAAAGCCACACCCAATATCCTAATTCTATAGCAGTCGCCCCCTAACGAAAAGTTCCTAACCGCTTTCTGGATGGTAAGATAAAGGAGGGAGAAAAATGCGTACATTTGATTACGAAGTGAGTGAATCCATAGAAAAGGATGAAGTATTGGATAGGATCTATAATCCTCCAATAGATCTTATATACTTTTTTAGAGATGATTCAAATAATGGTTTAACCTATACTTTTCTATTGAATACTGTGAACTTCCCTTTCTTTATTGTAATGAATGATGGCATGGGTTTTTATGAAGATTTTGAACACTTAAAACTATCCAAGCTGGTTCATTTAAATGATATAGAAAATATAAGCTTGAAAGTTTTCCAAGTACAAAGTAATAGGGATTTAAAGTTATTGATGCCTTATATACTTTTTTGTATTACCAATGGATGTTACGGGTTAGTATGTGATTGTCAACAGATGCATCTTCATAAGATTATTTCGTACAATATGGAGGATAATTATAAACTTAAAAACAATACTGATTTAGATCCAAACGCAACGATTTACTTACTCTCAGATGTCGGGATAAGGATTTATAGCAATGATATGGTTTTAGGTAATATAAGCAAAATAAATCTATTAATAAATGAAGCATTTAATTGAACGCTTATCTAACTTTACAACGAATCAACCGAAGATATCCAAATACGTTTCAAGTTATAAATAATAGTCCAAAAGATTTATGTTATTTCTTCCAAAACCGTTTTCAAATGGTATAATAGGTAACTGTAATGAGAATGATGTATTAGTAAACTGGTAGAAAAGCCATGTGTACGGGAGTAATAATATAATAGAAAAGGTGAGATAAGTGAAAGTTAATTTAAAGCATCCAGAAACGAATATGGTTAAAACAGTGAAAGTGGGTTTTAGCTGGACAGTATTTTTCTTTAGTTTTTTACCTCCTCTTTTTAGAGGAGATTGGAAATGGGGGATTATCATATTTTTAGCTGCATCTTTTACCTTCGGTTTTACTGGTCTTATATTCATGTTTATTTATAATAAAATTTATTTGAATGAGTTATTAGAAAAAGGATACGTAGCTGTGGATGATCTTTCTGAAACGATTTTAAAAGATAGAGGGTTTATTGCAAGTTAGTAATGATATTCCTAGGATAAATTAAGTCACCATAGCGGTGGCTTTTTCTTATGCTAACAGTAATTTTCACTAGTTAGCCGGGGTTTTTCAAACTATTATTTATGATAGGTTCTACACCAGCGTGTCCCTATGAACCAAGAATAATTAGTTAATAAAATCGTATAATATCTTCCAAAATAGTCCTCGATAGAATACATAATAAAAATACAAGAGGTAATAAGATGTTTTATAGCATAGGGGATCCACACATCTAAGTTAAAATTTAGTAGATAATTAAATGTTCCATGGAGGAAACTGAATTAAAACTTACATTTCATACATATTTATCGATTCGAACGTACCCAACATTCATCCAGAATGATTACATTGGCAAGTCCAATTAACATATTTGTACAAACTATTTACTTGCATTTTACATACATAATAGTAGATAGATAATTAATAAGGTTTGGGGAGTAATAAATGAAATTCATTTTCAAACTTTTGAATAATATCGCTAAGTATCTACTAATATCATTCTTCTGGTGGCTAGTGATTATATATACATTAATAAAATAGGGGGGCGACAAGATGTTACATAGATAAGACGATGAAACGGATGTAATTTGATAGGAAGTTATTGTAGAAGAAAGGAAAAAATGAAAAAACGCGCTTTCAAGCGTGCACGTTTTCTCATTGTAGTGGAGATATATTCAGGCTTGTATCTTGTTATCTTTTTTTAGTCTGTTTCAAAATTCTTTTAATGAATAAGTATAAAAATGATAGAACAACGAAAATTAAGAAAAAGACGATGAAACCCCAGAGACCTATGGCAGCATCTTGAAATTCCATATTCCCTCTACTAGTTAACGCCTGTTGTATTTCAATTGCAAAAACCAACACCACCATGACGGTGAATGTATAAATGAAAGAAAGTATGGTAATGCCAAATCGTAGTCTTGATATGATGTTAGATAAAATTAGCACAAAGATGAATATGATAATCCCTATAATGCCCATTATCCAAAAGTGTAGATCTTTATCCGTAGCATTTAAGTTTAGTGTATCACTTACAAATATCAGGATGAAATCATGAATGTTATTGATGATCTCGGTTAAAACCAGAATAATTTCCTTCAAATAGTGCACCTCCAATTTCTAAATTATAGCAGGTTGTAATTTCATAGAGAAGGATTAAGGATATAAAAAGGGTACATCAAACAGATTTTAATAGGATTACCAAATTCAATTTATTTTATCATTGCTTAAATAGAGGGAAGGTGTAATATCTTAAATATGGGCAGGACGAACCGTTTTGATATGTATATTTTACAAATAACAACCAAGCTTTGGGGGAAGAAATATGAATCGTGAAAACCAACATATTTTAAATGTAATCGATTTTATAAAAACGGGACATAACACTTGTTTCGTGAAAGTGGTAGGATATGATGCGGATGCACAAGTGGAGTTTGAAGGAGAAATCAAGTTTGTTCGGGAGAGACCATTTGGAGATTTGATCCATCCAGAAAGGTCAAAGCTAACACCTTCCAGTAGAGAATTTGTTAGGGATAATTTGATTAATCGGTATAATAAAGGTGAATTTAACTGAGCAGAAAATATTGTGACCTTCTCATATTCAAGGATTTCTCCTGCAAGGGTGATATAAAGCCATTCTTTATTTAGGTGATTGTCTTGTACGCCTAAGAAACAGACATCAATATGTACTCTTGTCACCATTTCTCACTAATTATATAAGCAACTTGTCCACACACTCCGATAAGTACATGCATATAATTTAGTAAGGAGGAGATAGTTATGAGTACAAATTGCTGCTTTGTGAAAAAATGCTATGAGGAGAATGACCCTTATTCAGTCTGGGTTCCAAAAAGACCTTGTTCTTGTAAAAAGAATAAAAAAAGTTGTTATTACTACTAATATCATTTCATCATTAGGTGAATGAATATTTTTTAGGGCAGTTCTTGGACTGCCTTTTTACTTGGATTAAAAAAGACTATTTTGTAAGATTTTTTGCGAAGGAGCTAAAATTTTGTAGTGAAGAAAAAAGCACCTTACCTACGGGTATTGTGCTTTTATTTGTATTATTTATCCTTTAATAATTGCCTGCTTTGAAGGATAATTTCCCTATTTTTATTGATGGCTTCCACATTATTTAATTTAATATGATCGTTAAGGTTTTCATGATCTTCCATATATTCAAGTAGTAATTCCACAGACTTATCCAGCAATTTCTCCATCTGGATATCCCTTTCTTTGGCTAAACGAGTGAGTCGCATGTTTAAATGAGAAGCCAGCGTAGTATCAATTGGATCTCTACTTTCACTCATTTATATTCCCCCTTAAACTGTATTACTTCTATTATATGTTGGTAAGCATTGGATGGCAATGCAAATTATTATTGGTCTCTTCTACAATCAAAGGGGGGAGTTAGCCTTGAATGGACAGTTATCAATCTCTGATAGTATAGTTTCCAAAGAAGGCCAATAGTCAGGTTGAAATCAAACCGTGGAGGATCCAAAAGATTCGTTTAAAATAGAAATTCTATAGATAAAAACCACTCTGCTTTTTTAGCGGAGTGGCTAGAATGATATTTTATAAAATGAAATCCTTTAAAATATAAGCCATAAATCCTTAATTTTTACTTTTTGTGATAACAATTGCGGTCGCAAAAATGCGAGAAATTATAGTTATATTCATACTGTTGGCGTTAGGAAACCAAAATTTCAAACTCTATATAAAACCCCCTCAATACTCTCCAACACTCTTCTTACTAATCCGCTCCACAATCTCCATTAAATCATCTGGCCTATGGAATTCAATCGGTGAAACGCCTTTATCGAACTGAATCGTGTCGGCTTCTATCATTAATACATACTTCCCATTAATCTTGCCTAAATGAATGCTTTCCCCGAAATCGGCTAGAAGTCCTTTAACGGAGGTACTACCAAGCTTCATGCGCAGTTCGGCTTCTGGTGTATGTTCGACGATTTGGGCAGTTGCTTCGACGACCTGGTGGGTTTCTAAGCGTTCCTGGATTTCCCGTTTTTCACTTGATTCCCAGATTTCGAGGTCTTGCTCGAATTTCTGCAGTTCGTCGCTGTTTTCTTCGAATTGTGCAGATACATGTTCATGGACCATATGGATGACCTGGTTTTTCATAATTTCTGGCATGGATTCCCCATATTCTACGAACTTAAGGAAATCCTCGAAGTAGCGGGCATGTGAAGCCTGGTGGATTTTCAGTTCACCTTCTTCGACAATTCCTTCTTCGGGCATGAAGGGGTACTGAATCGATTTCATATTTTTTGTGGTAATGGCCATTTCCACATGTCGAATTAATGTTCGTTCGTCGGAAATGGAAGCGACTTTTGCCTCGAAATCACATTTCAATAGAAAGATGAAAGGTTCATCAAGATATTGCGTCAACTTAGCCGAAGCAATAAGGAAAACCCCGCCACGTACAGCACTTGTATCTATATAAGATTGGGCAAAAAGTTCATTTTCCTTTTGAAACTCTTCTTTTGATCGTGCATATCGGACTCGATTGAATGCATTGTAATTTGGGTTTGAGTCGAGCGCATGACCTTCTTCTACTATAAATGAACCGATTTTCGTCGGAATTTGTTCAGTTTTAGGATGACGGTCCACTTTTCGTTTGGAGATTTTCATCAATTCACCATCTAGAAAATCCTTTAAAGGACTATCTTCATATTCCTGGGTATCAAGTGTTTGAAAGTGTTTAAAACGTTTGTCCGCCTGATCGCCTTTTCCTTCGACTTGTATTAAATAAAAAGACAGATAGGTAATCGCAAAATCCATGAAAGTCACCTACTCCATTATATATATTTCCTCTTTTAAGACTTAATAAGTATAGAGATGCCAGTCTCATCCGTCAATATTAATCTAGTCACCTTGAACATGGTATTAGGACATTATGCTCCGAAGGTGAGCCCTGTAATGAAGTAAATTTATATACATATTACTAGTGAAAGTTACCTTATAATTAAGAAATATCAAATGTCTAATATTTTGTGAGTATATTAATAGTGTATATAAATCTTGTAAGCTTTAATGAAAATAAGGATAGTATTCTTTAAAAATTATACTATTACAATAATAAAACCATTGACGGGTAAAAGGGTAATGCGTATAATTTGAAAGTCTGATAATTCAGGATTTGTTGAGTTTTGTCGAAATTTATCTTAACTAAACAATATTTTTAGCCATTCTATTATTTACTTATTGAATGTTTTTTATTTTTTATGGAGGAGAAAAGATGAACATTTTTAGAAAGAAGTCCATCGAGGACTTATTGAACACAGGTTCCAATAACAATGGTTTGAAGAGGGAGCTAGGTGCTTGGGATTTAACGATGCTAGGTATAGGCGCCATTATTGGGACAGGCATTTTTGTATTGACGGGTACTGGAGCGGTCCACGCCGGGCCTGCACTATCCCTTTCATTTGTCATTGCAGGTCTAGCTTGTTTATTTGCCGCTCTTTCATATGCTGAATTTGCATCCTCCGTTCCAGTTTCGGGTTCGACTTACACTTATGCTTACGCAACACTTGGTGAATTCGCTGCTTGGATTATCGGGTGGGACCTAATTCTTGAATATCTCTTGGCAGTTAGCGCGGTATCCGCCGGTTGGTCTGGTTATTTCCAATCGTTCTTACATGGAATCGGGATTAACTTACCAGAAGGGATTACTGCAGCACCTGGTTCTATTGAAGGCACCACAACGTATATGAACCTTCCGGCATTTTTAATCGTCATAGCAATCACGTTATTAATTTCCCGAGGTACCAAAGAAACCAAACGAGTGAATAACATCATGGTCATCATTAAATTGATTGTTGTAGCATTGTTCATCATTTCATCTATTTTCTATGTGAAGCCAGAGAATTGGCAACCATTTATGCCATTTGGAATAAGTGGTGTGTTTTCAACTGCCGCATTGATGTTCTTTGCGTTTATCGGATTCGATGCAGTAGCTTCCGCAGCTGAAGAAACGAAAAATCCCGGAAAAAACTTACCCCGAGGAATCATTGGTTCATTGATCATCTGTGTTGCTTTATATATGGTTGTTAGTTTAATCATGACTGGTGTGGTACCGTATGCACAATTCGGAACTGCGTTGGATCATCCAATTTCTTTGGTTTTACAAGTTGTAGGACAAAATTGGATTGCAGGATTCATTGATGTTGGAGCCTTTATTGGAATGACGACGGTCATCCTGGTTATGTTATTTGGACAATCCCGTATCATGTTTGCGATGTCTCGTGACGGTTTAATGCCGAAGCCATTATCTAAACTGCACAAGAAATATAAAACACCCTATGCCGTTACTTGGATGTTCGGAATCATTGCCGCGTTGCTTGGTGCATTTATTCCATTGAGTGATTTAGCTGAGTTGGTCAATATAGGAACACTAACGGCGTTTACTATGATATCCGCTGCAGTCATCGTATTACGAAAAATCAAACCAGATTTGAAACGTGCTTTTTATTGCCCATGGGTGCCTCTCGTACCAGGATTAGCAATCGTTTTCTGTGTGTTTCTGATGTTCCAATTAGGGAGCCATACATGGATTCGTTTCTTGATTTGGATGGTCCTCGGTATTATCGTGTACTTTGTATATTCACGAAAACACTCCAATCTGAATCAATAAATCGTAAAAACACTCTTACGGAGTGTTTCAGTTTGTAGACAAAAGGGGTTCGGAATGGTTTCATTCCGAACCCCTTTTGATATTTTCTTGGAATTTTGCTCAAGATTAAGAGCTTGGGTCTCTAAGAGCCCACTATATTAGGCCATTTTTGGATCTCGCCATGTCCAATTGGCCATCTTCTTTAAATTCATGGCAGCGAAAGTAAGCATCGCCTGCATCGACAATTTTTTAAGTCCCCTTAAAGTAG
>NZ_JBNNML010000009.1:0-139311 GCF_050272735.1 Peribacillus sp. NPDC046944
CTCAGAATACATATCTTTCACCAAATCATAAATGAAAGAGAAATCAATGGCCGCCTCAATTTTACGAACCAAATGGTTCGCTGGCACCAGTTGATACAATGTAATCTTTTCAAGTTGATCTCGTTGAATAGAATTATGTTTCGAAAGCATCCTCATCACTCCAAGTTTTAATACTTCTATTTTAAAACAAAAAAAACTATAGGCAAAGTCGATTTTCATCGAGTTTGTCTACAGTCTGGACGATACATTCATTATGAATGTATCGTTTTTTTTATAAAATAGAAAAAAGGCTGAAACCCTAGATATATCAAGAGTTTCAATTTTTCACGTCTTTTGTCTTTATGTTTTTGGAATATAAAAAAAGCAGTTGTTCCAATGACAGATGCTACCAATAATTATTTCTTTTCCGCCTTAAATGTTACTGCCTTAAATGTTACTAATGTTTTGTCGCTAATCAATTTACCGAACTAGTCCTTGTTAAATAGACATTACCTTTTTTTGTACCTAATTGATTTATTTTTAGCGTAACCGAATCTTTTTATTCAGTTCCTGAAGCTAGTTACTTCCCTTTAACATCATATACCGTAACAACATCTTTTTTTACTTAATGACCTAACAATAATTACATCAGATTTGTTTTTGTTGTTAGTTATAGATACTTTGCTTGCTGAAGGCTTGGTTGAAACGGGAAGAACGGTAAATCTGGCATTCCCGAATACAACGAAATGTTTGCCCTTTGCTCCTGCTTCTTGTTGAATCAATAGTTCTACATTTTTTGTGTTTTTAGGTAATCTAAGAGTAAGATTTTTCACATCGGTGTTCTTTTTTTTTTTGGAATAGAGTAATTTGTTATCGGCGTATATATAGGCACTTGATGTGCCATAATCCCCATTAATCCATCCTGAATCTATTGATAAAGTTGTTTCAAAAGTATTAAATCCCATGTTTAATTTATTGTAAGTAGCATACGCAATGGTATCATTAGCACTCAATCCAATACCTGAAGTTATCATCTTTCCGTTGCTATATTGGAATGCCGAGTAGTCTCCTCCCCAACTATTAGTATAGTAGTTACCCCTTGTATTAATGGCACCCACACTTGAGAGTAATGCTGTTTTAGGAACAATTAACGGTTTTTCGCTTGTTTTTTCAAATAGAGGGGTTTATAAACAAAAGTCCTTGATTTCCTTTTGCCCCTTTGAGTTGTTTAACATGTAATTCTATAGTTTTAGTCCCTTTTGGAATACGTAATTTTAAAGAAGCGACTTTCGTTTTTTCTGTGAATTCTTTTTCATAAAGAAGAACATCATCGGCATATATACCAACCACCGTCTGTCCATAATCTCCATGATCCAATTTGAGTCAATTGAAATCTTTGTTGAAAACTGATTAAAACCCATATCATTAATCAAATACAATGAAGTAGGTGGATGCTATAATAATATAAGAAAGCGGGGGAATTTATGTTTACATTGTTTGTAGGACTTATTCGTATTTTATTTGTAGGATTTACAGTTAGTATGTTTTTGCAATACTATTTTTCAATGAATTCTTTTGGAATTACATTTAAAGTGGCATTAGTTTTTAGTATTTTTCTTTATTTTGTATTTAAGAACTCCTTTTTTAGTCGACTGTTTATAACTTTTTCAACAGCAGCACAATGGGGGTTTGTCCTTTCTTACATTTTGTTTCAAACGTACCAGGTTGAATTTCCTTCAGGTGCCCATCGTGACGAATTAGTCGTTGGTGGATTATTCATTTTATTTCACTTATTATCATCCATCAGCAAGGAAAAGGTTAGGTTCTTTTTTTATGAATCGTTTGTTTCAGGAGCGATGGGGTTAGCGGCATGTATGGCAATCTTTTTCAAATATCCGGACGCGTCTAACGTTTTGTATTCCTTACCTTTCTTGTCAGCCTTTGGAGCAACAACTTTTCTATGGAATAAAGTAAATACGGTATCATACGTCTTGAAGGTGGGAGTATCTACTTCCTTAGGTGTTTTCCTGCTGAAATCCGTAGATATCTTAGATGTAGCATTTACGGAATATCTTTTAACTCTTTTATTCCTTTTTGTTTTCGCCATCAGTAATACCAAAAAAGAAACATCAAATTTTACAAATACAAAAGTGTTTAATAAGCGTTCTGGATATTCTTCTTCGTATTCTCCTCCCTCTCCTGGGAACACCGGAACAGCAGAAGAATCATATACTAATCCCGCTCGTAATTTCTATTCCGAGGTTGCTGCTTCAGATGAAGGACGGGAACCAAAAACCACAGAAAATAAAGATGAATTATCTTTTTATGAGAAACAAAGGCATGCCTCGAAACTTCAAGAAGAAGAAGAATATGATAGAAAGAAAAAAGCTGAAGATGATGCCTATTATTACCGCAGAAATGATGGTCCTGCCTGGAGAGTAAAAGAAGCAGATGACATTTTAGGTCGTTCTACAAATGAAAGACATTATGAAGATGACAAATATAACTATGAATCGGTTTGTAATGAATGTGGACATCCTTCCTGTCGTTGTTGCAGAAACTGCAACTCTTATCCTTGTGAATGCTGTCGTGAGTGTGGAGAGGCAAATTGCCGTTGTTGTAATCGTTGTAACTCCTATCCATGTGAATGTTGTAATGAATGTGGAGAAGCTAATTGTCGTTGTTGTAATCGTTGTAATAGCTATCCATGTCGATGTGATGATGATAGATATTAATAGTAGAAAGAGGCAGCACATTACGCTGTCTCTTATACTATTGAAATTCAGAAACGAAGAACAATAGTTGTAGAATCAGGAAACAAATCTTCTATCATCGCTAAGAAAATCTTTATTTGTTCTTCTTTGGTAAGGTCTGAGAATTGTTCATACATATCTAACCACATCGAAAAATCTTTGAGAAATAATAGGTTCAATTATTATAAACGTATGTCATCTTCAGCAACAAATTATACGAACATAGCCTTTTAAAATTACTCGTACTCATATAGCTTTGGAACTACAAAATCGGGAAAAGTCTTGATTATTTTTACTTATGTTGAGGAATTTGATTGATTTCAGATAACCACAATGTAATCTCCATCATAGCCAATCCAAAAAAAATACTTGTATCAACTTCTACTTTAACCACTATTGTTTCCGCTACTTTCCCTTCCCAATTTCCTTTCCATTCTCTTTGTTCTACACTAAATACATCTTTATTTTTGAACCATAAAACTAAATCATTCCCGCTACCAAGAGTAATATAGAAAGTGAAAATCTCCTGAAACTGCTTTTCATTCTGGATTTCAGCAACAAAATATTGGTTAGTTTAATATATATAACTGATATTAAATTTCTTTATTTTGTTAACGACCCTTGTAAACAAAATTAGTTAGATTCTGGGTGGTCATATATCATTCTTTTCAAGAAATCTATTTTTTCAATATCTTTATTATTATTGTTGTCTGCTCGATAACTATCCTTGGACGAAGATTCATAAACACTTAAATATTGCTCTGGATTTAGTAAATAATACCTTAACTTTCCCAGTTGATGTATTTCTAAATTCTCTAAAGGTATTCCTGCAAAACTTGGTAAAGTATCAATAATACCAAACTCAACTGATAATGCCTCTTTATAGAACGTATGAAAATCAATCAAGCTATATTCCATTGAGTTCATAATGTTCACTATATCATTCCAGTTATGTATATTTAATTCGGGTGGCACTTCCCATCCTTTTTTATCACCAGGTATATGAATATCTAAGTCTTGTGCATCCCACCTCTTTCCTGTAATGACCTCTAAACCAACCGACCCCATTAACAATGGAATAATTTCAATATCATTTAACTTTTTTGCGATTTTAATAAACTCATTAAACTTGTGATTATCCATATAACCCTCCGTTTTTTTCTCAGGTTTTTATGATTTTTATTGATTAAACAGCCTTTTAGCTGAACAACTTCTTGTTTATATCATAGCATAAAAAGTAAATTTTCCTTTTCTTTGTAAAAGCCACAATCTTTGCGAAAAGAGCCTTCCAATAAGAAGTAACTTCAGCACAAAAATAAAGTGGAAATGCTTTAATTTTTCTCATCCACAATGGGAGGTAATTTCCATCACATTCTGTTAGATAAAAGCCATCCATAGAGAAAACATATGGTATATTACCTACTACTGCAAACGGGAAAAAACCTCCAGCATTAGGTTAGAGCTGTAGTAATTTTTCGAGAAACAGCCAACTTCTATATAAAATTTTCCGTCCTCTTAGTTCCAATGTATTTATATTAAAGAATACACTTAGGAACTTAGTGTAAAATGTAAAAAAAAAAACTTCATTATGACGGTTAGGTACCTCAATAATATTTCAACTAATACCTGGTGATACCTATAAAGCAGTAAAATATGACGGCAATAAAGAACCAATTAGATAAAGCATTCAATGTAAAGATGGCATTGAGTCTCCTATAATACTTTATGATAATTTACTATCCGCCACCAAAGCGCCACCATTTTTAGAGAATTCAACAAAATTCATGAAGTTAATGAATAGAAAAAAAGGCTAAAACCCTTGGTATATCAAGAGTTTCATCCTTTTTAATTTGATGACCTGTGAGGGATTCGAACCCCCGACCCCAACCCTGTCAAGGTAGAGGCCTAATCAACCCTACATTAAAATCCCCAACCAGATTTTCACCGCTGTTGCTAATATTAATAATGCCAATATAACTTGAAGGATTTTTGTGTTCATTTTTTTCCCTGCCATTGCACCAAGTGGGGCTGCGATGATACTTGCAACTACCATGATGATCGCTGGATAATAGTCAACTTGGCCTGTAGAGACCTTGCCGACTGTTGCCCCAATGGAGGAAATGAAGGTAATGGCTAGTGAAGAGGCAATGGTTACCCTCGTCGGTATTTTCAGGACAACGAGCATAATCGGAACAAGTAAGAAGCCCCCGGCCGCCCCGACAATCCCGGAACCCAAACCGACAATCAGTGCAAGCGTTGCAGCTAACCACTTATTAAATTTGACTTGGTCCAACGGGATGTCATCGATTCCTTTTTTCGGTATGAACATCATCACCGCTGCTATTAAAGCAAGCAGGCCATAGACGATATTGATACCGTCTTCCGACATCGATTCCGATCCGAAACTTCCGATTACACTTCCTATCAATACGCTGATACCCATGTAAAGGATCAGCGGCTTGTTTAAATATCCGCCTTTTCGGTAAGCCCATACACCGCCGATGGAGGCAAATAATACCTGTACGGCGCTAATCCCTGAAACTTCGTGGGCACTGAATGCCGCTAAACCAAAGATCGGCGGGATGTATAAAAGCATCGGGTACTTGATGATCGACCCGCCTATGCCAAGCATTCCTGAAATATATGAGCCAATGAAACCAATTAAAAATATGGTTATGATAAAAGTAATGTCCATGTCAATCTCTCCTTTAGAAGAAGGGAACCTAATTGGTCCCCTTATCTTGATCAGCCTTTTCTAATCCAGAATTTCAACACGCCATTATCTTCTGTCGTTTCAATTAGCTCATGTCCACCTGATTTTGACCAAGCTGCTAAATCTGCTTTCGCGCCTTTATCTGTTACGTGTATTTCCAGTACTTGACCGGATTCCAATTCATTCATCGCTTTCTTTGTTTTTACGATCGGCATTGGACAAGCCAAGCCCTTAGCATCTAATACCTTTTCTGATTTCATCATGATAAGTCTCCTCTATTCGTAGTTTTTTTATGATGTTTTAGCGTACCGCGCAACGATTCGGTCCAATTTCCATTTCACGTTGTTTTTCTTCATCAGGCGTGATTTTCCCCATGTTCGTTTGACGGATTTCTTGGTATGCATTCGGTTGTGGAGGTAGGTTTCCCGTTACCATCTCTCTGAATTCCGTTTCGTCAGCAATATTCAAGCCATGATTTTCTTCAAATAAAGATCCTAATTTCTTAGCGACACTGCCGTCTCCGTTCAATTCTTCAATGATCATGAAATGAGATGGCAAGACGATCAACTCGTCTGACAGTTCTTTGTAACGTGTATAAAGGGTTTCTCTCAAGTCGCCAACCCAATCCTCCGCCAATCCAGCTAGATCCGGTCTACCGATGGAATCGATGAATAGAATGTCCCCAGTCAAAAGGTATTTTTCATCGACAACAAATGAAGTCGAACCAATTGTATGTCCTGGAGAATATAAAGCTTGGATTTCAATAGCCGTGTGACCGATTTTAACCACCTTACCATTCTCTAAAGGCTCATATTCAAAAACCACTTCCGTAGCATCTTTTGGTGGCAACCAATACGTTGCATTCGTGCTTTCTGCAATTTGTCGACCACCTGAAATATGGTCAGCGTGTAAGTGTGTATCCAATACTTGTGTGATCTTTGCACCGATACTTTCTGCAAAATCAAGGTAGGTATCAATCATCCTGGTGGAGTCAATAATGGCTGCTTCTCCATTGGAAACGACCATGTATGACAAGCATCCTTTTCCAAGACGGACAAATTGATAGATTTCCCCACCATCATTCAAATCGCCAATTTTCAATGGCTCTAAGTGTTCACTCCAAGCTTTCATCCCGCCCTTTAAGTAAGAAACCGTTAACCCTGCATCAGATAGCATTTCCGCTACCATAACGGATGAACCTTCTTTTGCACATACCACCAAAACTTCCTTATGGGCAGGGATTTTATCCATGACTTCATCCACACCATCTAGCAATTCGAAGTACGGCATATTAAAGTAGTCGAAACCCGCTCCTTCAATTTTCCAATCGTTAAAATCATTTTCATTACGAACGTCAAAGATAAATAGCTCATCTTTATTGATTACTTTCTTTGCCACTTCTTTAGCTGT
Source organism: Peribacillus sp. NPDC046944 (assembly GCF_050272735.1). NCBI lineage: Bacteria > Bacillati > Bacillota > Bacilli > Caryophanales > Bacillaceae > Peribacillus > Peribacillus sp. NPDC046944. Next base: position 6,856 of record NZ_JBNNML010000009.1, read on the forward strand.
CATTTCATTGTATGGCATTCTATATACCCCCTATAGTATATTCCATTTCAAATTTTTTTCTTTTTTTTAGCTATTAAAATGTTAAAGTAACATCCGCATCTTTAGCGAATTCCAAGAAGGTTACAGCGCCGCCGACTTCAATTCCGTCAACGAAGTCTTCTTTCACTAGTCCCATAACATCCATTGTCATTTGGCATCCGATAAATGTAACGCCTAATTCTTGGGCCATAGCAAGTAATTCTGGAATGGCCGGTACATTGGCCTTTGCAAATCCTTCCGCAAAATGTTCTTTGCCTTCTGGCATCGGAAGTTGTTTATTGCCTTCCTTGTGGATTAAGTTTAATCCTTCAAATGTGAAGAAAATGGCAACCTTTTGATCTGTTGCTGCCGCTGCTGTGGCAATATTAAAAACTTTATATGCGTCAAATAATCCACCGTTACTAGCGATGATTGCTACCTTTTTAGTCATCCTTCATTCCTCCATATTAGTAGTAGTTTTTTATTAATTCACTGATTTTTCTGTCGGACCATTCCATTGGCTCATGCCAGGCATGACATTGATTACTTGTTTAAATCCTGATTCTGTAAGTTTTTGTGCAGCTAGGTCACTCCTGCTCCCAGTACGGCAAATCACGTATATCTCGGATTCTTTATCCAGTTCACTTAGACTGCCATCCAAATCACCCAGGGGAAGGGATTTCGCCGTTGGAATGTGTTCAAAAGCATATTCTGCCGATTCTCTTACATCCAACACAACAATATTTGGATTTGCCTCTATTTTTTGTTGAAGCTCCTCATTCGAAACAACGTTCGGGTGTCTCTTTTCCATACTTTCTTCTCCGCTTGACTTACGAAGGTAATGTTTCAGAACAGTTCCTTCTTCGACTGTACCTAAATATTGATGACCTGTACTCTCTGCCCAAGCTTTCATGTCGGCCGTTGAACCTTTATCCGTTGCTTGGACTTCCAATACTTCACCGGACTCCAAGGCATTTAAAGCCTTTTTGGTTTTGACAATGGGCATCGGACATGCTAATCCTCTTGCATCTAAAACAGAATTTGTTTTAATCATGTTTCTTCCTCCTCAATTTATACTGCATGGGGTATTTAACTATTCAAAAAAATTACGCGGTTGGTCCGTTCCAGGCAAGCATTCCGCCTGTCATATTGATTACTTGGTACCCATGATCTTCAAGTAGTTTTACCGCCTTTGAACTTCTTCCACCAGAGCGGCAGACCATGATATATTCTTTTGACTTGTCCAGATCTTGCATCTTGAATTCTATTAGTCCTAAAGGTATATGCATGGCAGTCGGGATTTTCCCCGTTTTCACTTCATCCACTTCACGTACATCGATAATATTCACTGGTGCCTTTTGATTTAAAAGAGTTTCGACTTCCTGTGTTGAAATTTCCTTCATAGCAGACTTCCTCCTTTTATTAGTGCCAAGCACTCATTCCGCCTTTAACATTCGTGATTTCTTTGAATCCCATTTTTTTCAATAACTTACTTGCCTTACTGCTTCTCATACCACTTTGGCAGATCACGAAAACTTCTTGGTCTTTAGAGAGTTCTTTCACTCTATTTTGCAGTTCGAATAAGGGAATGTTTTTAAATCCCTTGATATGGTTTCCCCTAAACTCATTAGGCGTCCGGACATCAATATATTGCTTATTTTTATTATTCAATTGAGTGCTTAATTCCATCGTAGTAATCTGTTTAATCCCTTTTGCCGGAATAAATCGTTGATACAAGAACCAGACAATTACAGCAATCATGAGGATATTTAATAGTGTACCCAATATAGCTTGATTCCTCCCTTACCTTAGATAAATAAGTTGACGTTACCATCTTCTGCGTCAGCTAAATAAGCAGCCACACCCGCATATTCAATGCCTTCTAGTAATTCCTCTTGCTGCAAGCCCAGTAAATCCATGGTCATTGTACAAGCGATTAGTTTCACTTCTTGTTCTTGGGCCATTTCAATTAAACTGGGGAGGGACATGGCATTATGCTTTTTCATGACATGCTTGATCATTTTAGGACCCATGCCTGCAAAGTTCATGTTGGATAATCCCATTTTATCTGCACCACGCGGCATCATTTTGCCAAACATCTTTTCAAGGAAGCCTTTTTTCAGTGTCAATGGCTCATCTTTTCGTAATGCATTCAACCCCCAGAATGTATGGAAAATGGTCACTTCATGATCGTAAGCCGCCGCTCCATTCGCAATAATGTAAGCAGCCATTGCCTTATCGTAGTCTCCACTAAATAAAATGATCGTCGTTTTTTTCTGTTCTGTCATTAGTATTTCCCCCTGAATTTAAATTACCCTATTGGGTATTTTTTAAAAGTTACCTTTATTCCATTATACACCCAGGGGTATATAATAAGCTAAAAAATAATAGTAGTCAACCCACTTGGAGAGCTGGCCAGTCTATATAATTGTGTTATTTATTGGACAATATTATCTACTTTTAATTAGTAATTCAACAGCTTCTTTGACAAGGCTATCTGTATCTTCGCCTTTCATGACATTCTCCCTCACACATTGTTCAAGATTTGCGCTAACAATGACTCCCATCGTCCTATCAATGGCATTTCGAGCTGCTGATAACTGAGTGACGATATCTCTACAGTCCTTACCTTGTTCCATCATGCCTAGCACACCTTTAATTTGACCTTCAATTCGTCTTAACCGATTGATGACGCTTTTATCGTATTCCATGATCTATACCCACCCACCTATCTATATAGACAAACAAAGAACCTGTGGAACAATTTATATCCCAATAATATACCTATAGGGGTATATTGTCAAGCCAAGTTAATCCACTTTTATTTCGAACAAAAACTAAGGACAAGACGGTTTCTATTAATCAAAAAAAGGGCTACCCCAGAAGTCATTATCCATGCCTTTTGGGACAGCGCCTTTTTATTGTTTCATCCTTTTCTTACGAATCACTTTGATTTTCTGCTTTTTAACTTTCTTTTTGTTTGGGAATTTGGGTTCTTTTTCTTTTATATATCTCACCACAATTAACAATATATAGGTTCCTAAAGCAATATAGAAAGATATCGGCACAGATTCAAATTTAGATTTAGCCACTAAATAAAATGAATAGAATAAAAACAAGGTAATAAGAACACTATTCTTCGGTCTGCCAACTTTTTTAAAGCTTGGGATTTTCATTGTACTTACCATCAATATACACAGTCCATAATATAGGATAATAAATATCCATAATGGTACGGACCCGGAAAACAAGACGAAGAAAGCCACAATTCCGCCTGCTAATGTGATGGGAACCCCTTTAAAGTATTTTACAGATTCCGCTTGGTCGGTAATGTTGAAACGAGCTAATCGGTATGCACCGAATAGAGGGAACAAACTGGCGATTAGCATCCCAACTTGTCCAAAGTCGTTGAAATATGTATGTATGGCTAAAAAGGCGGGGGCTACTCCAAAAGATACGATATCGGCAAGTGAATCCAATTCTTTCCCCATTTCATTAGATACCCCAAGGATCCTTGCTACCCTGCCATCCAATGCATCCAGCATTAACGCGATAAAGATCAATATTGTCGCATTTCTAAGATCACCAGTAATAATACATCCTATCGATAAGAACCCACATAATAAATTTCCCAAAGTCAGCATATTAGGTATATGTTTTTTCATCCTACACTTCCTTAATTCCTAAATTAAACTTTCCTTTGCTTTTACATTGATTTGAAAAAGCTTAACTTGTTCTCCTCTAATTATAACTTCATACCAGTATTATGGCTAAGATTATATTTACAAGTCCCTCTATTCCCAATTATAGGTTTCCAGGCACTATTCTTAAATATATTCTTAGTAATAAAAAATAGGACATAAACAATGATGAACATCGTCTTGTCCTTAATGTAGAATATGTAGAACTGACCAAGATTTTTCAGGATTGTGAATCGTGCGGAAAGTGTAAAGGCCTATCGACGATAAGTCCTTAAACTATTTGTCCTCTTGCCTTCTTCCTCAACCAAAACCCGTCGTAAAATTTTCCCGACCGCTGACTTCGGCATAAGTTCCCTAAACTCTATCACTCGTGGAACCTTATAATTAGCCAAACGTTCATTGCAGAACTTTATGATATCCTGTTCTGTTGCAATTACCCCTTTCTTTAGCACGATTATAGCTTTGACGGTTTCCCCGCGATAGGTATCCGGAATGCCAAATACGCAAGCTTCTTCCACTCCGGGATGCTGATAAATGACTTCCTCTACTTCAATCGGATAAATATTATAGCCGCTTGCAATGATTAGCTCTTTTTTCCTGCCCACAATAAAGAAATACCCTTCTTCATTCATTGTGGCTATGTCTCCGGTATATAACCAACCCTCCCTTAATGCCATTGAAGTTTCCTCTAGATTTCCCCAATACCCCTTCATCACCTGTGGACCCTTAATGATTAGTTCCCCTGCCTGATGGTACGGCAGCACCGCTTTCCCCGTTTCGATATCGACGATTTTGGCATCAGTGTTAGGATAGGGAATACCAATGCTTCCTATCTTTCTTTGACCTTTTACTGGGTTTCGATGGGTGGTAGGTGAAGTTTCCGACATGCCAAAGCCTTCTGATATTGACACACCGAATTTACGCTCAAATTGATGGATAACTTCCACTGGAAGGGGCGCCGAGCCACAGCTGCAGTATTTAAAACTGCTGAGATCTTGCGCTGTCAAATCCGGATGATTTAGTAAAGCGATATACATGGTAGGAACACCTGGAAAAATGGTCGGTCTATGTTTTCTAATCAAATCGACGACCTTGTTTATTTCAAATCTCTCTAGAGTGATGTACGTTGCTCCCGCATAAACGGCACTGTTCATCCTGCCATTACCGAATACATGAAACAGTGGCGTCAATCCAAGCATACGCTCACCCGGTTTTTGCAGTTGAAGGGCGTTTGCTGTATAGGTAAAATCTTGTATGACATTGGCAATCAGGTTGAAATGAGTGAGCATGACCCCTTTGGCTCTTCCTGTGGTTCCTCCTGTATATTGAAGTAACGCAATATCTTCTTTTGGATTAATATCCAGCTCAGGGAGTTCATTTTCCTCTTCTGCTATCCATGAATAGTAGCTGTCTTCCTGCAATTTATTTGCTGAAATAATCGTGAGCCTATCTGCCAAACCAGTTTGCACTATCTTTTTCTTTTGTTCATCATTTCCAATCAACCATGTGGCATTGGAATCCCGTAATATATAGGCTAGTTCATTTGCCTTAAACATCGGGTTCACTTGTACCACCACGCCTCCCAAACGGTGGATAGCATAATAGGCAATGATGTATTCTATACAATTGGGTAACATCAATGCGATTCTATCCTCTTTTTTAAATCCCCACTTGTTTAATGAACCTGCAAAACAATCAATTTTTCTCTTCAATTCCAAATAAGAAAGTTCCCTTTCTCCATCAATAACAGCTTTGGTGGATGGGTATTGTCGTGCCGAATGGTCCAATATTTCGTATAGAGACATTAAAGGAATTTCTACCTCAAAGGGGGTATCTTCCGGATAAGATTTCTGCCACACTCTATTCATCGGCTTCACTCCTTCTTCTTTTTCCACCGCCAATCACTATTTTCATTCATCTCGAATCAATTTGAATACCCCCGTACCTTTTGCAATGAGATTTCCAGCGGAATCTTTAATTTCTCCTTCTGCAAAAGCGGTTTTGTATCCCTGCTGAAGAACCTTGGCTTCCGCAAATATTTCTCCTGCTGACAGGCTGCCGAGATAATGAACAGTTAAGCTCGTCGTCACAACACGTGCTTTAGTCAGAGAACGTATCACTATCCCAAGAATGGTGTCAAGCATGGTCGCATGAATACCCCCATGCAGCGTTCCATTTACATTAAGCATATGTTCCTCGATATTTAATTTCAGACGGACATTTCCTTCTTCAAATCGAATGATTTCAAATCCAATATATGCAAAGAATGGACTGCTCTCGAATTGGTTGCGAATATCCTCCACATTAGTAGTCAATTTTCACTTTCCCCCTCATGATCTCCGCTTCATCAAAAAACAAAATCCTATTACCTTCCACGTTTGGAACTAGACAGATTCCCGTAGAACTGTCCAGCTCCCTTTCCTGAGATGCAGTCCTGATTGTATGCGCTCTTACATTACTTGATTCTAAAAAACACGAATCAATACTCATCCAATATATTTCTGGCAATGATGAGCCGTTGAACTTCGTTTGTTCCTTCATAGATCTTTGTAATGCGAGCATCACGATAAAAGCGTTCCACTGGATATTCTGCCATATACCCCATACCCCCGTGAATTTGAACCGCTTTATCCGCTACTCTATTAAAAACATCGGAAGCGAACAGTTTAGCCATGGAGGCTTCTTTGATCACCTTTTTCCCCTCATCAATCTTTTGTGCTGCCATCATTGTCAAGGCCTTTGCGGCTTCTGTTTCTGTTGCCATGTCCGCTAGCATCCATTGTATGGCTTGATTATCTGCAATTGTTTTACCGAATTGAATCCGCTCTTTTGCATATTTGGTAGATAGCTCGATTAATTTGCCGCATGATCCTACCGCCCTTGCGGCAAGTCCGACACGGCCTTCCCCTAATATTCTAAGAGCTGATATATACCCCATGCCCACTTCACCAATGACATTTTCTTCAGGAATGATACAATTTTCAAAAATGACCTGAGATGTATACGAACCTCTTAATCCCATTTTCTTGTCCTTTTTACCGACAGTGACCCCAGGGAATTTTCTTTCCACCAAAAAGGCAGTGATCCCGCCTTTGGCCCCCTTATCTTTATCCGTTAACGCAAAAACTGTGTAAACATCAGCAATCGGTCCATTGGTGATGAAATGCTTTGTACCATTCATCACCCAATAATCGCCCTTTTTCTCTGCTGTCGTCGCCAAATTGGTCGCATCCGAACCTGCACCAGGTTCGGATAAAGCGAAAGCGGCTATTTTATTACCCGCCGCCATTTCAGGCAGATATTTATTTTTCAACTGTTCAGATGCAAGCTTTACCAGGCCCGTGCTTCCAATACCGGTATGAGCACTTATTAACGAAACAAACCCATTGTGCGTTCTGCCTAACTGCTCTAATACAGTCGCCTTTTCTACTGTATTCAAGCCAATTCCACCGTATTGTTCCGGGATGCTAATCCCGAATAATCCAAGTTCTTTGGACATTTCAACAAGATGTTGTGGGATGAGATCCTCTTCTTCAATTTGTTGGGCTAGAGGCTCTACTTCCTTTTCAACAAAATTCCGAATCATTGCTTTCATTTGTTCCATTTCTTTCGTTAAAGTAATGGTCATAATTCATATGCCTCCTAATAGTGGATTTTTTTAATTCTTCTGATTCGCAAATGGAACAATTCTATTAAAAAATTCTAGTGAATTTCCTTCCAAGTATAAGAAAAATCAACCTTCCCGTTCTATGATTGTGGCAATTCCTTGCCCACCACCAATGCACGCCGTAATGAGAGCATATCTACCTTCAGATCGTTTCAATTCATGGGCCGCTTTCGTGATCAGAATTGCACCTGTGGCACCAAGCGGATGTCCATGAGAAATGGCCCCTCCATTCACATTCACTTTGGCTAGATCCATTTCCAGTTCCCGATTACAGGCAATTACTTGCGAGGCAAAAGCCTCATTAATTTCGATAATATCCATATCTTTTAGCGAGAGCCCTGACTTTTCCATGACCTTTCTTACTGCTGGAACCGGTCCGATTCCCATGATGTTGGGATCGACACCAGCAACCGCGTGTGCTCTAACCACCGCTAGAGGTTTAATTCCCAATTCATCTGCTTTCTCCCTAGACATAATGACAAGAGCAGACGCCGCATCATTTAAACCCGAACTGTTTCCGGCCGTTACGGAGCCACCTTCAAGGAATGCAGGAGGAAGTTTCGCTAGCGCTTCTTTGGTTACTTGCGGACGTGGATGTTCATCTACTTTGAATTCTACTGGCTCTCCTTTTCGAACCGGGATATTCACTGAAACAATTTGTTCAGTAAAGCGTCCCTCTTCCATCGCTCTCGCCATCTTTTTCTGGCTCTCAATGGCGAACTCATCTTGTTCTTCCCGGCTGATCTTATATTTTGCGACTAAATTTTCAGCGGTAATTCCCATTGGCGGATTGCCTACCTCTTTTGGAGATAACTGAGATTTCCTGAAATCTGGTGGTGAAGAGCTATATGGTTTTTCAGGGCGATCCATCAGATAAGGAGCCCGGCTCATGCTTTCCACTCCTCCTGCGATATAAACATCTCCATCACCCGCCCAGATGGCTTGTGCAGCCAAATTGACCGCATTGATGCCTGATCCACATTGGCGATCGACTGTTAAACCCGGTAATTGCATGGAAAGACCGGTTTGAAGGGCGGTTAATCGAGCGATATTGCCACCTCCGCTTAAAACATTCCCCATGATGACATCTTCCACCATTTCAGGAGCTACATTTGCGCGTTTCAATGCCTCTTTTACCACTTCTGCCCCAAATACGTGTGCGGGTACTGTCGCTAGTGCGCCCCCTTGCTTCCCAATCGCCGTTCTTACTGCTGAAACAATGACAGCCTCTCTATTCACATCTGTATTCATTTCCTCATCCGCTCCTTTTCTACATTTTTTTTGATGCTGGTAACCTTTATGAAGATTTCAAATCATAATCTTCTGTTGGTCTGATTTCCTGCCCATCTTTTGACTTAGTTGGCTTAACGAACATGGCAAACAATAAGCCGAATACCAGAACAAGGGCAGCCATGAACAATATGGATAAGTTATAGCCTAGTATTTTATTCCCCGCCGCTAAACTAATGATATAACCCGTTAGTAGAGGAGCTACAATCCCTGCAAGATTGCCTGAAGACGTTAAGATACTTGTCATCAGTCCGCCGCGTTCACGCATCTCATTGATCATAATCGTTGGTCCAATCGGTAATATGGAATAGGTGAGACCTTTAGCCAGACACATTGCAAAGATCACCCAAATTGGATTTTGAAAGACCATGATGGAAGATAGGAATAGTGAACCCATGATCATTGCTCCAGCTACAACCAAGACCCTGGATGAACGCCAATTCTGATTTTTCTTGAATAAGTAATCCGATAACATGGAAACACCCATATAAATACATACGGAAATGACTCCAATGATTGCTATGCTCGTGCCCATCTGTCCGGGTGTCATATTTACCACTTCCACTAAATAAATCGGTAACCAAACGGAAAACCAGACGACCAGAATATACGTTGAAAAATATGCGAGTGTCGTAAATAAAGCGGTGGGAGACGCTAAAAGTACAAGAAAGTCTTTCAGTTTGAATTTCTCCATCTTTTCTTTCTTTTTCTTCTGTACCTTCTCATATACTTCAACGGGATTTTCCTTTGTTAAAAACTGAAATAAGAAGAACCAGATAAGACTTGCTACTCCAAGACTAGCAAAGGCCACTTTCCATCCGAAAATACTGATCATGGAAACAAGAAGCGGTGCAACAATCATCGCACCAACCGTTCCCCCTCCCACCACAACCGAGTTGGCTAATCCCCGTTGTTTCGGGGGAAACCACTTATCTGCGTGGCTATAAGCAACAGGGCTATAGGGCCCTTCGAATGCCCCAAGTAAAATTCTATAAATAATTAATAGTGGCAAAGCAGCAATGGCCAAAACACCAAATTGTAAAACAGTCCATGTCAGCATGATGAACCCAAGTACTTTCTTGGCCCCGAGCTTATCGGCCCATGCTGCTCCAAAAATGCCCGTTACAGGATAGAGCCAATAATAACTGCTTCCTACAAGTCCCCATTCAGCATAAGAAAGATCGAATTCCTTCATGATCGGCACAGCGGCAAGTCCGATTATTGATTTATCGGCAAAGTTAATGACCGCTCCGAGGAATAATAGAGAAAGAACAAACCAACGCATGTAAATCCCCTCGTTTCTTTGTGAATAGATAGTCTTATCGTCTTGGTGGTTGAATTATCTCTTCTGATGGTCGAATTAATTGTCATTATGGTTGAATTATCTGGCTGTGTGGCCGAATTAATGCCTTTCTTGGTTGAATTCCATTACGAAACTAGGAAACTCATTAGAACCTCCAGTCACATATAGCAGCACCTGGCACCTGGCCACTCACGAATGAAGAACATTCACCTGCGAAAAAAGCAACCGCATTGGAAATATATTCCTATTCCCCACTTTTTCCCCACTGAATACTGCTGATTCTTGCTTCCACTACCTAGATTTAAAAAGCTGGGTCAGCTTCAATCCTTCTTTGTCCTCTTTTCCAGTTCCTCTTTTATAAGCAACCTTTTTAATAGTTTGCCAACGGTGTTTCGCGGCAGTTCCTCCCTAACTTCAAATTGCTTTGGAACCTTATAGGGTGTCAGCTGGGTATAGCAATATCCTTCAATTTCCTCAAGGTCAATGTTGGCATCCTTCATTGGAACAATGAATGCCTTTACGACCTCTCCTAATTCTTTATGCGGTATCCCCACCACAGCCGCCTCCTGAATATCCGGGTGCTGATAAAGGACACCTTCCACCTCTTGCGGATATATATTAAACCCGCTAATGATGATCATTTCTTTTTTTCTGCCGACAATGTAGAAATACCCCTCTTCATCCACTGAAGCAAGATCGCCTGTATACAACCAGCCATTTTGGAGAGCTTTTCTCGTTTCCACCTCGTTATTCCAATATCCCTTCATAATTTGTGGGCCTTTTATAAGCAGCTCTCCCACCCCTTTGGATGGCACTTCATTATTGTCCTCGTCTACGATCATACAATCGGTTCTAGGAAAAGGAATGCCGACACTCCCGATTTTCCTTTTACCTAAGGGCGGATTACGATGTGTGGAAGGAGAGGCTTCTGATAACCCAAAACCTTCTCCTATAGAAGCACCTGTCAGCTTCTCGAATCGATTAATGACTTCAACTGGCATGGGTGCTGAGCCACAAGAACAATTTTTCAGACAATCCAGTCCATATTTTTCGATTTCAGGATGATTGACGAACGCATTGTACATCTTTGGAACGCCTGGAAAAAAAGTCGGACGGTACTTTTGAATATTCATTAGTACATTTTGAATCTCGAATTTAGGAAATAATAGAATGGCAGCTCCAATATAAATTCCGAGATTCATGGCACTTGTCATCGCGTAAACATGATAAAGCGGTGTCGCTGCCAGCACGACTTCCTTTCCGGGCACCATCAAATCCCCATACATTTCAGAGCTCTGTATAACATTGGAAGTAAGATTGTAATGGGTAAGCATCGCTCCCTTCATTTTCCCCGTCGTCCCTCCTGTATACTGGATGACTGCAATATCTTCAAGAGGATTTATCGTTTCAACTTCCTTGATTTCTTCGCCAGATTCTATCAAAGAACGTAGAGATAGACCGTCTAATTGGTCATCGTCCGTCTTCATGCAGATTGAAAAATCATATATCGCTTTTGTTTCTTCAATGGTAGTAGCGGCCAATTGGTCATACACAATATATAGAGCATTAGAATCCACTAATATTTGGAGCAGTTCCCTAGGCTTATACATAGGGTTCAGTTGAACAACAATGAGTCCCAGTGCTTGTGCAGCGTAATAACTGATGATGAAATAAGGATGGTTGGCCATCATAAGGCCAATTCTTTCACCTTTCACGAACCCCATTTCTTTCCACTTACCCGCGAGTTTATCGACTTGTGATTTCAGGCTTTTATAATCCATGAGATGGTCTTCAAAAATAATGGCTGTATGATCAGGGAATTTCTTTGCTGATTGGTCCAGTAGTGTATAGACGGAAATTTCCGGTAGAAGTAATGACGACATTCCTTCTGCATACCATTGCTCCCATGGTTGTTTTACTGTTTTTCGCACCTTTAACCCCTCCATTTTTCTCAAATCCGATTCTTCTACATATGGTTTACACATATAACAATGCAAGTTTCATGCCAAATCACACACTGGGGAAACAGCTAATTTTTTTGAGTGATTAAATTCATTTTTGAATCTTACTCGTTATAAAGCCTTTGTTTTAAAGGATTCATCCATAACCTGATAATTCATTTTTGAATTTTTCTCATTTACCAGAAAATCAAAAAACCCAACCTTCTACAATAAGGATGGGTTTACTAGCATATTAAGAGAAAATGCAGGTATAATCGGTGGCTAAGTTTTGTGTTTTAATGAGTTAAGCTTAGTGAAGAGTTTTTCAAATCACTATTAAGCCAATTCCAATAAAATGGCCATCCCTTGTCCACCGCCAATACATAGGGTTGCCATTCCGTATTTCTCTTGGCGCCGTTGCATCTCGTGAATTAATTTGGTCATGATAATCGCCCCCGTTGCCCCTAGTGGATGGCCTAATGCAATGGCTCCACCGTTGACATTGACATTAGCAGGATCTAGCTTGGCTTCCCGTATAACAGCCAATGATTGTGATGCAAATGCCTCATTCAACTCGAACAGTCCGATATCTTCAACTGCCAGTCCAGTCTTTTTCAATAGGTTCTCGATCGCGGGAACGGGACCGATTCCCATATAACGTGGATCGACACCAGCTGTAGACCAGTTTACAATCTTGGCAATCGGTTTGATATCAAGATTAAAAGCCTTTTCGCGGGTCATCAAAACTAAAGCACTGGCACCATCATTACGGCCACAGGCATTACCAGCCGTGACTGTTCCATCACTTTTGAAGACGGGCTTCAAATGGGACAGTTTTTCTATCGATGTTTCTCTTGGGTGCTCGTCCACTTGAAATACTGTTGTGCTTTTCCTAGTCTTTATTTCAACCGGAACGATTTGAGATTCGAAGGAACCAGACTCAATCGCCTTTCTTGCCCTTCTTTGGCTTTCTACAGCAAAGGCGTCCTGGTCTTCCCGGGAAATTTGGTAGGTTTCCGCTACGTTTTCTGCTGTTATCCCCATCCCCAAATCTTTTCCATACACTTCGGTTGGCTGCTGTCCATTTTCAAGATTAGAATCAACTAGATGAGGGTTTCCTTCTCCAAATCGGGAATTTCTGAGGTAAATGGGGGCTCTACTCATATTTTCCGCTCCACCTGCCACGACAATATCATCCGGATTAAAAGCTAGATGCTGAACACCGGAAATCACTGCCTGTATGCCTGAAGCACATAGGCGGTTTACTGTATAAGCCGAAGCTTCAGGAGGGATACCCGCTCTTAACGCGGCAACACGTGCTAGATTTGAAGATTCGGTCGACTGGCGCACTTCACCAAAAATCACTTCATTTATCTGCTCGGGTGCCAGACCTGCTCTCTCGATTGCATCCTTAATGACCGTTGCCGCTAGATGACCCGCTTGTACATCTTTTAGTTGTCCTCCCATTTTACCTATAGCCGTACGGTTCGCACTTACAATGACAAATTCATGTTCCATTCCAGTTCCTCCTCTTAAAGAAAAAAAGGAAAGCAGATCAATCTGCTCTCCTCGATTTTTCTGTTTATACTGTTATCTTCTTCATGAACGAGTCTAAATCCTCTTTAGTTTCGTGCATTAATTTTGCTTGTATCGATTAATGGTTTTGCCAGCACCAAAATTTTATCGGTATTCACTTCGTATGGCTCGTATGGCGCAAAGATAATAATCATTGCACTGAAAGAAAATCACCGTTGTGTTTGTATCTAATCCACATATATTTTAGTTAAGTTAGAAAGTTTTCCTAATTATCACCATTTTCGATACTTCCAACATATAATACAAACAAAGGCAAAACCGGGGGTATCCACATGCAAGATAAACTACATGATGTACAGATGAATGAGGTAAAGGTTTTTGATGAATGGGTGAAAAAGTTTTTTCTTAATCCGGAGACAAGTAAATTGGACCATCAATTATTTACAATTGACATTTACGAAAGTGATGACGAGTATATGGTGGAAGCAATATTGGAAAACCATGAAGCAAAGGATATTAAAGTGCGTTTAAAAGATAACGAAATTTTGATTACCGTTGAAAAGCCTCACAAACCTTTTCAAAAGCTATTTCATAAAGATAAAGCGATTACATCACCTACACAACGAAAAATTTCTTTCCCTTTTTCCATCTGTTCACGAAGGATCACTGCCGAGTTTACCCACCCATCATTAGTGATTCGTATTCATAAGTATTCCCCCGGTAAAGACCAAGATAGTATTCAGATCGAATAGCTTTAAATAAAAAAGAATGGCTCCTGAAGCTACTTGCTTCCAGAGCCATTCTTTTTTATTAGCCAGCAAAATTAAATGTTGTGGTGCTTCCATTTTGAGTGGATGTGACTTGAAGCTGTGCATCGATTCGTTCTTTCAATTCAGGAACATGGGAAATGATGCCGACTAACCGTCCACTACTCTGGATATCCATTAATGCTTCAATGGCATGATCCAGTGATTCAGGATCGAGTGTACCGAAACCTTCATCTATGAACATCGTTTCCAGGGAAATTCCTCCTGCATTCTGCTGGACAATATCTGCAAGCCCAAGAGCAAGGGCAAGCGAGGCTTTAAAACTCTCTCCGCCAGAAAGCGTTTTGACATGCCTTTCCTGTCCGGTATATTGGTCATATACTGACAGCTCCAACCCACTTTGAATATTCCTGCGAGTTGGGTCAAGCTTTCGCAATAGCTGATAACGACCGCTCGTCATCTTTAACAGTCTCAGATTAGCTTCTTTAAGAATATCATCTAAAAAGGCAGCCAATACATACCGTTCAAACGTAATTCGGAATGAATTTTGGCCTTTTGAAATCTCTGAAAGATGCCCAACGATGCTATATTTTTCATCCAGGCTTTTCTGCTCTTCTCTAATATATGCCAATTTCTGCTCGATTTCCTGGTTATTCTTTTGTTCAGCCTGTAGTTCATTCTGTGTGTGACGCAACTTTTCCAATTCACCGTCAATGAATTCAAATGTTTTCCTTAACCCCTCCAAGTCCGGTTTTGGTACATCTTTTAACTTCATTTCCAGATCATGAAACAAGCTTATGACACTTTGCCAATTTTGTTCGTATAACTGTACTTGTTTTTCCATAGATTGAAGCACATCTTCAGTCCTTTTGGCTGCTGTATATTCCTTATAAGTAGCAAATCCTTGGTTGGACATTTCCACAACCAGCTTTTCACGCTCTTGATTTAATTCAAGCGTCAATGCATCTATATTCCCTGCGAGCGATTCCTTTTTCGCATGGATGCCCGATTCTTTTTCTTTAACCAATTGAAGGGCTTTTTGTGCCTCTTCCAATGATTTTTGTAACTGCTTCTGCCTTCTGACTGCCGCATCAAATGCCCTTGCATATTCTACTTCAGTACGAATTCCTTCTGGAAGGGAATTCGTTAGGCCTGTAAGCTTTGTTGAGTTCTCAATATACCTGGTCTTTGTAACATCTTCCATTTTCTCTAAAGATGCCAAGTTCTCTTTCAATTGAGTACCCTTCTCTTTTAAGGCAATCAATCGTTTCTCCAATTCGCTTCCTGCATCCTTCTTATCCATCATTGACTGTAAATGCTTTTGTAACTCTCTCCCCTTTTCCTCATACGACTTCAAGTATTCGTCGATAAGCTCGGAAGCGAACTCCGGAACGTCATTTTGTAAATCTGTGAATCTTTCATTCTTGGTGTCTGTAAGTGCCTGGAATTTCGATTCTGCCTGGTAAAATTCACTTTCAGCCTGACTTTTTTGTTTATCGGCCATTTTCACTCTATTTTCCTGCTGTTTCAATTCTTCATCCGATGGCATATTCGCATGCAAGTGTGCAGGCTCAGGGTGATCAATCGAACCACAGACGGGACAGTTTTCACCATCATGAAGCATGGATGCTAGCATACCAGCCTGTCCTGCACGCCAATTTTGATTGATTACCTCTAGTTTTTCTTTTTCCTGGAGATGATGATCGAGCATCTTTTGAAATGTAGACTTTTTATTTTCCAAGACATCCATCATGCTTTTACATTCTGAATAAACAGCTTGTAGCTTTCTAAGTTTTGAAAGAAGCTGTTGGTTTTTTTCAAACTCCCTTTCTTTCTCTCCATAAAGGATGGCCACTTTTTCGGCTTCCGCCTTTTCAAGGCTGATTTTCTCCAAGTCCGTTTCGATTCTAGCAAGCTCTGAAATATTATGTTCACGGAGTTGCTTACTTTTCTTCCACTCTGTTTCATCTAAAGTAACCTGTTCTCTAAGACTTGAATAAGTCAAAACGGCTTCTTTCACCTGTTCAAGCTGATGTACATTCCGTAACGCCTGTTCTCGTTTCTCTTCCTTTGCCAGCTCTTGCTCATAAACTTCCTGTTTCTTCAGGCGCTCCTCCAACAATAGTTCGGCCTGCTTCGTTAAATTTTGAAGTTCAGACGTCACCTCTTTTACCTGTTTACCGATTCGCAAGTAATATTGCTCTTGTTTTTCTAGCGAGGCCGCTTTATGAGCCATTTTCATTTGTTCTTTTAACTCCATAATTTCCGGGCGCCTGTTTTCTAAGTCTGCTTTTTCATTTTGTAATCTGTCTTTCTCAGCAAATCTATTCAATAAATCGGCCGCTTTGGATAGCTCTTGGTTGACCTGATCACGGGCATTCTGCTTTTCCTTTAGAAGCTCACCTAAATGTTGATGCTTTTCTGTAGCCGTTGATATCACCGAATGAAGCAAAGGAAGAATTTGTTGTTCATTTGGTTCAGCTGCTTCCAATAAAGATTGAAGCTCCACATGATCACCCGGTTTGATGCCCTTCATTAATTCAATGCGACGCTGTGCGCTTTTTTCACTTTGTTTCTTAAGAAGTGATGCTTCCTCTTTTAATCTTTCTTCTATTCTCTTATATAATTCGGTATGGAATAACTTTTGCAAAATCTGTTCCTTATCTTTACTATCAGATGTTAATAGTTTACGGAATTCATTTTGCGGAATCATCAGGATTTGCCTAAACTGGTTCGCATCCAACCCAATGAGTACTTTGATTTTCTCTTCAACCTCGCGAACATTGGCTCCCAGTAACTTTCTCCCCTCGCCTTGTACCAATTCATATAGTTCTGCTTTCGCACTAACGGTTGTGGTACCCTCTCCTGATTTCTTCTTTCGTTCCTGCTGTGGAGATCGGGTAACCAAATATGTTTTTCCACGGAGAGTGAATTGCAATGAAACCTCCGTCAAGACGTCATCCTCGGCAAATTGACTTCGTAAATCTTGTCCACTACGGTCTTCACCGCTCGCTTTCCCATATATAGCAAAGCTAATCCCATCAAAAATGGTCGTTTTCCCGGCACCGGTCTTTCCCGAAATGACAAACATGGTCCGTTCTCCCAGTGTATTAAAATCAATGATTTCCTTACCCGCATATGGACCGAATGCTTGCATCGTCAAAATATGAGGTCTCATTTCAAAGCCTCCTCTTTCTTGACAGCTTCAATGACAGAAACCATCAGTTCCTTCTTTTGAGAATCGAACTCTCTATCTGTCATCTCCTGATAAAACGTCTCAAACAAGTCTATTTCAGACTTCCTTTCATCTTTTACGGAGGAATATGATTTTTTTCGTCTCAAATCGGTCAGATCCCATTTCCGTTCCAGGTGAAGCACATTCGGGTAAACTTGACGCAATCGGTTAATGGGATCGATGAGCGATCCCTCGTCATTCAAGGTAATCTTCAAATAATCGTCTACTTTTTGGTTTTGATAAAAAGTAACGTCAAGTAATTCTTCCATCGTGCCTGAAATCTCCCTCATATCATACTTAGGGGTCAAGGACCGATAGCGAATCTCAAAGTTACCATCTTCTCTCATTTCAACGATGGATAGCGACTTATTTTGTTTAGCTTCAGAAAATGAATACTTTAAAAGCGATCCGGAGTAATAAACCTTTGGATGTCGAATTGCATCCGGGCTATGTAAATGCCCAAGTGCCGTATAATCGAACGCATCAAATAAATCGGCTGTCACACAACCAGATCCACCTACTGACAGAACCCGTTCTGAATCGCTCGTTTTACCACCCAATACAAATGCGTGTCCCACCAAAATATTCGGCTCATTTGGATTAAGCGTTTCCTCTATACCCCCTGTTATCCTTCTCATCGCCTCTTGATGGGAATGGATGCTTTCATCTTCGAAAACGTGACGAACCGTCCCTGGTTCTGCATAAGGAACACAGTAAAAATTAACACCTTTGATATGGACTGGTTCACATGTTTTTGTCAGTTTCCCGTGAATGTATAACTGGCTATGGCGGTACCATGATGAGCCAAATGATAACCTTTCAGCCGAATCGTGGTTCCCCGATATGGCCACAATGGGTATTTTCATTTTCACATTGATTGTATAAAGAATCTCATCAAGTAGCTCAACAGCCTCAGTCGGTGGGACGGAACGGTCATAAAGATCACCGGCAATGACCACCGCATCGGGTTTTTCCTCTTCGATTATCTCAATAAATTGTAGCAGGGCATGACGTTGGTCATCCGTCATATGGACCCCGTGAACAATTTTCCCTAAATGCCAATCGGCCGTATGGATAAATTTCATCGTTTCACTCCGTCCTCGTTTTTCTTACTACTATTATATCAAATATTAAAAAGAAAGCCTTGATAGAGTACAAACGTTCTAATTATTACCACAATCCATAATAAAAAAGGCACACTCTAAAGAGTATGCCCACCCTGCCTTCAGCTAAATAAATGCTGATAGGGATCCATATTCACTTGTCGCTCCGTCAATTTTTTTTGTAAAAACTTATGATCTCGTTTAGGTGTGGCAATGATATACCCACGAATCACCAAATCTTCTGTTATATCCGGTGCCTTTTCTTTCAAAGCCAATTCACCGATCTTACCAGCGATTTTATGACGGGCCACATCACGAAAAAGTTCCGGTACAGGGCTTACTAAATCTTCAAGCAAATCCTTTTGCTGTTGTGACCATAAGTGGTTCGTTTGTTCCAAGTAATACTCTTCCCAATCCATATCTGATTTCCCGTCTTCTTTCGGGAATCTCTTTAAGAACTTCCGAAACATGAAAAAGCCACCAATGCTCATCAACGTTACTAAAAGGACTACCCAAAAAAGGATAAACCATAAAAACCAGCCTCCTAGCAAAGAACCACCTCATATGTATAAATTAATTTATCGTTACCATTATTATAGACAGTAACCCATTTCTTTACAAGGCTGGTAATGGAATCAATCTTGAGAATCTACTTCGATTAACGTAAGGGAAAAGTCTCCCACAGCATTTTCTTCATATAAATTCGTAAGCGATGTTGAATAGTTGAAGATTTCTGCCCGGTATTCTTCTCTTGTCTCAGGAATCTTTAAATCAAAAACCATTTGATAGAGCAGCGTTGTGATATCATGATACTCCTCGCTCGTTACTTTAAAATCAAAACTAATCTTTCTAAGTTCTCCGCTTTCAGGGTTCTTTATAGATTCGGCATGAAAATTTGTGACCTGCAGCGAAACATCATTCAATACAACTTCATCAACCATTTCATTAACAACTCCTTAGTATATTAGATTAAAGTTATGTTACCACTCCGACTGCTTAACGCCAACGATTTAGCTTCAAAATAGAAAAAAACGTGCTAGGGAATCCCCGGCACATTTTTTCTATTAATTCCCTTTTTTAACGATTATACGCCATTGAGCGTCATCGACTTGTTCAAATTCCGTAATTTCATGACCTTCCGTTGCAGCCCAGCGAGGGATACTTTCCGTTGCTTGGGTGCAATCGAAATTGATGATCAATTCTTCCCCTTTTGTCATACCTGCAATTGCTTCTTTAGCCTCTACTAATGGAAACGGACAAACCATTCCTGATGTCTCTAATACCTTTGCCATTTTACTCCACTCCTCTAATTAATGTGATAAAACTCAGGCAGCCTTTGATGCACTTGAACTCTTTTGCTTACGGATGATAGTGAAATAAGCCGCTACCCATGTTCCTAATAAGAAAAAGACAATCGCGACCCAGCCTTGCCACGCAAATAATGCTGAGTTAACCAGTCCATTACCTATGGTACACCCGCCGGCGATACTCGCGCCAAATCCCATAATCACTCCACCAAAAGCATTATTACGCAATGTTTTCATATCAGGCAGTCTCCAACGGAATTCCCCGCTGCCTTTGGCTGCAATGAAAGCACCCAAGAAAATGCCCAATACTAAAAATGTACCCCAATCGATGAGCGCGTCATCTCCTGTGATAAGGAACGTTAAAATATTCGCAGAAGGTGTAGTAATCCCTAAACCGAACATTCGCCCGGTCATCGCACTTAAAGGCCAAGCCACGATGGCAATAAGTCCTACCAATAATGCAGTGACAAAGGGATGCCAGCGTTTTTCAAATAAAATATGAGCCAATCCCGTTTTTTTCGGTTTCATCTTGAACATAGGAAGTTTAGGCTTTTTAAATTCCCTGATGACCAAGATACCAACTATGATTATCAAAACAATGACCAATAACCAAGGTGACACATTCAACGTTTCATGAATATACGTATCACTCGTACGATAAGAAACCAGATGATCCCCTGTAGCTTTCCACACGCCGTACTTCGTCATTGCAGCTCCAAGCATATAACCGAAGAGTGCGACCCAACTACCGATCATACCCTCTCCTGCCCGGTACCATGTTCCTGTCGCACAGCCTCCTGCAAGAACCATCCCGATACCGAATATAAAGCCTCCGAGGATGGTTCCTAACCAAGGAAAACCATCATTACCAAATTGAATGATTCCTGTATCCCGTAGTGCATACACACCAACGCTTTGTATCGCAATGACAATGAACGTAGCTAAAAACATTCGCCCGTCTTTCGCTATAAGCAAATCACGATATGCACCAACAACACAGAAACGGCCTCTTTGAAGCACAAATCCTAGTAGTAAACCACAAATAATCCCTAACACAATCATTTGTAACATAAACCGTTTCCCCCTTAAGTAAACAACAATAATATTAATATAATATAATTCGCATGAAATTACTATGATTTTTAATGAATTTCTCCTCTAACCTAATTTTGAATAGAACAACTAAGTGTTTTTACCAAACAAAAAAACCACATGTGTCAACATGCGGTTTTCACTGGGTAAAAGTCAAATCATCTTACCTTCACTAAAAGAAGCTGCTTTGACTTTTTTATATTGGTAAAGCATCACAACTCGCCAAGGAACAATCATACCGAAAGCAAGAAGGAAAAACATCCCACCAAGCACTCCAATTTCAATCGTGCTTCCCAAAATCAATTTAGCTACCAAACGAATTACCATAATACCGATTAAAATAAAAATAAATGCTTTGGAACGCTGGATATATATTTGTTCATCACGCACTTCGAATTTCGAAGTCTTGATTAATAAGATAGAAAATAACATACCAGCTATAAGAGCTTCTAAAAGTTCAGAACGTGTTACTTGAAACATCGGAAAAAGAAACATCAAAGCTCCTGTACTCATGAAAAGAGGCGGTAGTATAATCTTTTTCGCATTCACCGGTCTTTCCGTTTCCTTCATACGCAACTTAAAAACAACTAAAGCCATCAAAATAGCCATTCCTGTTGTTATATATATCATTTAACTCATCCTTTTTAGCTAATAGTAAGTAGGTACACACTAAGAAAACTATATAATAATTATAACCTTAAACAAAGTATATAGTACCTAAATCAGATTAACAAGGCGAGTATTTAATCCAATACCCTATTAACGGCATCCAAGACTCGATTCTCATCAAAAGGCTTTACAATAAAGTCCTTTGCTCCAGCCTCAATGGCTTCCACAACCATTTTTTGCTGCCCCATAGCTGAGCACATAATAACCATTGCAGAGGAAAACTCCTTTTTTATTTCCTTAACTGCATCAAGCCCGCTCATTATCGGCATTGTTATATCCATTATGACTAAATCGGGATTCAGTCTTCGATATAGATCAATCGCCTCTTTTCCATTTTCACCTTCACCAACCACTTCATGGCCTGCTTTAGTCAATATATTTGAAAGTGTCATTCTCATAAATTTAGCATCATCAACTACTAATAATTGGGCCATAGCCGCTCCTCCTCATTTCAAACAACAAGCAGAACAAATAAAAGATATTCAAAGTTATATATTCCTAGAATATCTAACTTAAGTCCTAAAATCAACGAATTTTATAACTAAAGGAATAAAAAAAGAGACCAAAGACTCAATGAAAAGCCTATACAATTCAAAAAATATATTTTTTTACATGAAAATGCACTAAAATCCAATAAACCCACCGAATAGTGTAGTTAAAACGGCAATGATTTTAGTCATCCAATCAAAAAATAAGATAATCCCCATAACAATCATTAAATAACCGCCAATTTTCATAATGTACTGACTGTAGGTTTTTATCCATTTTAATTTCCCTACAAAAAAGGATAAAACAAAGAATGGGATGGCAAATCCTAATACATAAGCAATCATATAGTTCATAGCGGCACTAGGATTTGTTACCCCTAGCGTCATGACAGTACCTAAAAGGGGACCCGCACATGGCGTCCACCCAGCTGCAAAAGCAAGACCAATAAGAATCGATCCCAAGTAACCACCAGGCCTGTTCTTAAATTCAAACCGGCTATCCTTCATTAAGGACTTCGGTTGGAAGATTCCCACTATGAATAACCCAAAAAGGACTATTAAGATGGCACCAATTTGACGAATTAACTCTTTATAATCCGAAAAGAAAGAACCTAAATATGTAGTACCGAATCCTAGCGCTATAAATACCAACGAGAAACCTAGCAAAAAGAACAACGTATGCAACATGCTTCTTTTTTGCAGCATAGTATTATCCGACTTGATTTCTCCCACGCTCATACCTGTGATGTATGATAAAAAAGCAGGATATAACGGCAAGCAGCATGGAGAAATAAAGCTCAAAAATCCAGCTCCAAATGCTAAGAAAATATTAATTTCATCCAAGACTTCCACTCCTATGTAAGACAACCTATAAACATTGTATCAAATTAGATAAAAAAATACATTTTTGGAATTGATAATTTTTCGTGACACCTGAAAAAGCTAATTAAAATGATCTTTACCCATAAGTGAAAAACTTATTTGATAACAATTCATCAAGGCTTTATAATTGTTATATTCATACATATTTTACAACAAATCTAAAAAAACGCCAATGCATTCGGATTAGAAAGGAATAGCTATGTTAAAAAGTAATGAATGTCTTGAACAAATCGAATTAAAACGAAGTGAACTTATTACTATAGTGGAGCGAAATGGGTTAAGTTCACATCTTGCCATCGAACTTAGTCAACAGCTTGACCAATTACTCAACATCTATCATGAAAAACATTATAAAACGGGTACTTGACTAAAGTGATACTGGTTTCAGTATATGACGTATATTCATCTTCATTCCTCAATGACGTGCACTTATTGCTTACCTCTCTTCTTCTCATTCCTAATCATTAATAAATAAAGACAAACTCCGCATAATAACATGTATAACCGTATTTCCTGGAGGAAACTATTGTGAAAACTTTATTTATTGCCCTATCCCTCATTATTTTGTTTCCTGCCTCCTATAATGAGTCCCAGGCAGCAACAGACAGCAGAGCCGTTTACGAAAAAACAGGAAATGTTATTTGGGAAGTGAATACTCAAGAAAAAATTGTTGCCATTACATTTGATGATGGGCCCCATCCAGACTATACTCCTCAGATCCTGGATCTTTTAGCAAAATATAACGCAAAAGCTACTTTCTTCGTAGCGGGTAATAAAGTGAAGAGCAACCCCGATGTTTTAAAAAGAGAGATTAAGGAAGGTCATGAAATTGCCAACCATACTTATACTCATCCATATGATAGGAATATAACTGCTCATAGACTATCATCGGAATTAGATGATACGGATAAGATTATATGGGACCTTGCACAATATAAACCCTCTCTTTATCGTCCTGTAGGTGGTTTCCATAATGACACAATCATCAATACTGCGGTTAATAAAGGATTTAAAGTGGTACTCTGGTCTTGGCATCAGGACCCAAAAGACTGGGCTAGGCCTCCAGCCAATAAAATATCAAACCACATCATTAAATCCTTGCGACCCGGAGATATCATTTTACTTCATGATTGGAGTGACCGCCCCCAAACAGTTCGTGCTTTAGAAACAACACTAGCTTATCTTTATAAAAATGGGTATGAATGTGTAACCGTATCCGAATTATTGTATCGTTCAAACCTTACCTTACCTGAATTTTTCAGGGTTTTCCCATTGAAATAGGAAATATAATACGTTTTATTTATTCGGTCAACACTAGTAATAGGCCACTCTAATCCAATCGATATGTCACCCCAGTATCAGTCAGGATGTTTCAATCACTTTAAGCCCTTATATAGTGGAGGAACATCTCTTTTAAAAACTGTTGTTGATCAATGGGGGTAATTCCCGAAGATGGTATAGCTACCTTTTCATGTAAAGTGATTCTCGTTGAAAATATGCTAAAACAATTTGTTATTGTTTGAAGAGCTAGCTCCATATTTATATCCGAACGGAGAGAGTCATCTTCAACCCCTTGCTTTATGATTTTGAAAATTTCACGTGATAACTCTTTTTGTATGTCGATATAGGATTCAATATTTTCTAGAGGCTCGTTTTTATATGAGGAATAGCTTTCAAAAGCCTCACGAAATAAGGTGACTTTTCTAGCTGGTCCATTCGCGATCTCTAAAAAATATTCGAATAACTCTTCAAATTTTTCGTATGCGTTCTTTTCTGAATCAGCAATCTTTTTTAGGTCGTCTTGGAAATCACTTAAAATGAATACAGCAACCTCAACGATTAAATTTTCTTTTTTAGGAAAGTAACGAAATAAGGTGGCTATACCGACATTTGCCTTTGTAGCGACATCTTGCATCTGTACATCATATAATCCTTTTTCTGAAAATAATTCCTCCGCTGCAAGGATTATTTGTTCTGTCCGATGCTTTTTATTTTTTTCTCTAGTATTTGAACTCACGATTCATCGGTCCTTTCTCCTATTGCTTGATATATTCTGTTAAATAGTATAAAATAAAAATGCATAAAATGATAGTTCAACTATCAAAAAAATAATAATGAGGTGTTATTTATGGAAAGGTTATTAAATAAAGTAGCGATTATCACTGGCGCAGCAGCCGGTATGGGTGCGACTCATGCGCGTAAATTTGTTGAAGAAGGCGCAAAAGTTGTTTTAACCGACTTAAATGAAGAAGCCGGAGCAGCCCTAGCGAAAGAACTAGGCGAAAACGCCATATTTATTAAACAAGACGTTTCTAGCGAAGCCGATTGGCAGACTGTCGTTACCGAGACTGAAAACACATTTGGCCCAGTAAACATTTTAGTAAACAATGCAGGAATAAGCCTTAATAAATCCATTGAAGATACAACCTTAGATCAGTACCTTAAAATCGTAAAAATTAACCAAGTATCCGTATTTTTAGGAATGAAAACCGTTGTTTCATCCATGAAGAAAACTGAAAACGGATCAATCGTCAATATTTCTTCAATGAACGGGCTAGTGGCTGGTGCAATTGGTTATACGGATACAAAATTTGCCGTTCGCGGAATGACAAAAGCAGCCGCAATTGATTTTTCACGTTATGGAATCCGCGTGAATTCAGTACACCCAGGTGTGATTGAAACACCAATGGTAACCCAAGGCGATGCTGTTGAAGTCATCAAAGAATTTGCCAAACATATTCCTCTTAAACGCGTGGCACAGCCAGAAGAAGTCTCCAATCTCGTTCTTTTCCTAGCTTCCGAAGAATCAAGCTATTCTACAGGAGCTGAATTCGTAATTGACGGCGGATTAACTGCACAATAATATAAAATGACACATACAACACAGGTTGCCCCCTTTTATCTTGGGGCAACCTATTTTTCATTTAATGGCCATTTGAATGGGATCCCTTCTATCTCCTCTTTCCTTTCTGTATACTTAAATATCAATTTTTTCCGTCCTGGCCCTTATAACTGATTCTTCTTCACGCAAAAAACCCCCTTCTCTGGTAGAATTCGTCAGAGAAAGAGGTTTCGGATCGTGATGAAAGATAAAGCAAACAAAAATTTATGATGAAAGATTACTCTGTAATGCATTTTATGATTTGCTCATCCTATAATAGCCATAATCAATCGATTAAAAATTAGTGCATAGCGATTTTCATGCTATTTATTTGGTTTGTTGTTTATTCATAGCACTCATCATTTGATTAATTTTCTTTTGGGACGGTTTCATACCCATTTGCATCATCATCATGAAAAGCCCTGTTATATCAACGTTTTACTATTCTATATTCGCACCTATTCTGTTGAAGAAAAATATACCATAATTAGTTTTAAAAGTCTATTCAGATGCATTCTATTGTGAAAGTCAGGTTAATCATTCCTCACTTTTCAAAAATCTATAGTTATTGAGAAGGCTGAAATCCAATACAGGAATTTCAGCAGTTCAATAGGCAATCATCACTTCTACGTTTGTCGGGATGATGATTACTTTTACAGGAGAATACGTAGTTTTACCGATACTCTTTTAATTGTACTACCTCTAGCAACTTAATAATATCGTTATTATTAATTCGTCGGCTATAGAATAAGTAAGGCGCGATGCAATACCCCAATAGGTGAATTTTAATTATGCAGGTATCATTGAGGGTCTCTATCGCTCAAATTACATAAGCATGGAAGAGGATGGCTTTGTTGTATGTAGCGGTAGTTCTAATATTAAGTTACCTCTTATGCATCAAACCTATTCTTAGAACATTCCCAAACTTTTGAAGGGCTGTTACTGGGTGAAGTACGTTAAGCTTTTAGGCATTGTTTAAAAAAGTAATGTTGATTGTTCTATGAATTGTACAATTTTAAGAAACTCATCAGGGTTAGTATCAAACCATTCCTTACCAAGTGCTGTCCCAATCTTTTTGTTTCTATAAGTAAGTATATTATGAACAGCTTGCTCCAAAACAAGTGAATTATTTGTTTTTATAATTACTGCTATTTTGGGTTTTTCTGGCAATGCTGTAGAAGCTTGCGAAAGTATCCTTTGTAAAGGGTCTCTATCGGTTTTTCCAATTTTACATGCCCACGTATCCTTTTGCCGATTTAATTGATAACTCGGTAAATAGTATAAGTAGACAGCACTAGTACCTTCTCCCAACACTATATCTGCTTCATAGTCGTCTTTTGTCTCTTCACTACTTTCTGTATGATGATTTTTAATATTATCACGAATAGGGACAGTAACATCAGTTTCTTCACTAACTTTAAAACTACTATCAGAAATTACCCAATATCCATAAGAAGGGTTATCTGCTAATCCTTCTTTTTTTAGTATTTCCAAGGCTTTTTTTATAATTCTTGACTTATCCCCTGCAATGGTATCCTTTCCGCCTCTGTCTAAATGAGTCTTTGTAACCTCATTTTGAATCGTCTGCCTCATTTCTAATCTTCCAATAAATAATTCTAAAATTAGATGTTTACAAACTTTTGGTGTAAGTGGTAAATTTTTATATTGATATTCAATATATTCCTTCAAATATATCGTACCTCCAATTTTTCTTCATTTTCACTAAAAGTAAGTGTTAAAAATACGTTTTCAACTTAAAAACATCTTTAGCTTTTACCAATTAATCCTAATACAGTATTTACCTGTTTATTAGTGACCGGGTTAGTGACCGAAAAATTGCTCTAAGTCTGTGGTTTTACAGAAAACCAGTGAGCTTTTATTTAACTCACTGGCTAATTTTCATTTTTTATACAAATCTCATATCAAACAATTTGCAGATAAATAACTAAAAAGTATTAAATTTTTGGTATGCTCTGTTCTTATCTTCAGCTTTTTTTGAATCAATAAATCCATTCTTAGGTACAATTGATTTTAAATCGTTTACATATGCAATAAAATTTGGTTTTAAAGTTTTACTGCCTTGAATTTGAAAATCTCTTTTTAACAGAAGCTGCTTTGGTTTCATTTTTTTATAAAAGTCAAAGTATTTATACTTAGGATTTACACTTCCATGGTGATTAATTTTCAAAGCAATCCTATAATCTAGTAATTCACTTTGATTAATTAATGTATCTTCAATATCCCTCAATTGGTTTCTTGTTGCATCCCCTGTAAAAAAAGTTGAACCAACTCGGCAAATTAGACTCATTTCATTTTTTAACTTTCTTATAATTGCACTTTCAATTTCATCCCACATTTCTGAATAATCAGATTTACTTAACTTGTATTTTTTTCTATCCAATAGCTTCCCAGTACGTAAATCCTTGATTAGCTTATGAGTATTAATAGCTTTTAACCAAGAGGAAGTCGAAGGGGTATATGAACTAATTTTAGAAATAAAGTCGTTTATTAATATTGTAGTCTTATTTGCTGACTTGGTTGGAAATGTCTCAAATTCGAAAATCCCTTTTCCCTTAAAGTCCATATCCCACGGATACAAAATGTTTGCTGGGGCTTTTACGCTATAAACTCGGAAAATATTATCTTCATTTGTTTCAATCCATCTATAACTTCCTTCAAATAACATTGGAAATCTCAAATTAACATCATTAAACGTAAAGCGAAGTTTCTCTACTATATATACGAGTGGTGATAATATTACAAAATCTGGTTCTAATTCTTCGATTATAGTATTTGCTAATCCAATGTGGTCTTCATCTCCATGACTGATTACAAAACAATCCAGGTTAGAGAATAAACATTTATACTTCTTTATTATATCTTCACCATTCTTTGTCTTTCCAGCATCAATTAGATACTGGTATGTTTCTTTTATCCAAAAAGACTCAGAGCGTGAAGCATAATTGGTCATAATTCCCCATCCCACTATTTCAACTCCCCTTCAATCCCCCACTACGCAATGAAACTTCTTTCAAATTTAATTACTGGGTAATCTCCTGATTAAATTTTACCTATTCATTTTGAAATAAAATGTTGTCCATCAGCATCAAAATGGTTATATCCCTTATCAAATTAAGCAACATGATTAGGTATGATTAGCAACCCATTTTTAGCATCTTTGTTATGTTAACTTACATCTAAATAGAAGATATAAGTTAACATAAGCCAACAGAATAATACCTTTTATACTTCAATTCCAAATAACTCACCCAGAATATTATCTTTTTCTTCATGTTTCTTCTCAAGTGTTTTCAATAGCTTTTCTACAAATTTGTAGTGCATAATATAAATTTGAGAATGTTCCATTAGGTCCCTCATCAACTCTACATTATCAGGTACTTTATTAAATTCAACAATAATTTCTCCAGTAAAATTATTTAAACATCCATACTTTTTAATTATATCAATTCTTCTATAATCAAAATTATGTACAGGTTTTTCAATACACGGATAAATGTTTTTATATTTCATTACAATATAGTATATAAATTGTATATAATATTTGCGGCTACCACTTTTAACTGTGGTAAACGATATACAATCTCCTAACTCTTGATAATATTCATTAACGCCCAAAATACTCCTATCTATCTGATAAGAATTGAAGTTAGTTGAAAGAAAATTAAAATGGGTTATATCTTCATTTTGTCCCTGAAGGCTATTGACTATTTCTTTCAGTTTAGGTATTAAAAATACCTTTTCGAACTTTTCTTTTTCCATTTCTACAATTAAATTTAAGACATTGTCAGTTTCAAGTGAATCAAATCGCTTTTCAATTAACCTAGAGAGTATTCCATACATTTCTTTATCTGGAAGATTCAATATAAATTTTGCTGTAAAAAATTCCTGAAAAGTCCTATGCTGAAAATTATATTTTAGCCCCTCTAGATAAAAAAGACATACAGATTCTACGATATCCGCTATAAAGTCTTCCGTCTCAAAGTTATTTATTTTTGTAATTCTTTTAGAGTAATTGATATATTTTTCTAATGTAGAATAATTAAAGGTTGTAGTTGAATCCATATAGCTTAATGCTGATAACGCATATAATATCTTAACAAACTCATCGTAACCTATATCTTTATTTGTTTTATGTTGCCTTTTGAATGATTTTGTTGCGTCATGTTTAGAATATAAAACAGTAAAAGCATTTGCATAAAATAAATGTACTTTTTCTGGAACATCAGCAAATTCTTCATAAGTTAGAAACATTAAGTTTAACAAAAGAGGATTTGAACAAAATGATTTGTGTAGGTCAAATAGATTATGCTCCAATTCGTATAAAAATTTCCCTTTAATCTCAGATGGATAATTCAATTTCTCTATTAGAGTAATTGCTTTTTCTTTATCAAGAGGGACTAAATCAAAATTAATTGAATTATTCCAACCATTAAATAAGGTATCACTCCTTCGTGAGGATAGTATAAAATGATTATCATCATACGAATCTGTTAAAGCAACAATTTCCTGTATGAGTTTTTCTCGCTTACTATCTAATACTTCATCAAAACCATCTAACAATATTAAATATCTACCGCTATTTAATGATTTTTCAAGGTAACTCATTTCTAAATCGAATTTCAAATTACTTAAAGATAAATAAATGCATTCAACTAATGAAATTTCTTTGTCATTTAACATTTTTAATTCTACAAATATGGGAATATAATTAGTATTAATAATACTGTTTATAAAGAAATGCTTAATTAAGGTAGACTTCCCGATTCCACCACTTCCATAAATTGTGACGAAATTATTTTTGTTTATTATGTTATTTACATCACTTGTATCAATAACTGTATTCTTATATTTCAAATTCATATTAATATAAAAATCATATAAGGGTACGTTTTTGTCTCTATAAAATATAGTTTTGGTATAACTATATTTCTTTGTTGCCGCGGAAAGATAATTTTCAAATGCTAACCCTGTTTTAATTTTCAACTTTTTTAATTGGTCAGCACCCATTTTTCCCAATCCTTTTGTTATTTTATCAACATTTTTTTCAACAAGGTTTACTACAATTTTATTTAAATCTACACCTATCTCCACTTATTTCCCCCTATAATTCCTCTTAGTCCTATTAAAGAGTTATATTTTCACAAACAATATTCCTTTTAGTTTCCATTCAGTGTTGAAATTGATAAGTGAAAGATTTTGCCGCAAGTTGGTTGTCAGTTACTTGATATAATAGAGAATTACCTATATAGAGAATGACACCTACAAGACAAAGATTATTAAATTTCATTTTTTGCTTTAATTTATTTTTCTCCTTGGATTTTTATATGTTAAACGGATTAAAGAAAATAATCAAATTCACTTATACGTTATTAAAGTAATTTATATAACTCTTATATAATAGTTATATTTTATTATTATACCCTTTTTGTGGAATGCAAATATTCAAATTTAAATATTAAAATCCACATAAAAGCACACGAGAAAAATATGTCATTAGACACATTTATAAGATTTTTCACACGGTATAGGATATTTAACATTTTGAGGGAGCAGAACACCCCAATCCAGCAAATAAAAGCCTAATTGATTTTTTTCCTAATTCTTATTTCAACTTTAAAAATTGCCCGATAAGTAATCCAGCTTTCCTCATAATTAAATTCATGCAAAAAAAAGTCTAAGAACTCAGCATCCCATACTACTCCTAAATTATCTAATAATACAATTGTTGAGAAATTCTTATCTCTTTTGCGTTCTATTTCTTCGAAATATTTAACCTTATCCAAAATCTTATTCATATCTCGAAATACTTGTTCACGCATTGTCTCCCGCTTCGAAGGAGAGATTGCAGTCATAGAATTTGATGAAGAAATGAAAGATATGAGATATAGCAGTTGTTAATGGTGACGGAATCGGTGAAAATGAAGATAAAATTGTATCAATTCGATGCAAGAAATGTGGAAATGAAATAGTCAGTTCAGAATTTTAATGCACAGTTCGATTCTATTGTGAAGAAGTATACTTAAGCTAAAGGTGCTTTATTAAAAAACGGACATCAAAATACAATGAGCTTGGAGATACATTTTCCAGCTCATTTTTTGTGCATTTTTAAATCAACCGTTCCCTTTAACATAGCCTATTATAATTACTAGGTACATTCTCCATTTTCACATAATTAAATTTACAAACTATTCTTTTTTATGCTTTTCTTCATCAAGTGATATCCACATCATCCCGCTCGATTGTATTTTTAATAATTTATAAAGGTAAAGCAATTTGTTGCGTCTCACATAATGAATCTATTCCTTTTTCAATTGCTTGCAATACTGAATCTTTTGCAGCTGGTGTATTTATGTTATCTTGCTTAATCATTGATTGTTTCAATTCCTCTTTATAGATGTGTGTCTGTACCAGGTCACTAGCTATTCTATCAATGTTTTAAGAAAATTCTAATAATATCCGTGATTAATATGGCAAACCCACACACAAGAACGCTCTGTGTCTCTCTTAATGTTCTCTGAGGATAACACAGTTTGCACTTCGTAACAAACAACATTGCTTAATAATCTCGATATCTTCATTAATAAAATCGATATTTTAATTAGTTATATAATAAACAAAAGACAGTGAGCCTTTTAATTGCTCACTGTCTTTCTTTTTTGTAATAAGGTTTATTACTTACTTTATTTCATATAACAGCCACATGCAGCAATGGCGTTCGGAATATCGATTGTAAAGCCTCCACCCATCATCGATTGTTTAAGAATGTTGATATATCAAAGTTTTTATTGTTTTTAGTGATTATGAATTGCATTCACGATTGTTAATGTCGTTAACTAAATTATACCCAAAGTTTTTATACCATTCATTTAAATAATATTATTATTCCTTATCTTATGTATACACAATTTCCCTATTTATGGAACACATATTTCTTTTAAACATATATCAAAAATTTTAAATCTTAAAAAACATAATTCAGAATCATTTTTCAAATTTTCACAAAAACTAATAAGTATAATTTGCTTTCCATCTACCATTGTCCCAATAAGACAATGAGTTTTACTTACAAATAGAGTTTTTAATAAGTTTTTACTAATATTTCCCTTCAAGCATTCAAATTCTATAATGTCAGGGTTTTCTTTAAATGAATGCATATACTTTTCATATGGAATTTCACATACTTCCATGGCGTTGTCTGTGTTTAAAAGAATCTCAACCCTTTTAAAATACAAATCCACAAAATAATGTTTCCATTCCGGCATTTCTATTTTCAAATTACTAACCACCTATGTTTTTTAGATGAAATAATAGCTTCCTTAAAGTTAGATAAGAGTTAGACTATACATTTTTTACCAAAAGACAAAGTACATCGTCTATTCACTGATTTCAGCAAGAATATTTAATTGCTGAATCAAAGAGTTCAAATCTATATCTAATACACTAATTATTAAACTTTCATAAGTTTTCTGTAAACTACGTAAACCCGCATGCATTATTAGCATCCCATATGTAAAACCTTTTTTCTCGTAATAATCATTAATAGCAATTATATGTTCATTATTTAAGGCAACGCTATTAAAAAATTCTAATAAATTAGTGGAATCTTCCATACTTAAATAATCGGAAATACTTTCATAATAATCTTTGAAATTAGGTAAAGATTGAATTTGAGACATTTCAATACCTACATATTCATTTCTTGCTTTAAGTTCATTCATTATTCTTGTAATATTTATTAATAATATACGAGCCGAAACTCTAACACTTTTATTTGGTATATTTATATAGTTATTGTTCACAATTACATTGGCAAGCTGTCCATTATTATTTAATTCATACATGTATTTTACATTATTTTCTATTTTCATATTAAGCAATAACGAATTAGCAACTTCATCTAAATTACCATTATAACCTTCTTCTCTTGATTTTTGCTGTTTTTTTATTTCTTCTAACCTCTCTACTGTATAAGACTTTTCATCACTATCAATGACATCGTGATGAATTGGACACATGATTATTAGATTATCAAAGCCATGTCTCTCTTCATCACTTTGTGATGAATCGTATCGAGGTCCACCTTTACTTCGTGCTTTTATGTGGCATATTTTACCTACCACTTTACCATCTTCAGTTACTAAGTTTCTGTTGCAACTTGGAAATGCACATTTATTTCTTGATAATGCAAAAAGTCTCTTTATAGTTTTTAGCCTTGGACCAGATAACGTTGACAAGTTGTTGCTCCCCCTTAAAGAAAGTCTGTATCACTTCCATTGTAAATATTATCCACATAAAATAATATATCATTATTATCCTAGTTAATACAGCCACCGTTCATTAATTGATTAACGAATTGAAGTATTCTTGGCGTGTGCCTATACCTACTATGTACTAATCCTGTTAATACAGAGACTGATAATGTGGAAAATACCCCCCTTACTTTTTCCTACTCAAAGAATAGGTCCTGAAATGTATAACGCAATAAACCAAGATTAGACAATACTATCACTTTGCTAACTCAGTGTCTTACAATTATCTTTCCTTAATCGTATCAACATCAATTTACAGTACCATTTAATACAGTTTTAATTAGATTACCGCAAACCCTCACGCTCCAACAATCGATAGAGTGTTCCAGTTCCAATTGACAAGGTCTTACATATATAGCGAACTGACTTACCTTCTTTATGCCATTCAATAGCTTGCTTTGCTTTCTCAGACTTCTTCCCATCTAATGTAACCTCAAGCTTTCGTCCTTTAAACTTACCTTCTCTCTTTGCAATCTCAATACCTTCTCGCTGCCGCTGTAATGTTAATCCACGTTCTAATTGTGCTAAGCTGCCAAATATATTAAGCAGGAATTCATTCATTGGATTATCACTTGTAGTG
This sequence comes from Peribacillus sp. NPDC046944, assembly GCF_050272735.1. Classification (NCBI taxonomy): domain Bacteria; kingdom Bacillati; phylum Bacillota; class Bacilli; order Caryophanales; family Bacillaceae; genus Peribacillus; species Peribacillus sp. NPDC046944. Next base: position 41,645 of record NZ_JBNNML010000009.1, read on the forward strand.
TCTAACCATGATTCATTGAGCGACTTGAGAGATGCTCCTTTTTCTTTGATACTCTCAACTATAGTCAGCAAGTCTTTTACTGAGCGGGATAAACGTGATATCTCATGTACTAATACAACATCACCTTCTTCTAATTCACTTAACATGCGCTGTAATTCTGGACGTTCTGTGTTTTTGCCGCTCAATTTCTCTTCATAGAACACTTTACATCCTTCTGCTTTTAATGCCTTGCGTTGACGAGCATTATTCTGTTTTTCAGATGATACTCTTATGTATGCTTTTTTACTCATTGCAACTACCTCCGTTACCAATTTATAGAATAATAATACCTATTAATTCGATAACAGTCAAACGGTAACAAAATGAATATACGAAAACCCTTGCCAGTACTGAAATTGTAAAACGACCACGAATGTTATCGTATAAGTACAGTCTAACGATAACGTTGATTATCCTTTACAGATACCCATTGCAAATTATAAAAACAATCAAAAAAGACATTCAAATGATTTGGATGCCACCTTAAACCTATTTCACTTGTGCTTATAGCACTTCTAACTATTTGACTTTCCCTTTTTGTAATGGTTTCCCTACTATGATTCTGCCCCATATTGATTACAATATAAAAATTTGAATGGACACTCACCGCTCGTCTCAACGCATGACTCTATTTTAATCATAGCTAATTGTCCGTATCTTTAGAGTCGATTTTTAAAATCCCCCTCAAGAATGCGAAAGAATTCTGTAGAGTAAGTTGACTCTCTTAGCATACATACTTAAAACTGTTAATTGAATAAGCACAAAAAGGAAACTGAATCGTTTGCTTCTTTTAGTACATCCTAGGAAAGATTCAAATCCGCGTCCAGAAACTCCAGTACTTGTATTACTACGTGCGTAGTTTGTCTACTTACGATTCGCGTAGCATTATGCCGAACCTCAAAGCGACAAGGCTTTCAAGAGTTTCTGCTCCAAATTTATTTATCGATTATCCCAACTAGGGAGTATTACATATTCACGAACTTGGCTCGGAGACCTTACTACATTACAACTAATATTTTTAAAGAACCATAGAATTATTTTAAATACTGTTTTAAAATAATGAATAAAATGTAATGAGAGGTGTTAAATTTGGGTAATCAAGAGAAAGCTAGCAAATTTTACTTAACCAATACTACTTTAGAAATAATCCTATTTACTTTAGCTGCTTTAGTTTTAAATATATTTCTAGGAAATGATATGTTTAAAAGTGCCGTAGCTACTGCAATAATTGCTATAATTCTAGAAATCATTTTAAAAGTAAAAGGAATCAATCCTTTACTAAAAAAAGCAAAAAAAGTAGAAACCCTATACGAAAATTTAGAAAAAAATGGCGTTAACAATATTTATTTCATGTATGACCGTAATTCTAAAAAAGAGCGAAATGAAAATACTCAAATTGCTATTAGTGAAGCATCCTATATGTATTTATTAGCTGAAACAGGTCGCTCATATATAGATGCTTCAACAGATAGACATTGGAAAGAAGTTAAAACACAGTTAGATAAAAGTACTTCTTTCAAAGTACTTTTAATACATCCAGAATGTGAAAATAAAATTGTACGAAATAACTTAAATAATTCTACTGGAGTGGACAGAAAATTAAATTTTGAAGATTTAAAGGTTCTTGTATCAAAGTATGAAACTTTAGAAATTCGATTTACTGACCAAGTTTACAATACACTTTTCTTTACGAACGATTATATGATATACGACCCTTATCATTTAGGGAAAACTTCTGAACGTTTAGAAAACAATTTTGTAGCAATTGAATTCGATAGTGCTAGTAGTAACTATAAAACAATGAAAAGTCATTTTGATTACTGTTGGAATAATAGCAAATCGATTGAAGATGTAGAAGCAGATTTAGGAGGTGTTTAGTTGAAAAGACTAATCCTTACATACAATCAAAGTTGTAATTTAAACTGTAAATTCTGTTATATAAATTTTCATCATAAAAAAATTGAAGATAAAACTATACCAATAGTAGAACAAGCAATTCAATTAGGATTCGACATCATTACATTTGGTGGTGGAGATTCATTTAGTAAAAGGGATTTTCGTGAAGCATGTAAAATCGCACATCAAAATCATCTTATTACTCATGTTGATACTAATACGTTAAGTATTAATGAATCTGACTTTAAATTCATTGAAGAAAATATTGATTTGTTAGGTGTTTCAATAGATGCTATTGGCGATGATTATAATCTATTTAGAGATTCTCGCCGCCTTTTTCAAAAACTTAATCATACATTACAGCAATTAGAAAAGTACAATATCGACATTAAAGTTAATACTATATTAACTGCACAGAATATAAATTCTATACCTGATATTTTTGAATATATAACCACTCTTAAAAATATAAAACGTTGGAGTATATACCAATTTTTCCCTTTGTCTTCCGCAAAGAAATTCGAAGATATATACAGAATATCAGATAGTGATTTTGAACAAACCTTAAAATTTTTAAATACATCAAAAACAGATTTAATTATAGAAAAAAATAGATATGCCAATAGAGTGGATGGTTATATATTTTGTGATGAGGAAGGAAACTTATACACAAACAATATTAATGGCAAATACCTTCCTTTAGGGTCTATTTTTAATGAAGAAGATACAAAAAATGTGCTTTCAAAAGATACTTTGATTAATCCTAAAATAAAACAGCGTTATAAATAATTATAAACCTTATCACATCGGTAATTTTTCTTACTATATTTATCTGATGAATCAAAGTTAGCATATTGTAAAATTAGAATAAAAGACTTTATTTACATGTTGTAAATTAATTAGAACAATAACTTCAGATTTACAACATGGTAATGCTTATCGGTTGTAAACTTAAGGCACGCTCTAGATTTGCATATAGCTTACCGAAAACAACATGATAAAGCAGAGATATCTATTCCATTGATATCTCTCTAATAGGATCGCTATCGGTTACCATTGTCGAACTGCATCAGTTTATTACTATATGTTTTATCGCTTTATTACACTAAATCATATCAATTACTTGAGTCGTGTCGGAAAATTAACGAATGTTTGTTTGTGGATGAGTGTGGTTTCTGTATCATTACAACAACTAACTCAGAACTCCTCTACAGGGTTTCATATAGTCCATAAATTTAGTCCTAGACTAACCGAATATAAAGAAGGAGAGTGAAAGTAGAGTAGACCTCTTAAAAAAATACCACTACTAGCCATTCTGAGCGTCTATGAGTGTGTGTGCTTTATACCACTGCCGTTAGCACAATACAAAAAAGCATTCCTGTCTTATTACAGAAACGCACCTATTTGTTTAAGTAAAATAATTCTCAAGCCTTTAAATATTTTTGTCAATTTGAGAAAAGAAAACATAAAAAGAAAGACAGTATCTAATAATATCTATTTCCCTTTTTCAATTCATACCTTACAATAATAGGTGGAAATATAAGCCAAAATAAAGGGCGGGAATAGGAAATGACACTCTTTTGGATTATGCTTGGATTAGCGGGTATCTTTTTAGTTCTGTATCTCATTACATCTGCCATTGGTAATGGATTAATGCATGCTCAAGGATATAGTAGTCAAGTGCTATCTATGACACACATTGCTGGTATCCCTAATCTCCAAGAAGGAATCAATGCCCATATCGGAACAAAAAATGACCATCTTTTAATTAACAACACCCACCGTCTTTCATTAGAACAAGTTAAAAGGGTTCAACATTTATCTGAATTCCAACTAGTTGATAAACAAAAGTCAGTCATCAAAAGAGCCGTTGTGGGTGGACTTTTATTAGGTCCGCTTGCTGCTGTTGTAGGTGGAATATCTGGTATTGGCACTAAACAAACAGAAGAGATTCAAAACTTTTTATCAATTGATTTTATCAATAAAGCTGGTGAGGAGCATACTGCTGTGTTTCTTTTAAGTAAAATCAGCATGGAAGACATCAGAAGATTTGTTAAGGATGTAAACGAAAAGATTGGGTATAAGGACATAGTAGAGGTCCCTACCGTAAATAATCCTTATGATATCTAATGAATATTAAGATTCATAAAAACCTGTAAAAATGATTTTGTATTTTTTACAGGTTTTTATATGAGTCCGTAGCTATAAATTCATTACTTCACAAACGATAGAGCCTTTTGTAACAAACAATAAAATCACAGTTTTATTAGTTTGTGTAAAGATATCATGAATTCCGCCTTTGTTATTTGACAAGTTACACCCTTTTATAGATACTCTTTTCGGACTTCATCAATTTATTACTATATGTTTAATAACTCGACCACACTAATAGATAGCTGTTAATTGTTTCGTGTCGAAAACTGACCGATTGCTTATTATGAAAGAGAGTAGCTTCTGCATCACCAGACACTAACAAGGGTTATACCTCAGATTCAATCCTAATTCACTTAACTAAAGACCTCTTAATTAACACTACGAACCTTTATGAACGTCTTTGACTTTGTGCCTAAACGACTCACTAAACTCGTAAAATGACTCATTCTGGAGTTTAATTTGTAAAAGACAAAATAAGAACTTGGAAACTCCATTATTTACGGTTATAAATTAAAGAATGCTATAACAAGCTAAATTGCATTGTTTTGGTTAACTAAATAACCTCTACTCCTTTACTACACCCCCTTAACAAATATGTTAATTTGTGGTAGTTTTACTTTAAAGTAAAACTGTTATTTGATTTGATTTCATTTTTAATTAAAGGAATGAGTTATATGGAAATGCATGAATTACCAAACAGAAGATTTTATTATTCTATTCTATCTATGAGCTTCGAAATGAACCAAAATATTAGAGGGCGAGCACTTTACTCTGGACTGTATACGTGTATATATTCTTATTATGAAGAATCATTAGCTTTATTAAGAGCAACAATAAAATTGTATAGTACAATTACCGAACAAGAACAGAATTATGAAGACAGTTATTCCGATTCAAGTTCTAGAATATATACATCGTTTGAGTCTGAAGAAGATGAAGAAACTGCAGAATCATATAGAGTTGCAGCTTTCAGACTTTTAGAACATAAGAAGGTTTATTACGATGATTTAGAATTAGAAAAGAACTTATTTTCATTAGGAACAATCGTTCAATTTCTAAGTTTATTTGAGTCAACTTTGCATTCTCTTTACAAAAAATTAATAGAAATTGATACTCACCTTCCAAAGGTTGAAGTTGTTTGTAAACGTGATAAAGGAATAGTAAAATATCTAAAGTATTTTGAAAAGACACTGATTACAAACTCGATTCCTGTATTAGTCGGAACTTCTGATTTTCAAAAAATACATCATTGGATTGATTTTAGAAATAATATTGTTCATAATAACAACGAATCAACAGAAAAGTTAATTGGCGTAATTAATCAACGAAATCTTAACATAACCTCATATAGAGATAAACTTATCTTTAATGAAAGTAATATTAGGGATTTAGCTGATATTTGTGGTATAACTCTCGATAGTTTGATAGAAGGAGTATTTAGACCATTCTTTATCCAGACTGGTGCTATAGTTGTTTGATGAACACTGTACCATGCTGGGCTTGTAGTTCTGACTCAAGTGATGATTATTACTTCATGTCCAATTTATCACTCCAATAAAATGAAGGGAGTCTCAATTAAGAGACTCCTCTTTCATCAGATACTCCAGCCGCTCCACCTTTAAATTTTTTTCTATCAGTCTTGTAATGGAACTCTGCATTGGGTAGTGCCCATACAGCAGTTTGTTCTTTATGCACCCATCTTGTGTAGTAGTTCTTTGTCACTGAATTATTGATTTGGAAATGTACACAGTACAGGATTTCCTCTTCAAACATCGCTTTAAGATATTCTATAACAGACTTTCTGTTTATTCCTGTATCTTTTACAATTGTATCAATTTTAATAAAAGAAATTGGAACGTTGCTTACACCATAAAATAGAAAACCTATGATATTAAGATAAGTTGCAAATATCTTTGGTTTATAATCGCTTTTCATTCCAACAATCTTTTGAATATCTTTGTAAAACACCTTAGCAAAATTATATTCTTCGTCCTTACCTGTTGGTTTGAAAAAGTAATTATTTGAAGGTTTTAAGTCATTTACCATACAATCCATTGCTATATCTTTGTAAATCCCTATGTGTCCCATCTCTTGCAATCTGAGTAGGGATTCTTTTGTTCTTTCCTTTGTTGTACTTTGTTCCGTACTCATACCAATGAATCTCATCATATGATTAACTCCAGTATAAGCTGCTTTTTGAAAGTTATTCGCCAACGTTTTAATGATTGTTAAATGATAAACATCTAATACACCATTCTTGCCTAGACTCTTAGTTTCTATGAGTGATTTGGAAATCTTGATAAAAGATTCTTTATCTTCTTCTTGTTTCGAATTTGATTTTGTTTCTGTACTCACTATTATCATGCTCCTTCTAATTTTGTTTTTTAATCTTCCCACCATTAAAGGCGTTTCAGAGAGGCTTGTTTGAGGGGTGCAAAAGGAGGCTTTGCCGACTTGCGCCCCTACATTTCTATCTATTATAGTATCTTTTATCTATTTATCTTCTATCTATTCCCCCTCTGAAATCATCCAATTCCTCTGAGAAATACTGATGTTTCTAAGGATAGGGGGTAACCTGTTTTTTAGGTGTTGTTTAAATACTAGACACCTTATTTTCAGGTGCGGTTTAGAACAATCATCCAAAACCCCACCTGCTTTTTACCGAAAATTATATATTCTGAGCCCTATTTCGGTTTCAATATTTCTCGTGCACGTACTTTTCCGCAATATTTTGAAAGATTCCCATCCTTATTTGCCAAGGCTTCTTCAATTCTTTTGGTTGCTATTTGTCCGCTATAGTAATAAAAGAGGTGTTTTTTTATCTCTTCATATGACCATTCACGTTGGCTATATTGAACAATTTCACCCATTTGGCTTTGGATACCTCTAATTGAATCCCGTGGGTTGTGTGTCTTATTAAACCAAGGACACAATTTGCCTATAACCCTAGCCTCCTCACTTTCTATGAGTTCTTTCGGTATTTCCACAAATACCACCGATAATTCTAAACCTAGCCCTATTCTCTCTTGAAGTCCTTCAGTAACATATTGTTTTGCATTCTTGCCTTTAAGATATCCATTAACAAATCTATGCCTAAAGCACTCAGCTTTACCAACGTACCAAAAATGTCTATGAGTATGGAAAATGTAAAGTCCACTTACTCCTTTTAAACTTTCAATCATGTTTGGTACTTCATTAAACTTTACCTCTGTTTTCTTATACATCATGTTCTCCTACGTTTTAAGCCAGCACGGCTATTATTTTTCTATAGCCGTTCCTAGACAACGCAAAAAGGAGCGAACTACATGCAGTCCCCCCTTTAGAAAACACACTTATCCCTGTCGATTATAGGCATGAATTAGCCTTTTTTCCTATGAATACTTCATAGGATTACAGAATATATAAGTGTGCCTCCTAATGAGGCGGTTGCATGTAGTTCAACTCCTTCATAGTTTATTTGATTAATGCTCTATGTATTTTCAATATTATTTATATCCAATATTATAACACATTTCATTTCGTAATTAAATAGTTTTTATTCGAATTACATTTATTAACCATATTTCGAAAAGGATACTCTATTCACGGGTATCCTTGATTTTCACTACCTGTTTTACCTTCTTATCTTCCACTAGTAGGGATGCAATCTAGACAAAAAATAGGAGTGTATCGAGATTTGTATTATTAATACTGCGAATTATTGTTTTCTATTGGCAACAAAACATCAAAATATCGGTCTCGTGTCGAATACTTTTCACACCTTGTTAGTGTGTATTAAGGTGCTAACAGTCTTTCATGGTATAAGATGTTAGAAAGTAACACTCTAGCTCTCCAAAGCAGAAAAATTATATTTAATTAATCAAAAACATAGACATATGCCCTATCTTGCTCAATACTTACCTTAAAGTTATCATCAACATTTTCAGCTTTGTATCTTATGTAATTGATGTCCAATTCACTTAAAACAAATTCAGCAAATTCATCTTTATAGTTCCTAGCCCCATCCACTTTACGGTTCATTACTCGAGATACACTTCCAGTAATCAAATCAGCCACCTGAACGAGGAAAAAAGAACTTGATGGAAGGGAATTAAAATCAGAAAGTTTCAAGCTATCTTCAAAGTAAATCTTGAATCTCTCCATTAGTAGTTGCCTTAACTCTGTCATTCTCAGTTTATCTGTTCCTTCATCTTCGTCCTTATAATAGTATACATCTCTAGGTAAACCCATTCTTCCTGTACTAGTTTCATGCTCAATTCCTAAATGAATGATTTGATAATACAGTGAGAAGATAATCTCATCCAAACTCTTCTCCCTAATTTTACTCTTGTTAGCGGCTACCACTTTGAAACTAAATACATCTGATTGAGAAAGTACTTCATTAAAGAATTCTTTATATATATCAAGTTGCATTTTCTTCATCTCTGTGAAATGGAATTCCTTTGGTATTCGAATTCCGTCCTCTACCTTAGCCCTTACCCATTCTTTTAAGTGAGAGTTAAGTTTTCTTGCTCGTGTTGTATCAGGTATCCAAAGACTTCCTACAATAGCAAATGATTCACTGCCAGTTTTTCCACTTTCATCAGCATATACATAAAGCGATGGAACTGCAGGTTTTGTTGCAAGTGCTTTTTCCTTTTCAATCTCTTCCTTATCTTGTCTATATCTTTTTATCTTCTCAGATGTTGGGAGGTAAAGTTTATACTCGTTTACAATCTTTGCTCTTGCTCTTGCAATAGATGTTAACCTCTCAAGTTCATACATTTTCTCAGGATGAACTATATCACCCTGTTTGTATCCTTGAAACTCTTCCCAATATTTTAATTGTAGGGTAATATCAGAGTTCCTTGTTTCAGGATAAAGGTTCAGTACATATGCCACTTTCGATAACTTGGTATCTAAATCACCACTTTGAACTTTAATTTGTAACAATTTCCTATCATTATGTCGTTTAAGTTCTCTTTTAAGAATTTTCGCCTCTTCTTCATTTTCAGTTCCTTCTACATTTATAATTCCATTTTGCTCCTCCAATATTAATCCCTCCAATGCACCTCTTTTGAAACTATTTTACCATATTCTTCCGAAAACTTAATGTATTTGTTACTTAATTACTCTTTTCGGCTATCAGAATTTCAAGAACCACACTATTAAATTAGTAAAACCTTCCCAAATACCTTCTAGTATTGCTATACGGGGTACACCATTGCGCAAGATTGCAAAATGAATAATGTTGAAGGGTGTAGCGTTACACTACACCCTTCAACATTATTACTATAGATAATTACTAGAATTTACACTTACCCTCTTCTTTCTCTATTCATTCTAGGGATACTTGAATAACTTGTTAAAATACTATGTTGTTCAAACTTCCTTTAAGCCCTTTGCAAGTTTACATAATTTAAAGTAACATCTAATGTTGCAATGACCTAGCAAGCCGTTGAAGCTTAAAAGCGTCACCTCCGCTAGTTATAAAGTGTTTTGCAAACTCTCCCCATCTATTAAATATCGTGTCTGTTTCGAGTTAACAAATTTTCTATAAATTCCAATTTGTCTTATCTACCACTAACCTTTCTATCTCCTGCACTTTTAAAAACTTTCTTTCTAAATAAACTGATGAGTTATGGTAAATTAATCTTGAGATTTTTTTAATTTCAGGACCCGAACCTGTCATTAATCTAAAACTTTTACCACCCTTTCTTTGGTACATACTTACTTTAATTTGGTGCCTTTCAAAGTAATCAATGAATTGTTCTAAAATCTCTTTTGAATTTCCAACTATCTCAAAAGAATATCTAAATCTATTAAGGTCTTCTTTTCTGCGTGTATATGAAAAAGAACCATCTCCGTCTATGTAACCCCTGAGAAAGTGACGTATTAAGTCTTCTCTTATAAAAGGCATTGCAAGATTATTGGTCTTATTCAATATAATATTTAGCTTAACAAGGTCTTCGTATAATATTTGTGAATTTAATACAAACCTTGCTATTCGACACTTGCCAAACCCCCGGTTAGAAGAATCGTTTTCAAATTCATATATTTGGGTACTGTGAGCCTCAATGTGTTTTCTAAACAACTCTAAATGAGCTCTATCAGTATATTTAAGATTAATTTGCAGTCTATAAGAATTCCATTTACTTGTTTTAGTAACAGAACCATCAGCAGCTATAAATCCAAGCCAATAAGCTTTTCTTTCATTATCGATATCTGCGAAGAAATGCTCATTAAAGAAATGTTTTCTCATTCCTCGAACTCTTCATTAATCTTATTTTTGCCACTACTTTTATCTGAATTTAAAATTTTCTTTAGCTTTTTTCTTTTTCTTATCATTTTCCAGTAATTACTAACTCGTATATAATTGCATCTGTTAATATTTATAATAATGTCTGAATAAACAGTTATCCTTTTATCATATATCTCGTAAATTCTTAAATCACCAACTACCTCAACCATCTCAGCAAGCCAAATTATCTTGTTCAACTTCATTTGTGCTTCATATAAAGTTGCTGATTGTTTTTCATATATCTGTCTGTACTCACTTAATACAGATAGCTTCATGTAATATTCAGGATAATTCGGTACTGCACTATAGAATGAACGATTTATTGAGGAAACATTACTTGATGGCTGAAAGTTATCTGCATAACATATTTTATGAGCAACATTTAATTTTCGAGGTATTAATTGTGTAATGATTTGTAACTTTTCCAGAATGTCTATTGAGTTATTTGTAATTGTCTTATTTTGTTTTTTGCCGCTAACATGCTTTAACTGAATCATGATATTCTCTGCATCAAAAAACACTAAACCTTTTTTCATACCGTAATAGTTAAGAAAGGAAAGTAACTCATTAAAAGCCATTGCTTCTGCCACACTGCTTTTTGTTTCATTTACTAGAATCCTTTTTCTAATTATGCTCTTATCTTCAAACACGATGAAAAATGCCAGAGAAGCTTTATTGTTTTTCACCGAAGCATCTGTGTAAGCTATAAACATAATTCACCTCCAATAAATGATTAATAAGGAATAATATTCCTTGCATAATTATTATCCTACTATCTATTATATTTCATTGCAAGTTAATTTTTTTGATTAGAGTGAATATTCCACCTTAAACAAAACCATTGCAATAACAATGATTTTTATTACTTTTTAATATTTCCTCTTATCAAACACTCTTAAAAGCCCCTTAAACAAAATTATTGCAATATATTTAGCAGTATTAATTTTATTTATATTTTTTCAATGTTAATTTAACTCAGCCTTCGTCTCGTGTCGGTTATTTTTCAAGCTGTATTGCAAGTGTTGACCTACTATGAACTCACTTAATACACACAGATTGTCATATTTGATAATATATCCTCAATCCTTTTCCGTTTTACAATAAAGTCACCATCACTTAAGTCTCTTTTACTGTTGTAACTATATTCATAAAAGGCTGTCGTTTTATGATTATAATCAACCATAGTGATAGACGCTAACTCGAAAGTCCCTAAAAATCTATCTCCTGACTTTATAAAGTCGGGAATTTTTAATTGATATTGATTATAACCAATATTTGTTGCTGATTAGTCATAATAACCATTCGGATTTTTATATTCTAATTTTATCTCTTGGCATCAACCGCAACTGTTACATTACAACCAATTATTACACTAGAATTTTCAACAGATATACTGTCTAGTACAGGTCCTGTTGTATCAGAAGAATAAACTGTATAAATTTCCTCCATCCCCCCCATCAAATATCAGAATATATTCTACTTCCACATTATAACAATGCAGACTAAGCCTAACAGTCCAGTTACCTTCTCCAGAATAATATGTGTGCATAAAAACTTTAGGCTATGTTAAAGTTATTGGTTGATTTTGAATAAATCATCATCTTTTGTGGTATCCTGACCGTATAAATTACAAAAGGGGCAATCCAAATGACTTTAACGAACATACTGGCTGATATTTCTTCTTTAAACGATAGGGACAAAGAATCCATTTTAGATTATCTAACTCGCCATTTCTCGGTTTCGGCTTCCCAACAAGGAGCTTTAATTGGTGAATTGAGAGAGAGAAAGTTTTCTCATGGTTTTCATTGTCGGCATTGTGGAGGTACATCAGTGGTTCGTTACGGGAAACGAGACGGTCGCCAACGTTATAAGTGCAAAGACTGTCATAAATTAAGCAGTGATTTGACCAATTCCCCTATGTATCGTTCGAAAAAGGCAGAAAAATGGATTCCATTTATTGAGTGTATGTTGAATGGTCTAACACTTCGTGAAACAGCTTTAAAAATTGGTATCACTCACGTAACGGCTTTTTACTGGAGGCATAAAGTGTTGTCTGCTCTCGCAAAAGAAAGTATTGGTATATTTGAAGGACTGGTAGAAGTAGATGAAACATACTTCTTAGAAAGCCATAAAGGACGAAGAGTTATTCCGAATCGTAAACCAAGAAAACGTGGCGGTCCTGCTACCAAAAGAGGTATCTCCAATGAACAAGTCTGTGTCTTAGTCGCTAGAGACCGAAACAAAACAACCCTTTCAAAGCGAGTCGGTTCAGGTAGAATTCTAATGGAACAAATTGATACCACCCTTACATCGCATTTTAAGAATGATACGGTGCTTATTTCCGATGCTCACAATTCTTACAAATCTTATACGACTAATAATGATGTCGAGCACGTCATCATAAACGGCAGTAAGAAAGAGTATGTAAAGAGAGGCATCTACCACCTCAATAATATTAATAATTACCATTCCCGTTTAAAGAAATGGATAAGTCGTTTTAATGGTGTTTCTACGAAGTATTTACAACTTTATTTAGTGTGGTTTCAATTCCTCGACAATAGAAAAATAGAAAGCGATTTGAGCAAGAAAAAGCAAATGCTTATCTTGGCAAGTGTTCATGGAACATGGGAAACCGCAGATAAGTTAAGACTGAGAGACTATGCATTCTAAGTGCCAATATTATTCGTTTTTTAGGAAATAAAAAATGCACATAAAAATGAGCTGGGGAATGTATCTCCAAGCTCATTGTATTTTGATGTCCGTTTTTTACTAAAGCCCCTGTTAGTTTAAGTGCTAACATTCACAATGTTCCCTTGTTTCTTCGTATCAGAGGTCAATTTCAATTTACTTAATTCTATTGTTCTGAAACCTAATTAAAAATCGGTAGTATCCTTCAAGAACTTATTATATGCTTTTGAAGTGATTAAATTTATAATACAAAAACCTATGAATGAAACAACTCCAACTACCAGCAAATAAATTGCCTTATTAGGTGTCGGATTTTCTACAATAAAAGCCATAATTATAGTCATAAACAGTGAAAAAGCAATAGCTTTTTTTACTACCAGTTTATTATTTATTTTTTGCACACAAACACCTCCTTTACCCTTTTTTCTATACAAAGCCCTATTCATTATTATGCTAAACTGCCCCGTTTGTTCAAGAAGCTACATTAGACCTAATTGTACCATAAAATGGATAAGGCTTTCTCTTTTTATACTGAAGCAACAATATTTACGAAAACAGCCTTTATGAACTAACCTGCCCCGTTAGTTTAAGTGTAAAACTTCACAAACTCGTTCTCATCCTAACATAAATATCCAGTTGACGTGAATTTAAATTAATCTGATGTAGGGTAGGTATCACCATGCCTTTTTACTATAAATCAACCTTTTCCATTAACATAGCCAAACTTTAAAAGACGGTTCTGATACATTACTTCTAGAAAGATGAGCTTGGGTATAAGTTTCAGAAGGCATTTGATAATCTATCGTTAGATACTTAACCCGCGTAAGGCTACTTCTATTCCAGCCAAGCCCATTGTTATTTTTAATATTTAGTTATCTTTTGAAGGTTTGGTACTACGATATTTTCATTTCAACTGAAATAGTATCAACTCTTTAAATAAAAGTAAAAATGTACTACCCCTAAAGAATGTTTAGGTTGGTTATTTATAATCTCGTTTCTTCTCCTATATCATCTGCCGTGTTGGGGTTAAGTAAAACAAAGACTCCTCTTTTCTGTTCTGATTCATCCCATTCTCTAATTAAGGAATAACTATAATCTCCTTCTAAAACTGTTTCTCTTCTAATAAACTCCAGCCCCTTCTTATCACCATCATAGTTTTGTGATTATTTTACCACTTTCAGTAGATGTCACATTTTGTCGATTAAACAAAATCGTGTAGACGAATATTTAAGGATGAGAAAGAAGAGAAAATGCAACCAAAAGAAAACCCAATCTTAAAAAAGGGTTGGGTGTGGGTCTGGTAGTGCTACCACCTATATTGAATTACCTTTCGCTTGTAATGGTGATAAGGCAACCTCCCATCTGAGTATATACACTCCTTATATAGTGAACATGTTTTCTCTTTATTTATTTATGGCAAGTTTTATCCATTAAAATGGTAAATGCCAAGAAAGTGTAGGTGATACATATAACTATGGAACAAAAAGAAGAAACTAATATACAAAAAGGAGAGACTTAATTAAAGAGACTCTCCACATCGACACCACGATTAAGTTAACCATAGAGATTTCTAACATTAATAGATTTTATTTTTTGACGTCCCGATATTCATTAGTGGACTTGACGATGTAGCCTTGTCAAATAATTGTTCATTGTTCATAGATGATAAATATCTTTGGGTAGTTGTTATATCTGAATGACCTAGAAGTAAACTTAGTGAATGCAAGTCTAATTTACCACTAAGAAGGCTCTGAACGCTGTAAAAGTGTCTGAAGGTGTGTGGTGATACTCTCTTATCTTCTACCCCTGCACGCTTCCCAGCTTCCTTTACGACATTATACAATGATACATGAGATAACCCTGTTCCAAGGTATGTCAGGAAGAAACAGTCCTCTTTAATGATTTTATCCTGGAAATATTGCTTCCTCATACGTTCGTATTTAATTAAAATTTTTTTTAGCGCAGGACTTATGAAAACAATTCTTTCTTTGTTCCCCTTCCCATAGATTAAAAGAGTCTTTTCTTTTACATTCTCTACCGTTAAACTTCTTATTTCCATCGCTCGAAGCCCACAATCAGCTAACATGGCAATCATCGCCTTGTTCCTAGCTTCTATATATGTCTTATAGGAAAAGGCTTCTATCATACCTTGTACTTCTTCTACTGTGAATCCATTCAACACCTTTTTTGGTACCTTAGGTGTTACTACTTTGCTAATTGGATTTTCCGTCAGATATCCTTCCCTCTCACACCAATTAAAGAAAGCTGCAATCATCTTATACATCGTGACTATACTTTGTGGCTGTAAGCCTGCCTGCTGCTTTATTCTAAAATAGGCACGAAGGTCGAATGTAGTTATACTTTCTAGTTCAGTGATTGCCCTTTTATCTTTAAGATATATTTTTAGATTCTTATACTCCTGACGCTTATTAATCATTGTCTTCTGTGTGTAACCTCGTGCCAAACAGTGATACAAATATTCTTCTAAAACATCTTCAAAAACCATAAAAAATACCACCTCTCTGTTAATCATTCAACAGAATAGGTGGTATTAGAATAGAAATATGAAGGATTAACCAAATAAAAAGAAAAATCCAAGGAAGGATTCAGTCTGTGACTTATCCTGTCCATTTGAACTTCATCTTTGTACTGATATACCATCAAAAAACCTTGTTACGTAAGGTTTTATTTGGTTTGTTGTTTATTCATAGCACTCATCATTTGATTAATTTTCTTTTGGGACGGTTTCATACCCATTTGCATCATCATCATTTTCAACATTTGTTCGTTAATTGGCGGATTTTTCTTTAAGTAATCCATCATGTATTTACGAGCGATGAAAAATCCTAGCACTATTCCCAAAATCAATGCTAGTACGCCAACTAGAATGTAAACCCACATACTATTTCCTCCTTCATGTTGTCTAACATCAGTGTACTAGACCAAATATTATTATACAATACCCGCTAGCGAAAAGTCCCCCATTTAGACAAATTTTCTTTCTTTAATCGGTTTTAACCAACCATACTTTTCATGTTCAAAATCAATGGCTAGAAAACCTGGTTCGCATTTGCGAATACATTCAAAGAAAGCAGTCTCCGCTTCAACGTCACCCTCAGATTTAAGTATTATGGATTCACCCTCAATAGTTAAGGCCGCCTTGCTTGTTCCACTTGTTTTTTCTAAATAGTATTTACCGTTTTGCGACCAAAAATTCATCTTTTTCTTTAACCGCTGTTCAATAACAACCTGCAATTGGATTACGGGAACTGTCTTGGTGACATATTCGATTTGTTTTTGCAAAATACTCCTTAGTCCACCCTTTGCTTGAATATACTCCAAAAACAAATTGAAGAAAAGCTTTTCCCTACCATAATAATGATGGGCGAATTCATCTTCAATCAAAAAAATCTGATAGGTTCTCATTAGCCTATACCTCCCTAGGATCTCAATTTATGAACAGATATTAAAACGTAATGGCTTTTGCCATGAACCTTTATAAACCTTTACCCATTTGACACATTTAATCGATAATTAATTATTCTTATTATATCTTGACAAAACAACAAGATATGTTGTTTGCTGGAGAAATTTTCATCTTTTTTTGTCGAATGGGATTTTTTTAAATAAGTCCTCATTTACCTGAAATATAAGAAAAACTGACACCTCATAAATAGGTGTCAGTCATGTATTACTCAATTATTTAACAAGCATCTCTTTTACACGAGCTACTACATTTTCAACGGTAAAGCCGAATTCTTTCATAATTTTACCACCTGGAGCTGAAGCGCCAAAATGATTAATGGCTAAAATTTCACCTTCATCCCCTGTATAACGGTCCCAGCCAAAAGGTGAAGCCATTTCGATAGCCAGACGTTTTTTGACAGCCGGGTTGATTACACTTTGTTTGTAATCCTTGGATTGAGTTTCAAAACGATCCCACGATGGCATGCTGATAACGGAAACTTCAATTCCTTCCTCCGACAATGCTTGCTGTGCTTCGACAGCTAGATGAACTTCAGAACCAGTAGCCAGTAGCAATGCATCCGCTACTTCTTTTTTAGCGTCTGATATAACATACGCACCTTTTAACACACCTTCATAAGCAGTTTCTGATGTGTTTTTGATTGTCGGTAACCCTTGTCGTGTTAACACAAGTGCCGTTGGTTTATCTTTAGACTCAATAGCGACCTTCCAAGCTGCTGCAACTTCATTACCATCAGCTGGACGAATCACACCAAGATTAGGCATGGCACGTAATGAGGCTAATTGTTCGATAGGCTCATGTGTCGGTCCGTCTTCACCAACAGCGATACTGTCGTGAGTGAATACATATGTTACAGGAAGTCCCATTAAGGCAGCCATTCGGATGGATGGACGTAGATAATCAGAGAATACGAAGAATGTTCCACCGTAAACCTTGATGCCACCATGTAGCGTCATCCCGTTCAATGCTGCTCCCATAGCGAATTCACGTACACCAAACCATATATTACGTCCACTATAATTTCCAGACAATAGATCTGTAGCACCTTTGATGGATGTATTATTTGAACCTGCTAAATCGGCTGAACCTCCAATAAGGCTAGGTAGTTTTTTCGCTAATGCATTCAATACTTCTCCACTGGAAGCACGCGAAGCCAATGTCTTGCCTTCTTCATAAACTGGAATTTCTTGATCCCAGTCTGCAGGTAGTTCACCTTTTATAGAAAGCTCCAGCTGTTCTGCGAGCTCAGGGTACGCTTCTTTATATTTATTAAATAGTTCATTCCATTCTTGTTCTTTTTTATTTCCAGCTTCTACACAAGCTTCATTAAAGTGTGCATATACTTCATCCGGAACATAAAAGTCTTCTTCGAATGTCCATTTGTAAGCTTCTTTTGTCAACTTCATTTCATCAGCACCAAGGGGAGCACCGTGAGCAGCAGACTTACCAGAGCGGTTAGGAGAACCATAACCAATCACTGTCTTCACTTCAATTAAAGTTGGACGAGCTTCATCAGTCTTTGCTTCTTCAATGGCTTTTGCGATTTGTTGTAAATCGTTGCCGTCCTCCACTCTCAGATACTGCCAGCCGTATGATTTAAAACGGTCTGCTACACTTTCACTGAATGATTGGCTAAGATCTCCATCAAGAGAAATATCGTTTGAATCATATAAAACGACAAGTCTTCCTAGTTGAAGATGGCCTGCTAAAGAAGCAGCTTCAGCTGAAACGCCTTCCATTAAGTCTCCATCCCCACAAATACTATATGTATAATGATCAACTACATTATAAGAATCACGATTGTAGCTTTCAGCCAAGTGACGTTCTGCCATTGCCATACCTACGGCCATTGCAATCCCTTGGCCAAGTGGTCCAGTAGTGGCATCTACACCAGCAGTATGTCCGTATTCAGGATGCCCAGGAGTTTTACTTCCCCATTGACGGAAACCCTTTAAGTCATCCATTGTCAAGCCGTAACCTGATAAATGCAGGAGACTGTATAATAGCATGGAACCATGTCCTGCCGATAAAACAAAACGGTCTCTATTAAACCAATCAGGATTTTTCGGGTTATGATTCATATAATCAGTCCACAGCTTATATGCCATGGGAGCTGCACCCATAGGCATGCCTGGATGACCTGAATTAGCCTTTTCAATTGCATCGATCGATAATGTACGAATTGTATTAATAGAAAGTGCATCTAATTTATCTAACATGTGTAAAACATCCCTTCCTGTAGTGTACCTCTTTATATTATATTGACTAACTTAATATCACAACTAAAATAACCATTTCTTACACAGCTAATTCAATTTTCTACTAATTAAGGATTTACCAAGGTTAGGTTAAACCAAAAAAGAGAATACATACATCAATGCATTCTCTTTTTTCACTTTACATTCCTCATGAGTAATCCAATGATGGGGCCATCATCAGTCCTTATTGGTTAATGTAAACCTTTTTTTTCTTTAATATTTTTAATTTTTTGAGGCGTGACATCATTACCTTCCGGATCGATAACTTTAACATTTTCTAGCGTATCAGCCATTGAACGTCTAAATGTCTCCAAATACTCACTTCGTAAGGAAGTTTGCTCTTTTGCCTCTTCTACAGTTAAGCCTTCTCCCTTAGCTTTTTTAGAAAGTTCATTGATACGGGCCATTTTTTCTTTTGATAGCATAATTTTTCTCCTTTATATATACGGATATTGACATGGTATTAAAAAAAAAGTGAAATTACAAGTTCTATGATTGATTCTTCGGTGTACCTTGCTGGTATTCCAAGAATCTGCGGTGTACCGTTGCTTTTGACACTTCATAGCCAAAGCCTCTCAGTGTTGCCGCAATCTCCGCAAAAGTTAATCCATTCGAACGCAGTTTCACAATTTCTTCTATGGGTACTTCTTTACGATCCCTGCCAGTGGAGTTTCTTTGGTTCTTCAGGTTTTTCTGGGGCCGGTAGCCATTTTCAACGGCCCTAAGCATACCACGTTTAATTTTCAGGTTATGTAGTTTACGTTGATATTCTTCTACAATACCAACAATTTGGATAACCATGGCATCAGAGTCCGATAATTCTAACTCACCATCATGAGAAAGTGTGAAAATCTTCACTCCTTCTTTAAGTACAACATGAAACAAGGCAATTTTAGCATTTCCTCTTCCCAACCTAGTTTCATCTTGAATCAAGAGAACATCCGCTTCTTTTGTCTTAAAAAGATCAAGCATGTCAAATATCCCGTCACGGTTCAGTTCGTAACCACTTGCCTGCTCTCTTATTATTGAAACGACTTCCATGTCATTATGTTCTGCTAACTTCACTAATTCCTCTTCCTGCCTAGCTAGCGAGGTTTCCTGTGTTTCTTTTTCTGTACTTACCCGACAATAGATGACTGCTTTCATATGAACCTACCTTTACTGCTTACTAGCCAAACTTTGGACTACTTTTTCACTTTCAACTGGTATGACAATGATTTGACCTGCCTTAATAGTATCCGCCCTTACACCGTTATACTCTTCTATCCAACCAATGAATTCTTTTTTTGTCAATTCGGTTTGACCATATTTTTCTGAAATCTCCCATATAGTATCACCTTCGTTAATTTCAATCGAAAGGAAATCCTTATTTTGATTACTATCTAATGTGAAAGAGAATAAAATAGACAAGATAAATACAAATCCTGCTAATAGAATCGTATAAATATTATTTTTGCAAAATGTCTTCATTAATATCCCTCCATAGCGAATGTACGTTCGTTTTTAGTTGATGATTGAATTATAATACGAACATTTGTTTCAGTCAACAACCAAATTCGAACTTATGTTTGTATAGCATGTGGAGCCATGCTATAATATAGCAAAGAATTATAGAGAAGAGGTGCGTATATGACTAAACTATCAAAACGGCAGCAGGATATTCTTGATTTCATAAAAGATGAAGTTCGTCAAAAAGGTTATCCACCTTCCGTTAGAGAGATTGGCGAAGCTGTGGGACTTGCATCAAGTTCGACTGTACATGGACATTTATCTCGTTTGGAAAGCAAAGGCTTAATCAGACGCGACCCGACTAAACCAAGGGCCATTGAGATTTTAAATATAGAAGAATCTAATAACATTCCAAAAACAAACGTAGTTAACGTACCACTTCTCGGAAAAGTAACCGCAGGTATGCCGATAACTGCCATCGAGAACATAGAGGAATACTTCCCTCTTCCTGAAAGTATGGTTCCACATGATGATCATGTGTTCATGCTTGAAATTATGGGTGAAAGTATGATTGAAGCAGGAATTCATGATGGAGATTATGTCATTGTAAAACAACAAAGCAATGCCAATAACGGAGATATCGTCGTGGCCATGACGGAAGATGATGAAGCCACCGTTAAACGATTCTTTAAGGAACCGGATTACATACGGCTTCAGCCAGAAAACTCCAATATGGAACCTATCATTCTAAGAGATGTAACCATTCTTGGAAGAGTGATCGGGCTATATAGGCAAATTCACTAAAAGCGCGCAAATTGCGCTTTTTTTATTTGTTTTAAGTCTATGTATTACATCCTATGTATATGACAGAAGCAATATTATAATATTTTACTAGAGAGCATTGAATAACAAACCGAGTCAAAATAACAAGGTATAATTCTTTTATATCCGGTGAAATTAGTTCAATAGACATTTCTTTTTGAAAGTGGTGTTACTATGGATTTTCCGACAATACATACAAATTTTTGGGATGCTGTAATTGCTATCCCAACTATCATGATTTTGACTCAAATTATAAAGTTTCTCTTACCTATCCCCCGAAGTTACGTACCCACTATTGCGTTATGTCTTGGTTTAATCCTTTCTATATTCATAAGCCATCGGCATCACTTGACTACAGGGATTTTTATGGGATGGTTTTACGGATACGCCAGTATCGGTAATTACACCGCACTTAAAACAGCTTTAGTGTCTTTTAGGAACTCAGATAATCATTCGGATTGAGTAAACAGTGATGGATCCTTCGATCGAAAACCTCTATTTTTTTACGCAAAAAAACTGTCCAGTATTGTTGAACAGCATTTTCAAGCAATAATGGACACATATAGATCAGCTTTCTCTAAACCATCTACACGTGATTCTGGCAAATTCATTCAATCTTGTACCCTCTGCTTTCTACCTCCATCTTGTATTTCTCATGATAATGGATACAATAAACACAACAATTATGGCACCCAGTAACGCAGGCACAATGTAAAACCCTTCTGTCTCAGGTCCGATTGGCCCTAATATTGCAGTACCAAGCCATGCTCCAACAAATCCAGCAATGATATTTCCAATAATTCCACCCGGCATATCCCTTCCTAAAATCAGACTTCCCAGCCATCCAATTATTCCACCAACAATTAACATCCAAATTAGCTCCAAAAATAACCACCTCCTTTCTCTAAAATTTATGAAATTTTTTTATTAATAGAACAGACTTGTGACTAATGAAAATCACTTTAAGCTCCTCAGGCAATAAACTTATCGGCTGCTTATATACTTCTACCTATATAGGTACTATAAAAGGCCGCCCTAAAAAGGGTGGCCTTTAGTGTTTGATCTTCCGTTCTCCCTACCACAAAGAAAACCATCCAGTAAGAATGGTTGAAAATTATTATTTGGTTATAATAATAAATGCCGCCAGATAACTGCAATTATCTGGCGGCACCACATGGTAAAAAAGAAAACAATTAAATTGCTTTCTATACTAGAATAAGTATTTTGGCTTCTTTTGTCGATATGACAATATTCCTATTTTCAATTATTTACACTATTTCCTACCATACTTTTTTAATATTTCAACCTTTATTCATCATCATTTTTTCTACACAACCATTTAAAATTGGATTTTCATAACTTGTTGAAGGTTCTTGCAATTCGAAACCCCAAATCATTTACTTAATGAATTATATATCAAATGAACGGTGCGTTTTCAATCCAAAGTGATTAAAGGGCTCTAATATATACCTTCTTACCTAATTATACTATTTCGATAGTCCTCCATTTTACTAAAATGGAAAATAAACACAGGTTATTAAGAACTATTATTAAAATACACTAAATATTCTTTACAAGAGCTCTAAGAAAAGTTATTATACAATAATAAAAGGAGGAGAATGTATGTCATCAATAAATAAACAGAAAATTTTGGATAGCATTCCTCAAAAAGGTTTTTTCGGAAACCCTAAAGGACTATTCACTCTTTTCTTCACGGAGTTTTGGGAGCGCTTCTCCTATTATGGTATGAAGGCCATTCTTGTATACTATATGTATTATGAGGTATCTAAAGGCGGACTAGGTCTTGATGAAAAAACATCTCTAGCCATTGTATCCATCTATGGGTCGTTAGTATATATGTCCGGAATTATTGGTGGATGGTTAGCCGATAGGATCTTCGGAACATCGAAATCCGTTTTTTACGGCGGTATATTGATTATGCTTGGTCATATTGCCCTTGCGATTCCGGGCAGTATTTCCATGTTCTTCGTTTCCATGATACTAATCGTTATAGGTACAGGTCTTTTAAAACCTAATGTATCTAGTATTGTTGGAGAGCTATATGCAGAAGACGATAACCGTCGAGATTCTGGTTTCAGCATATTCTACATGGGAATAAACACGGGTGCATTCATTGCTCCGCTTATTGTCGGAACAGTTGGAATGAATTACAATTTCCACCTTGGATTTGGCATTGCAGCCGTTGGTATGTTTATTGGATTAATCGTCTTCATGGCTACAAAGAAAAAAAATCTTGGACTTGCAGGAATAACCCCTGTCAATCCTTTGGCTCCGAATGAAAAGAAATCTGTTTACACTAAGATTGGGCTAGCTATCATAATTATTGCCATCATTTGTGCAATCGCTATCTCAAATGGTCTCTTAACACTTAATAGCTTCATCGGGCTTGTTGGTATCCTTGGAATTCTAATTCCTACCATGTATTTTATTGTGATGTACCGTAGTCCGAAAACAACATCTGTTGAGCGTTCACGTTTACTAGCCTATATCCCTTTATTTATAGCAGCTGTCATGTTTTGGGCCATTCAAGAACAAGGCTCAACTATTTTAGCAAATTATGCTGATAAACGGACACAGTTAGAATTTGCAGGTTTTCACATTTCACCAGCATGGTTCCAATCTTTAAACCCATTGTTCATCATTACTTTAGCTCCTTTATTCGCATGGTTATGGGTTAAATTAGGGAAACGTCAGCCAACTATACCTCAAAAGTTTTCAATTGGCCTATTCTTTGCTGGTTTATCATTCCTAGTAATTTTGGTTCCCTCTTATTTTGGAGGAGCCGGTTCATTAGTTAGCCCATTATGGCTTGTACTTAGTTATTTCCTTGTAGTAATTGGAGAGCTATGCTTGTCACCTGTTGGTATGTCAGCTACGACTAAACTTGCTCCATCTGCGTTCTCAGCACAAATGATGAGTTTATGGTTCTTAGCCAATGCAGCAGCACAAGCATTAAATGCTCAAATTGTAAGATTTTACTCTGCGGACACGGAAATGGTCTATTTCGGGGCTATCGGAATCATTTCATTGATTTTAGGATTTATCCTATTGGCAATATCACCAAAGATTCAAGGCTTTATGAAAGGCTTACGTTAACAAATGTAAAGCCAGCTTCTCCTATCATGGACAAGCTGGCTTTTTTTGTTTTTCGTCAAAACTGTATGTTACTGGACTCTACCGGATTTTCATTATGCATTCCGCTTTGCGGGGATAATATCTATCACTTTCACGAACCAACGATACAAGAAATATCCCAAATATACCCCAATAAGGTTCAAGATCAGATCGTCTATATCCAAACTTCCTCTTTGAAAAACATACTGGCATATTTCTATGATTGAGATTGAGAAAAAGGGAATAAGAAATCTTGGAATACCGGTCATCTTTTTTCCCTTTCTGGATAGCAGGTACAATCCAAATGGAATGAATAATCCTATATTGGCACTTAGATTATAAAAAGAAACAAGCCAATTCGAATCACCAGTCAAATAAGTGCTGATTGTAGATAACGGGATAATGTTATACGAATATTCCTGTCCTTCAGGTCGGAAGAAAAGTAAAACTAGCAAAGAGAAACTATAACCACTTATCGCTACCTGCCAATACAATCGGGGTAGTTTTATTGTTTCCCCCCTGACCAATAAGACGATTATCAACACAGAGACTACAATACAAACCCATACAACCATGATCACCCAAGGGTTCAAATAGAATAGGAGTTGAAGAAAAATAGGTAGACCACCGAAGAATAACCCCTGTGAGAACAGAAGCGTAAGCAATAGCGTTTTATAAGTCATATGGGGCCCTCCTTCAAACGAATACCATTACATCCTAGGCTATTGAGGACATACCGTCAATATGAAAGATATAGCGCTTGGTACAACACTCATAAGATTTCCTACTTTTTCTCTCCGTTGACATACTCCCTTAACACGTAATTTCTGACCGACTTTTATTATATATATATATATTGGTATCTATCGGCTATCGTACTGTTTAGCCAAGAAAGATACCGTGTCACCTGACTTCCACCTGACCCCCTTCATAAAGTCCATAACGATGGGTATTTTCAAATGGAACGACCACCGGGATAGGATAAAGTTGTCCTATTTTTTAAAATAGATTCATAAGATAAACGTGCACAAAAGTTCGGAGGGGAAAATCATGTTTATAGCTTTTGAAAAAGCCGTTCTTATAATGGGTTTACTTCGTTTGCTTTCGGGAAGTATAGAAATATTCGCAGCTATACTCATGTTAAGACTTAATGATATCGAAAAAGCGTTGGTTGTGAATAGTTCCCTCGCACTCGTTGGGCCTATAATACTTATTAGTACAACAGCTGTTGGTTTATTCGGGATGACCGAAAAGCTTTCCCTCTTTAAAGTTTCATGCATCTTTATAGGAGTGACCATTATATTTATTGGAATAAAAAGCGAATAATAAGCATAAAACAACCATTCTCAATAAATGGGATTGCCCATGATAAAACATTTCGGCACCTTTTTGATTTCACCAACGATATTTTCAGATTATCTACATATATGACAGCCATTTCTACAATTCACTTAATCAACTTCTTTAATCTCAATAAGAGAAGGGATTAGATATGGTGTGTAGTGTGGTATCTCGAAGTACTTGATATTGTTTCATTCACCATCCAGAGCTATCATTTCACTCGCAGTTTTTGACCGATTTCAAGGTAATTGGGTTTAACCTTAGGGTTCAGAGCTAAAAGTTTAGACACACTTGTTCCATATTTTATGGCAATGCTATAAAGAGTATCACCCTTTACAATCATGTGAGTGTTACTTGGTACCTCCTCTTTCCTTTTCAAATTGAATGATTTAACGATTCCATTGACATGTCCTTGAGCTAAATTTTCAATAAAAGCACTCTTTTTCAACTTAGAGGCATCAGAAACATTATCGATGAAGCCATTTTCAGTCAATAAAGCAGGCATAGTGGATTCCCGAAGCACATGTAAATTTCCCGTTCTTTGCCCACGATCTTTCAAATCCACAAGTTTCAGAATTTCAGCGTGGATATTATCCTAGTACTTTTTAGTAACCTGATTAGTGGATGTATAAATATAATCTTCATATCCTTGTCCACCACCGGCATTAATATGGACGGACAAAAAGAAATCAGCTCCCCAAGCATTTGCTTCGTTTGTCCGTGCCGATAAGGACGGATACGTATCTCCTGTACGACTCATCTTTGTCGATACATTCTTATACCGTGCAAGAAACTCCCTGATTTTTTTAGCAATTTTTAATGTAAGATCTTTTTCTTTCAATCCATTTCCTATAGTGCCTGAATCTTCCCCCCCATGACCTGGATCAATATATATTTTCACCATAATTATCACCTCCTATTAATTCTATGTATGTCCCCTATAAATGCTTGTACATATGTCATTTGATTACCCTCAAAGCAGTGATACACGACTAAAGAACTTGCATAATACAGGTATGGCCCTTATTAGAATGACAGTACAGCATATATTCTTTTAAATTCAAATGATTATTACATAAAAGTATGTTCTACTCTTTGAAACTAAAAAGAAAAGGCACTCATGTCTGATGAGTGCCCTACATGTTAATTATCTATTCCAAAACGGTCTGCAACGATTAGAGTTATTAACATTGCTTCCGCAGTCTAAATTTTCTTCCACTGTTTCATATACTTCCCGTTCCCTTACAGGATAATAATGTTCATTTCTAACAATGGTTCTATTTACATTGATAACTTCAGTAGGGTGTATATGCTTCACTACCCGTCGATTCACTCTGGTATTAACAACCGTTTCAGTTGGGCTAGTAATCACTTCTTCCCTTTGTTCACGGCACTTCCTACAATTACAACTCATTATAAAATCCCACCTTTAATTAGTTTTAGTACTTACAGTGTAGCTTATGAAGTAAGGTGGTAACTTGTACTAAACGAATACACTAATTTTTATATTGGTCAGGATAATATAAATGAAACCACTGAATGAGTCATTACTAGTCAAAAATAGATCATTTGTATTTATAATCAAAGTAATACAAGAATAAAGGAAGTTATACGGTTCCCCTCAACAACACTTCCAATTAAAGATAAAATGACCAAAATTGCCCGCTTACAATACTAATTCAATAGTGCTACTATTTATTTAGGTTTTTTTACCTATTTTAAATATAAGTCAAAAATTAAACACGGATTTTTAGAGTAAAACCAAGTTTTAAGGAGGAAATAGCATGGGATTCTTAGATGGATTAATCGGTAATGCTTCAACGATAAGTAAAGATGAAGCAATAAAAGAACTAGAACAGATTCTAGCGAATGGTGAGGATGTAGATGCTGCGTTTAAATTAATAAGAGATTTGATTGTATTTACAGACAAACGCCTTATATTAGTGGATAAGCAAGGAATTACTGGCAAAAAGGTAGAATACCATTCCATACCTTTTAAAAGCATTTCCCATTTCAGCGTAGAAACTGCTGGACACTTTGATTTAGACGCAGAATTAAAAATATGGATTTCAGGTGCACAAACACCAGCTGTATCGAAACAATTCAAAAAAGATAAAAGTATTTATGATATTCAAAAATTATTAGCTGCAGTCTGTGGGTAATTCAACGAATATTGATTAGCATAGTTGAAAGAACAAAGGCTTGTTTTGGGGACTCTTATATGGAAGAAAGTAATATTTAATATCAGTGAAATTAACACCAGCTTTCAGATGATAACCAATAGAAAATTGCCGAACTGTATACAATCCTGGTCTCTCGGGCTTTATGCTTGTTCACCCTTTGCACCTCCCGTTAAAAGAACGGTTTTATCGGATATAATATGTAATTTATTCATTATGATTATACAATAAGTAATATATGCACATAAATCATTACTTATTGTATAGTATCTAGAACAAATTGCTTACATAACTATTCTGGTTTAATTTCAATTGTAAATGATCCTTCTTCTTTATGTATCTTCATATAGCGATTATCATCTTGATCCTCTTCGTACCAAGGTACATAAATATTTTTTAGGGGCTTTTCATCTGAATCTAATAGTTGGATGTACACAATGTCATGGTAATTAAATAACCGCCCTAGAATATTAGGTCTGTCTTCCACCTTATTACTTGAAGGATTATTAATATATGCACCAAGAAGATCATCATTATCCGTTGGGGAGTATTCAAGTTCTGTTTGGTGCGTATATGAAATTTCTAAATCTATACGGCTGCTATGATAAGAATTTTCTAATGCATGATCATCCTTTAAAGGTGTTAGTTCAGCATATGTTAGACCTAAAACACGCTCTGTTGGAATGACAATTGATTCACAATTCTCAAAAACCACTTCTATGTACTTAGCATTATCCATTTGAGCTCACTTCCTTTTTATTATCTATATAGGTAATTATAACAATAAAGGTAAAGTAAAATGTGATTTATTCATACAATCCCTTTCTTCCTAAACTTACTTGACCTTTTTAATTCACGATGACACTTAATTTTAACTTTACTTTATAAGAAGTCGTGTGAAACATACTTAGAAAGTATCAAAGTTAATATAAATAAAATAAAGCCCGTCAGATAAAGTAGAAGTTCAGTTGTGCCATTAAAGCGCCCTTTTATGGAATAACCAAACAGCTTCTTATAGCTTATTTAGTCTAATAAAAGTTCCATAAAATACTGAAAAGAAAACAATAAAAGGAGGTAGGTTATTTTAATAAATCATCGACCATGAGTCTCCAAATCATGTGATGATAGCCTTCGTCCCAATAATTCTCTAAGAAATAATCAGGATCTCCATATTTCTTTTTCCAGATTTTTTGTGCACTTATATATCCACTATCTAAACAAAATTCTTCTATACCCTTATTATGCAGTGTCAAATATATTTTATTTAATAGTAAATTACCTATACCCTTCCTTTGGAGTCAGGATCCACAAATACTGTACCCACCTCGTTTAGATTTTTTAAAGCATTATCTGTACATTTACTTATAAGATCGCTTGCTGCACCGTATTCAATTGTACCGATTATTTTATCTCCATCTAAAGCAATCAGAAAAAATCGTTTTTCACCATTACTTTCCAAGTCACTTTCTAAGTAGGTTTTCTTAGCTTCAATTTCGTTTTCTATGTCCTCTAGCTTATCCCCTATACCTTCTTTAATAAATATATCAGTTATTACTGTTCTAAAAAATTGATTTAACTCTTTTATATCCTCAGTTCTTGGCCTTCTAATCTCTAAGTTAAGCACTCTAGAGCCTCCTTAAACTTAATACCAATTATTTAAAATTACTGTTAAGGACTTAATCATTTTTTTCAACAAAGGTGTTTATCATATTACAGATAAGCGCGCTTTAACAGAATAACAAAGCAATTCCAAGGTTTGTTTGAGTAAATATTTGCTTAATCCCCATTTGTTAAGGTTACATGTTCATCAATTGCACATTTTATATTTTCTTTAATGTTATAAAAATGAGGGGCGATCTTAAAAATAGAGTTGAAATATTGAGCCTAATCTACCTTTCTTGCTTATATGATTGATATTGATATTCTATTTATTATCCTTTTTTCCTCCTATTCTTATTTACCTATCCTGCTCGGTTAGTTGAATAGAGGGAAAAATAATATAGTTAAAATAAACCCCTATTATCGGCATCACCGAAGAAAAAACGAATAACATCTTTCACTAAGATTAAAGTTCAACTCTCAACTTATAAGTTGAGAGTTGAACTGCGACATAAAATTGATAGTGAATACTGATGTAGTAGGGCTAAAGGTTAAGTGAACAATTTCGGTGCATATATAAACAAAGTTTTGTCGTGAGTTGAGTGTGGGTGTTTTGTGTATTTAAAAAGTAAACATAAATATAAAGTATTCACCCACAAAATAAAAACCCTCAACGCTTAGAGCGTCAAGGGTTCAAAGAATTAATACGTGCTCATATATTGTTCGCGTTCCCAAGGGTGAACTTGTGTGCGGAACATATCTTTGGTTTTCATATGTTTTCAAATTTATACATATTTGCTTAATTATCAAGGTTTCTATTATAATAATAAAAATTTCTTTTAACTCTTTTCGACTTTATATTGTTTTTTGGTGGTCAAAATGTGGTCATTTTTAATTAAGTACCAATTTTTTAATTTCAAATAAAAAAGTGAGAATAAACTTACTAAAATCTTATCTTCTCTAATTACATAAAATAAATTGAACAAATAACCATGAATCTTACTTTAAAATTACTGTCTCACAATCTCACATATGAACTTCAAATATAAAACCGCCCAAACCAATATAATTCATATTTTTTCTTTCCTATTCAGAATCTATTTATATAGAAGAAACTAATTCTCTAATTTCATTTATATTTCATTATTTTTCACATTCAATCAAATATTAGGTGATTTTTTTGTATTTTTTTAGTAATCTTAACATACAACCCGTAGCTCCTGTATCTTTCTACGACCCAAATAAGGCCATTAAAGCCATTATTTTTATATTTATATCTCTTAGTTAGAAGGAGAACTTACTAAGTTAGAGTTTTTAAAATATTATATTACCACTTTTTAAGTTATGAAATTACTAAAAAATTTAACCACCTTAGAAAAATACTACAAAATACTAATACCTTTCCAACTAAAAGGAGTGGAAATAAGTGGAGCTAGAATTATCATGTAACATAAAAAAAAGATTTTATAGGAGAGGAAGCAATGATTGAAGCAGAACTTTTATTAAATACTGCTAGCAGGGGAGTTACACAACCAAAGTTTTTTCATTGTAATGATAACAATATTTATTTAGTCAAGTTTAATCATCCAATTAATTTTAATAGAATATTATTAAATGAATACTTTGCTTACAATCTTGCAATCCACTTAGGATTACCCATGCCTGAAATGAGGCTTATTAACATCAGTTCACAATTGTGTGATTTATACCCTTCTGTACCTGGTTTAACCCCAGGTATTAAAATTGGATTCTTAAAAGAGGACATTGAGGATAATAGCACAGCTACTGGAACTTTAAATGAACCATATATAACCCTTTTTAATAAAGTGGATAACAAAGAAGTATTCCCAGAAATTCTTGCTTTTGATGCATTAATTCATAATGGTGACCGAACCAATAATGAGGGTAATTTCATTTTAACATCTACTGGGTATAACAGTTATCACATGAAGATAATTGATCATGGCCACGCCTTTTTTGGTCCTGAAGGTAATCCGCAAAGATTACATCTTCTACGTACATTCAATGAAGTTCACCTAAATTTATTAGGAATAATTTATGATGCAATTAAAGGACACATTGATTTAACAACTGGGACCAACCCCTTTTTAAATATTATAAATAAAATAGAAGGTATAGACGTAAATGATTTGACTATAATGTTAAGTAAAGTACCTAAAAATTGGGGCATAAACTCTGTTGAAATTGAAGCTTTAAAAAGATTTGTATTAGATAGGCAATTCACTGTAAAATATACTATTAATACATTAACAAACGGTGGTTACTTTCCATTATGGAAAAAGGAGGTATTACCATGGCAGGGACTGCTTGCAAGTTCGTTGTAATTCAATATATGCCTGATGAAATAAAGCAAGAAATATTTAATATCGGTGTAATTTTACATTGTCCAGAAAAGGGTATTTTAAAGGCACGTTTTTTGAAGAATTATCAAAAACTCAATAAACTAATCACTGTGAATCAAATAAATGAATTCAGACATTTTAGAAATAACTTAAATAGGCATTTCAAATCTTTAGATGGCCACATGTTAGATTCTAAGTTAGATATCCCTATTACATTTGAATTTCTTGACTCTTTAGTTTATAAGAACTTTAATAAGTTTCAAATCAAAAATCCAACACCTTTACTAGCAGAAGACCCTTATGAAAAACTAGATGATTTATTTAATTTTTATGTATTTGAAGAAGATTATCTTGAAAAAAGGGATCAACCACTCGTCAGCTCTGTTTGGCACAAATTTAAACAAGCTGGTGTAGATAGTTTTATTAGAAAAGATGTTGATATTCCTAATTTCCCATTTCCAATTGATTATGGGTTCCAGAATGGCTCCGCTAATTTGATTCAAACCATCAAATTCACAGATAATTCAAAGGATAATTTCAAAGAAGGACTACTGTGGCGAGATGCTCTACTTATAAAAGAAAAAGTTGAACAATATAAAGAATCACCTTTTTATGCGGTTGTAAAACCGCCAACTAATCCACAAAAATTTGGATATAGCCTTGCCTTAGAGCAGTTTCAGGAATATCAAAATGTTGAAGTTATTGAATTTGGAACAAACAAATTTAGTGGACTTGTTGAACATATTAAGGAACATGGACATATTCTTCACTGAAACCCCTTTAATGGGGTTTTATTTTGATTATAGATTAAAATACCTTATCTATAAGGATTTGTTTATTAATATAAACGCTAAATGATTTTATTCTCAAAAATTCCTCAAAGACTTTTATCCTTATGAAGATTAAACCTCACTGTCTATGAAAGAATTGAAGATAGGGCAAGAAGATATGATGGACGACATTATGAAAGGAGTATTACATACTAAATGTAGCTACTTTTCTTTTAATGAAATCGCAGATCAAGAATTCGTCGAAGTGGGAAACCAGAATTACCTAAATTTTTTTAAATAATTTATTATATAAAGAAAGTGGCCCCTTTCAAGGGCCACTTCCATTTATTTCACACGGAGTTTTTGACCAATGATAATCGTGTATTTGCTATCAAGTTTATTCCAATCCTTTATTTGATTAACCGTGCTGTCATATTTTGTGGCAATAACAGATACAGTGTCGCCTTTTAAAACTGTGTGATACGTAGCAGCTGAACCACTAACAATAAGTTTCTGGCCAATTTGAAGTGAATCAGCATCCACTTTAGGATTGAGAGTTTGCAGATTAGCCACAGTCGTTCCATATTTTTTAGCAATGGAATAAAGTGTGTCGCCTTTTACAACGGTATGAGTATTTCCGTTGGTTCCAGATACCTCATTATCCTTCATTTCCAGATTGAAAGACTTAACTATCCCATTCACATGCCCTTGTGCAAGAGCTTCGATAAATGCACTCTTTTTAAGCCGGGATGCATCTGAAGCGTTGTCGATAAACCCATTTTCCGTCAATATAGCTGACATCTTGGATTCCCGTAGCACATGTAAATTACCAGTCTTTTGTCCACGATCTTTCATGTCAATAAGCTTCATTATTTCTGCATGGATATTATCCTGATACGTTTTTGTATCCTTGCTGCTAGACGTGTAAATAAAATCCTCATATCCTTGGCCGCCACCAGCGTTAATATGGACGGACAAGAAAAAATCAGCTCCCCAAGCATTTGCTTCTTTTGTCCGTGCTGATAATGATGGGTAGGTATCTCCTGTACGGCTCATTTTAATAGAAACGTTCTTATAACCTGCAAGTATATCTTTAATTCTTGTAGCGATTTGTAATGTTAAATCCTTCTCTCTTAAGCCATTACCTACCGCACCTGGATCTGTTCCACCATGACCTGGATCAATATAAATTTTAACCATGTTAATTACCACCTTTATTAGAATAGTTGTCTGTTATCTAAATATGAATGGATGTACACTGATTTGTTATCACATGACAATCATCCCCTTCAAAATAAATAGCCACCCGAAGGCAGCTTATTTTGTATTTCCTATACGATTTGTGAAAACTTCATAAAGACCAGTCCCACCTAAACCTGCAAAAGCCCCGGCCCATAACCTTAAAGTGATATCCATAGCTGTAAACGGAAAAGCTACGGATCCTATTGCTAATCCAGCAACTAAACTTACAATAGGCAACGCATTGTTTGGTAATTTGACGGTACCCTTAATGACTTGAACAAGTGCTGTGACTATAGGTGCTAAAATAGTTGTAAATATTAATACTTGCTGCATAATTTCGTTTTCCACATTCATTCCTCCTTATGGTAAAAAAGCTTGTAAAATTAAATAAAGAACGCCACTACCCCCAAATACAGCGACAGTAACCTTCCCCATGATTTCCCACTTCTGTTTTCTAGTTTCAATGTTTGACTGTTGCTCTTGTGCATCTTTTCCAATAACATGATCAAGCAATTTATTTGTAATCACTTTGTTCTCGTTGACCAGGTCCCTTGTCGATTCATTCCCCTTCATTACCGTGAGTTCTAAACTGCTTTGTCCTGACTGTAATTTAGCAAGGTTCGTTTTAAGTAGAGATACATCTTGCTGAAACTTTTCATCATTTTGCTTTAACTGCAAAAGCTGTTCACGATGACTCTCAAGCTCTTGATCTACTGCTTTAAATTTTTCATCATGTTCCTGTACCTTATTTTCCAATTCCATCCCCTCCAATACCCATTCCCCCTTTTAAAACGCTATCTATTTACCCAAAAAAATACACCTCAAAGGGTGTTTTTTTTGTACAGGTATAATAAAAAAGCCTAACTTAGAGTTGGCTTTTCTATATTAATATTGTTCACTTAAAGCGCCACACATTAAAAATTAGTAAAAGACGTTCCTTCACTCAATAAATTTCTATACCATCAGTAGAAATTAATAGCTTCTTAGAAATAAAATTAGTTACTTCTTCTTCAGAATAGAACGGCTGATTATCCACTAAGTCTGCTATATTTTTAATTTCCTTGCCATTTATGTCAAGAGCCGTAACAGATTCTATTCTTATTATGCCTTCCATACTTTCAGGATACTCTAAATAAACTATAACCCGTTCGATCATAATAACTCCCCCCCTTTATCTACTTACACACTATTTTAATTTCAGCTTAAAGTCAAAAATAATAACATGTGGACTTTTTATTTCTTCTTTTAGAATTCTAATTAACAAGAATCATTCTATTGTATTTTTAAATACTTTTTCTTGCATTTCAACAAAAGGATCTAATGCTAATTTTATAAAATCAATCCCACTATTAAAAACATCTGCATTATAAATTGCACTCACTTCTCCGTGGCTATTATAATATTTACAAACCATTCTTAATTCATAGTCGACCCCCATATCCTCCAACCTTCGGAATAGTGTTTCGGACGCATATTTTATCAACATTTTTGATAATATCCCATGTTCATCAGTATAAAAATCATCTTTGTTTAATCGATCAATCACCTTTTCTAAAGAGCTTACTTTAAGATTTTTTACTGCTTCTTCGTGCATATTCATAGCTTCTCCACCTTGTGTTTTTTTAAAATACCGATATCACTATTATAAGGTAATAAATAGTATATTTACATTAAATTAGAACACAGACAACATTTAAAACAGAAAAATAAAAAGTAAGATTGTTTTTTATTCGATAGTTAAGGTACCTTTCTGATTCTGATTCCTAAAGATAAAAATACACCTCTATGGGTGTTTGTTTTGTTGCGTATAATCTTCCAGATACGCAACAAAAAAAGCCAACAGATTTCTGTCGACTTTAGTTTTCTATTAAACTATCACATAGTTAATTCGTGATAGCTCCTCCTGCCAATCCAACCATTTGAATAGCTTCGCCTATGCTTGTAAAATCAGTTTCACCACCTTCATAATAAGCATCAAGTGATTTTATAAAATAATCTTCATTAACATTAATTGTATATCCCTGATTTTGTAGTTGTAGTAAGTGTTGAGAAACCCTATTAGATTTTTGATTTAAAGATAGGCTATTCCATCCATTTTCTGTATTTCGGCTAGGGGTTTGAGTTGATTGATCACTAGTAGAATCTTTAAGAGCATAATTTCCAATATCTCTATATTCACCTTCATGTAATAACTCACCGGTGTTGAGAATGACATAATTTTCATTCCCTATAGTTCCATATACTACGTTGCTTAGGTCTCCATTATTATCACGATTGAATGCTTTTACTTCTTCATTATTTAAACTTATATTATAATTGTCATCTTTGTTAAAGGTAAGAACCAATGACTCGTATTTAATTCTTTCCTCATTAACTTCATAATCCCTTAAGATCTGCCTACCATCTGGTGCATCTCCCCGGTAGTCGTATATCTTTTGGGTGGGCTCTTTAAGTAATCTATATTGTTCTGAAGGTTTCAACTGTAGATAAGAAGCTTTCATGGGTATAACAATGTTATACATAAAAACTGTCTTTTCCTCACTAATAATTGTATCGTAACGTTCGAATTTAATATCCCCTTCAATAAAGTCGGAAATTTCCGACTCTGAAATAATTGTATTCAACTTTTCTTGTATTTTATTAACACCCGTTTTTATTTTTTCCTCGTCACTCTCACATCCACTTAGTACTAATAACATCACAAAACAGAAAGATAGTAATTTCTTCATTAAGAACGCTCCTTAAGTAATCTAACATTGGCAAAAAACCCACTTATTTTCCTAGTAAGTCCGATTTACCGATAACTATATACCTACCATTTGTAAATTCATGCCTATTACTACTATCGGGTAAATTTAAAAAACTTAAAGGGAAATATTTCTATGTTAGCAAGATAAGAAACGTAATGCTTAAAAATAAGAAAGGAATCCGGCCAAAAAAGAAATTTTATATATTAAGCAAATTTCTACGTTGATTTCTCAAGAAATTGACCACATTAATTCTTCTTCAACAGTTCTGATTCGTTAGTTGAAGTAGAATAAATTTTTTAATACATAATATCTTCCTAAAATGACATAAGAAAAAGCACCACGAAGGATGCTTCTTTAAATTTGAAAATTTATTAGTAAGAACTCTTTTCAGGTAAGTGAACGACTATCTTATACGAATCACCTGAATATTTTCCAGACAAATGGACTTTATCTTCTTCCTCAAAATATTTAATGTCCACAGGGTACTTATT
Source organism: Peribacillus sp. NPDC046944 (assembly GCF_050272735.1). Taxonomy (NCBI): domain Bacteria; kingdom Bacillati; phylum Bacillota; class Bacilli; order Caryophanales; family Bacillaceae; genus Peribacillus; species Peribacillus sp. NPDC046944. The sequence goes on from NZ_JBNNML010000009.1 coordinate 78,589, forward strand.
ACTACCTTCGGTGTAATGCTCCTGATACTCACCAGGTAAAACACCAGTTATTGGCCAATCTATAGTTAACCTACTATAATTTGTTTCAATTGTACTATAAATTTTATAGTTTCCATCGAATACCACCTTTCCTTTTTTTTCCCCCATAACATGCACTTCGACTCCTAAAATGTTTCTGTGTCGATAGTTTAATAATATTTCTCTAAGGTTTTTAGACATAAAATTCTCCTTTATTAAAATCTATGATAACTAATATTCGACAAAAAGAGCGTGTATCCCACAAATAGTATATTATAACTAAATAAAAAGTACTACTTTAGCTCTATCTTCCTACTCCGTTACTCTGCTGTTGGCGGTTGATATTCTCCTACCAAGAACTCAACGCCACTATCTTTTAAATTTTCATAAACGCCTGGCTTCAAAGTAGAAGGTACATCATTAAATTCCGTTTTTCCTAAAATTACGCGTTGTGCAAAAAATAATGCCATCATATTATCATCTCCTATAAGCTTTATTAAAAATTGTATTAAAAAACGGATTATCACTGATAGATCATCATCGCCATATCTGCGATAAGATCTTCATGAAAATCCGTCCGTTCACTAATTGCTTGGTTTTGTGCTTTTAATAGAGTGTTTTCTGCTTTCAATTCCTCAATTTGTTCCGTCAAAGGGGGCCCGAATACTTGCGGCGCTTCTGGTTCGCCCGGTTCAGGATAAGAAAACTCCAGCTTCTTCGTTTTCCGATTGACCCGGTACCCATTACACTCTGCAAAATTCTGTCCGTATTCCCCGAATGCCAATTCAATCATATCGAAGGTTTCACGGTTGCGTTCGGATAGTACAGTGAAGGTTGCGATGTCTTGTTCAACTGTTCTTGATTCCACATATCCTTCACGCTCTCCTGTATCTATAATTAGATTTCCAGTATCTTTTTCATAATAAATTCTCCTACCAATTTTCATTTAACAAAGCCCCCTTTATCCTTTTATCATTCCCAAGCATACCATTTAGCACTTGACGTATTGTTAGCTAAAGATGCATCAAAACCATCACTATAAAAATCGTTAGTGAAATTATCGGTTCTTCTTTGAATTGAACTAAAGCCATTAAAATTCCCACTTGAGTTAGTCACGACGGTACGCACACCTATGAAATTCCCATAGGTTTCAAAGTCATGCATATAAGAGTATGAATATCCACCTGCCTCTGAATAATAAAAAGTAATGAGAACTATTTTTGGTCTAAAACCCAATCCTCTTACATTAATAACATCATAGTAATTTGTTTTTGCTACTCCAGAGGCATATTTTTTACCTGTACTTACACTTGCAATTTTGGTCATTAAAGCATCTAGTGTTTCAGTAGAGATAGCATTAGTCCCTTTTGCCGTTAAATTTGTTGCTGCCTTGGTTTTTGCGTTCTGGATATGCGCTTTTAATTGTGCGAAGGTATCCGCACTTGTTGCCGGACTCCCAATAACGGACGCGATATCCGTTTTACCATTATTGGCATTTGTAAAAAGCTCCTTCAGTGCACCTTCCACATCTGTTGCTGTAAAAAGGTTAGCTGTATCTGCTATTGTAATTTTAGCTGCAGTGGTTGCCGGGTTGTTCCATTTAGTTCGCTCTGCAGCAGTGATATGTTTCACTTCATCCGCCGAATGCGTCATAACTGCGTCATTCACTTTCTTAACCGCATTTGCAGTAGCAGCCTGTGTAGTGCTGTCTGAATCTACCTTATCATTAAGCTGTGTAATTCCTTTTTGAGTTAATGAAGCATCTGCTATGGAGACTGAATCATCTATGTGTTGTGCATTTTCTTGTAGCTCTTTTAAAGCTTGATAGGTTAAGTTCCATTGCCAATTGAACCAATCAGCTGGCGGATGCTGATTCGGACCCCAACCACTCTTTTTTGCTTCTTCTGATGGTACTATTCCTGGGGCATTCCATTCGGGTAGTTCTTTTTTAAAAGACATTTTTATCACTCTCCTTTAAATCGGTAAAATCGTATCGTTTTCAGGAACAAAAATAACACCTAACGTTCCTCCGTCGGTGCCATTACTAGAAAATCCATATTTACTTGTCTCTATTTCATGATTTGAAGAAAATCTGAAAGTTCCCTCGAAATTAGCACTTGCCACACGAACATCTCCAGGGGCTACTTGTTCAAGCAATGAGATTAATTGGCTAGTAGTAAGCTGGGCATCACTCACTACCTTTATTGGAATACGTTCGACGATTAATGCCAGAGGTTCCTCTCCGCCATTCTCAATGACAGACTTAAAAGAGAGCTTGGTAGGGTCGCAATTAAGCGTGATTGCCATTGTATCAACAAGGTCATTCCAGGTTCCTGCACTCTTTGCCCTCTCCCTCTTGGACCGTATCAGCATACGGTATTGTGCATCGTTAGCGAGTCCTCGGTTTTGATTAATGTCAGCACCAATGAAGTCTAATTCTTTCCCCTGGGCTTTCCCAACGTCTATCCATTGATTCATTGTGGTGAGTGTATCTTTTACATCATTAAATTGTTCATTAAAGACGAACATGATCTTGCCAATATTAGAAGTTTCTTTTTTAGCTAGGGCATCTGTCAGCATGCCTAACATTATCTTAAGCATAAGCCACCTCAATCAATGTAGCATCTGTACGAGCAACCTGGCGTGGTGAGATGGCTAGATTACTTGGTATCAAGCTTAAAGGATCAGAACCTATTTCTATCCCCACATCCTCAATCCCATTTACCTGATAAGCAGCTCCTATCAGTTTTGAGAGGATGACATCTTCCCCCATCGACAAACCTTGCAGTTCTTCGCCACTGGAATCTATTCCGCCGATTATGCCGAGTATTTTGTTTTTGATTTGTGTTAAACCATCAGCCTCAAATTCAGAATTTGTTTTTATCTTCAATTTAACGGACACTTCCACCTCTTCTGCAAAATCGAAACGAATAGGATGGATGCCACCTGAATGATCTGCTATCTGGTAAACCTCTGCGCCTACCGTATCCGTAGTTGCTCCAATGTTGTCAAATAGGGACTGCGCTATATCCAACCCTGCCCCTCCTAGCACATAAGCGTGGAGAGATTTCGGCGGATTCCCCTCCGAGTCCGTTTCCATAGTCTTATTAAATATGACATTGGCGCTACGCACTTCAGTCACATTATTAACAGCAGCTTCCACAGCTGATACCGTACTCTTTCCACTTGATTCGTTTGATTTTAAAAGGCGAGCTTGATAGGAGCTGTCTGATTCAATATCCGTACCGCCAGTTGCTGGTTCAGGATTTGTGACACTGGAGATATTATCATCACTCTCCACCGGGATTGTTACCGTGTTAGCTAAGACTCTGGTATAAGCCCCTGTGTCTACGCTGATTGCTTCTCCAATCCCATCCCCAATAGCATCCAGTTCAACGTCCTCTAATAAAGCAAACTGGATATCTCCCTCCGTCGAAAAAGTTTCCTCCGCCTGTATGATATAACCCGGCTCGCCAGTAAAGACCAAATGGACATATGAGTTGGTCGCTGGATTTCTCGGGAGTTGCTTGTCACTGCCGTGATAGTCCAACGATACGCCTGTTGCCTTTTTGATAAATCGGCTGTTGTACACGGCCTCTACGACATCCCATAATTTCGCATAAAAAAAAGCCATAACCCTCATGATTATGCCTACCGGAGTATAGGAAGATAGATTAGTATCTTCACCAAACTGTTCTCTAAATTTTGTTTCCATTTCTTCTACTAAATCTGAGTAAGTCTTTCGACTAAATCCATTTTTATTCAGAGCCACCAAAATCCGACCCTTCTAAGTTAATTTCGGTCCCGTCCGTTTTAAGTATTCGCAAGGAAAGATCCATCTCTCCATTTTGGTTTGTGACGTTAATATCCTCGGCCCCCTCAATAATTCCCTGATCAGTCATAACTTGCAGGGCCTCCAATATATTATCAATGACTTCTTCTTCATTAGGACTTCTTTCCCCTAAGAAGCTTTGGTCAAGGCCAATCCATTCATCAAGCTCGAACTCTCCTTTACGGACAGACAGATTCATTTTGACACCTTGTACAATTTCTTCGTCGCCTTTTACCCATTCCAGATTACCTGCTGCATCAAAGACAAAGTCGCCATCGACAACCTTTAACGTTTTCACCCTTTATACCTCCCTACCACAACCGCATCATTGCTGCTCAATAAATCAAAGCTATCCGGATTAATAAATGATGCTCCATCTAGATTATCGAGATTGCGCTGGGCTGCCATATAAAAAATAACATTCCCTTTTTCTAAAGGGTGACAATGATCCAACACGATGGCATCTTCTATAATCGATTGCTTATAAAGATTATCGTCATTATCTGCTGTCAAAAAGAGAGGTTGTATATCTGCTAAGTGGTCAGCATTGTTATATCTTATAACTTTGCCCGGAGCTAATGTTGCTACCGATAACAGGGTTTCTCTCTGAAAACCGGTGAAGAACTTGCTTACTTCACTCATTCAATCACCTCAAATTCCGAAATAAAATCACTACCGTCGTAATAATGTCTTCCCTGTTTGACCCTGTACTTTCCTTTGGCGGTTTTGGAGTCAATGTTGATAATAGATGCTGTCGTAATACGATGCTGCAATAAACACCGGACACTATATCCTTTTATATCATCATCTTCAAATTGGCTAGGAGTCTCAATTAACCCTGTTGATTCCTTTAAGGTAAAACGTTCGTCGTTTCCAATCTCTATACTCCTGATCACCACTTTTCCACGCCGCCAGTACATAGAGGCCCCGCAGTCTTTTACAACCGTATTAAGTTTACTCTCGATTTTTCCAGTAACTTTATAGCCCCTTTTGTAAACCTTATCTCGCGGTATATTACACTCAGCTAATTTGATTCCCAGCAGTCCAGTTAATTTTTTGATAATCGTTGATGCTTTGATCCCTTTGGCAAAGGTAATATTCAAGGTTTGCTTTCGCCATTTCGCAACTTTCACGGTTTTATAATTGATAGTGGAGGTATATTTACGGCCGTTTTTACCTATCTTCGTCGTAGTGATTGGTTTCTTAAGCTTGACCCTTTTTGATACGTAATATTTTTTAGGGGCATCCGCCATGTCAGCATCAATCTTGATGCCCGAGTAATCAGTGCCCTCTTTAAAGATAATTGTGGTGAATTTATCAATGCCCTCATACTTACTGGTAACTTTGGTGATTTTGCCCTCAACGAGCAATCCATAGTCATCTTTATACCCACCGTTAAGGGTAACGTTTTGGCCCTTTTTAATCTTACTAATTGTACTTTTAGTAAGGTTATAGACGATCAATTTATTTACATTGGGTTTCGAGTCATCGTCAAATGTAACATCAAATTGTACTTCTAATTCCTCATTATTAAAAGTCAGTATGCCTCCACTTGTCTTGATTGTGGCCTTGATAACCCTTTGCCATAGCATATCAGCCATTAATATCACCCAAATTATTGCCATCTTCTATGTCCTGGTCGAATGGATCATCTGACGCATTGTCCAGCGTTAAAAAGACGGTTTTATAAAAATTTGCTTTAGAGATGCTAGTAGCCACGTTTGATTCATCCAGAGGGACAATACTGGGTGCAGGTAAGCGTTCATCCACAATAGATTCAAACAAGGGACGGCCAAGGACCATCTTTTCGCCCAAAACAATAACGTATCCCTCAGCATCCCATAAATCCACCGTGTAAAAATCGTATGACTCATTGTAATTGATTCCCATTGTATAAGTATCCTGCTCAAAATCAATTTCAAATTGGACTGGAACTTCATTCACATCTAAATCAATGTATTCCTTGGCCATGTGCCACCTCGCTTCATTTGATTCTCATTTTGACTCCGATGGGAATTTTTCTATCAGGCCATGGATTCAATTTTCTTAATGCAGCAACCGTTGTTCCATACTTTCTAGCGCATCCCCAATACGTATCCCCAGATTTTACTACGTGATATTTTTTAGTGGAGCTGGATGTTTTCTTGGTTGTTTTCTTCCCCGATGACTTCTTTTTCGTGGCTTTTTTCTTGTATGGTGTTTTGGCAATCCGCACCTGTTGCATTTCTGCGGAAAACTCAAAGCCATTCGATACAGTACTGCTGTATGTCCCGCTAAAACTAGTGATAAGCACATCAGATGCATTAATACGGCCGACGTACTTCACTGTTTTTCCACTTTCCATGAGTTTTTCTATCTTCTTTCTTTTTTCGTTTGAATTCTTATTTTTAAAAGAATCATTTAACAGCTTGCCACTGATGGAATAAGTCTTAGGATTCCTTTGTACCGAATCATTTAACGGCATTCCTTTTTCTACAGGATAAGAAGTCACGTTTACCGAATTAGAAAACGATTCTGACATACTATCTATTTTGTAATTGTTGATTTTCGACATTAATAAGCCACCCCGCTATCAAACAATCCACGGAGATCTTTAAAAGTCTCTTCTAAAGCTTTGGAAACAGCCCGCTGAATAGCCGATTCGTTCGTTTCCCCTTTACTGCCTTCCAGGTTAATATGGATAGTTGGACTCAGATTAATGTTAATATCAGAATTACCTTTTTTATTTAATAAATCATTTGTCTTTCTATTGTTATTTACGTAAGATCCAAATGGTAGGTCTACAAGTTCCGGACCTTCCTCACCGACAAGAACTTGTCCATTCTGATTAACTTGTCCACCTTTAGCAAAACGTCTTGAACCTGTTGGCCCCCAGCCGCGCTTACCATACGGTAAATCTTTTTTCCAGTTCGAATTATTGAAGAATGCTAATAACTGGTGATAACCATTCATAATATCGCTAAAACCCTTTAACTTATACGAGGCAAATGTTTGCGGGATGTATTGAAGCAATCCGCGGGCAGGATTATTATTCCTTATATTTATGTCATTCACTGCTGCAGATTGGATGATTTTTTCATTCCCGCCACTCTCACGCTGGATTTGCGCGATGATCCCTTGTAATTGTCCACCTGATAATGATGTCTGTGTCTGTGCAGCTGCTCTTAAAATCATTTTGGACCATGCAGACGCGCCTCCAGTAATGCCAGTTCCACCACTAAAACTAAGTTTATCCTCTATAAAAGATGCAGCGCCTTCTTTGATTTTTTTGAATGCAGCTCCGCCAATCCCCATCATGTCATTTTTAAGTGGATTTTTATTGATTAGGTTTTGTATGGCTACCTTTGGATCCGTAATGAAATCAAGCACATCATCAGTAATTTCGGTGACTGTAGAAACAGTACTTGCTGTGACATCTTTTGCTTTGTTATAAACAGAACCTGCTACATCTTTGGTCTTGCTGTATGCTGCACCCGACGCATCTTGTATTGCACCGGCAGCATCTTTTATCGAGCCACCAATACCACCGGCATAACCAGGCATGGATCCGTTCAAGCCTCCTGAAAACATTTGGCTGGTTTGAGAAGCTGTTAAAACTTTTGCCCCACGAGGTAAGTTGACAATTTCTGCTCCATTTCCACCGACGATTTGAGCTTCTCCATACGGGGTATAGGCAAGCTCAGGTCCCTCTTCTCCCACGACAGATAAGCCTCCTGGATGATAGCCTGTTCCTTTTGCATTGGAAGCAACTTTTTTTCCCGATGAGGAGCTTGAAGATCCTTTTGGGTTCCATGTTGGCATTTCCCATTCAAGCCCAAATGCCTTTAAAACAATATTAATACCGTCTGATATCGAATTGACCTTTTTAGCTAGGTTAATTTTAAATTGTTCCCACTTTGATAGAGATTCACCGGTTTCCCAATCGACTTGCTTAAGATGGCCTGTTGCTTGTTTTTTTGCTTGCTCTACAACCTTTTCATGCATTTCTTCTGCGTGTTCAACGGCCTTGTCCTTAGTCTTTTCAGCACTATCTTTAATAGCTTCATATTGCGCTTTACTAATTGATTTATTATCGTAATACTCAGTATCCGCAGCAGCTATAACTTCTTTGTATTTTTTTTCAGCCTCTTCTTTAGCACCATTTCGAGCTTTTTTGGATTGCTTCACCACGTCTGCAGCTTGCTTGGCGCTAATTCTACCACTATCCTCCTTCAATATAGTCATGATAGTTCTCTGTTCTTTTGCTGATTTAGACAAGGATTTTACAGCTGTGCTATTCATTTTTTCTTTCAGCTTATTGATTTCTTGCTGTTCTTTTTTAGTGATGGATCGGTTTTCTTTAGAAGCTTTATTGATGATTTTATTTATTTGCTTCTGATATTTTTCAACGGTATCTTTTTGTTTCTTATGGTTTTTTTCGACGTTTTTCGTAATTGCATTTTGTTCTTTTGCAGATAAACCTGAATCTTTCAAAAAACTTGATAAGGTCTTTTCGGTCTTTCCAAACTTACTTTTCATGGACTTTTGAATACTATCTGCCATCGCCCCATAATTTGCTTTTAAGGATTTAGCTGTCTTTTTAGATACTTTATCTCCGGACCAATAAAGTAAATCTAACTGTTCCGTTGCCTTATCAGATAGTTTTTTGTAATCATTGATAGCTTTTGCGGAAGTTTTCGAAACCCCTTTACCGAATTCTACAGTTGAAGAAAGGGGCTCTTTTAAAGAATCCACCAAATCTTTCTTTGCTGATTTAGCACCCTGTGCAATTCTTAAAATAGGGTTAGAAGCAGCTGCTACTTTTGTTAGTAACGGATGCTTTTCTGTAAAACTGTCGATTTTCTTCGTGATGTTAGGCCAGTGTTTTTGGACAGAGGACCCAAACTTCTCTCCGAAGACCGAACCGGCTATACCACCAACCAGTCCACCGATAGCTGTACCGATACCAGGAACTAAACTTCCGATTGCTGCTCCTGCTGCGGCTCCTGCTGCACCCCCACTTATAGAACCTGTATTTGAACCGAGATTCTCTTTGCCTCCGAGGGCTAAGGAACCGACTGCTACGGCAGTACCAAGTACAGGAATAGCTTTCGAACCTTTACCTAACACACTCAATTTACTGCCATTACCCAAAGTATTCTTTAACATGCCTGTTTTAGGATCAATGAGGTGATTCGGTTTAGTGCCGCCTTTTGACTTTTCTGTAGAAATAATAGTTGTGCCGCCAGATGATCCTGAACCACCCCCTGTACCTACAGACTTACCTTTACCTTTTGGCGGGACACTGCCGCCAGTGACTTCCTTATTCATCGCTTGTATTTCTTTGGCCGTAATAACAGCTTGCGCTCCAGTAAGTTGCATTTGTTTTCGGTAGGATTCAAAAAAACCTTTCGCTCCACCCATCACTTCTCTTACAGATTTAACGGCCTTGTGCACCTTATAAATTGCAATACTAGCTGGTATTACACCGCCAACAATCACTCCACCCCAAACTGCCATTGACTTAGCTGAAGGACTTAAATCGTTAAAGCCACCAACTAAATCTGTTAAAGCTTCTGTGCCCTCTCGGACAGTGGGCTTGAGTATATCTGAAACACTGACTGAGGCGCTTTCAATGGAACCTTTAAATTCTTCTACAGATCCCGCAAGATTGTCCGTCATTGTATCGGCAGCTTTTTTAGACGCTCCATCAGATTCTTTTAGCGATTTCGTGAATTTTTCCATTGTGCCTGGTGCACTATCAAGAATAGACAACATTCCAGTGGCAGCTTCTGTCCCGAAGATGGTAGATAACGCAGCCAGCTTTTGGGCATTACCCATCTTGTCTGTTTTATCACGCAACTCATTCATGATTAAAGCAAATGGACGCATATTGCCTTTGTTATTTGTGATGGCTACACCTAATACATCAAGTTTTTTGCCTGCGTCCTCTGATGGTTTAGCCAAACTAATTAATGCTGATCGTAAAGAGGTACCAGCTTGTTCTCCTGCTAAACCAGCATTCGTCATAATCATGGTAGCTGCTGATGTTTCTTCTAGTGTTATTCCAAGAGCTTTTGCAGGAGTAGCAGCATACTTAAAGGCATATCCCATATCACTAATATCTGCTTTTGATTTGTTCGCAGCCATCGCTAATACGTCTGCAACATGGGCAGATTCGCTTGCTTCTAATTGGAAACCATTCAACGCAGATGTCATAACACTAACAGCTACTGACATTTCTTCACCCGATGCAGTGGATGCGTTAATTGCCCCTGGGATTGCAGCCATTGCTTGTTTTGCACTCAACCCAGACTTTGCGAGCTCTAGTTGTCCTGCCGATACTTCTTTTGCTGATTTTGTGGTGTCTGCACCTAATTGTATTGCTTGTTTTCTCATAGCTTCAAAGTCTTTCGCTGATGCTTCAGCTACCGCCTTAACTTCGCTCATGCCCTTATCAAAGTCCATGCCGACTTGGATTGCGGAAGCCCCTAAATCATACATTTGTTTAGCAAAAGCTGCTGCACCAATAGTGGCAAAAACTTCTTTCAACTTAACACTAGACGAAGCCAAATTATCCATTGAATCTTTTGCTTTGTTGCTATTTACTGCTTGATCTTTCAATGAATCACCAGAGTTTTTTGCACTCTTCGAAAGTTTTTCATTTTCTTTATGGACACTTTCTGTACTTTTGGCATTTTTCTTTAAAGAATCAGTACTCTTTACGGCAGACGCACCTGTCTGTTCGATTGCTTTTGAACTCTTTTCACTAGCTTTCTCGAGTTTTTCAGCACTTTTAACCGTATAGTCAATCTGGTCATTAGCTGTTTTTAATTGCTTAGAGTCAACATCTATTTTGACTTTCATGGTTGTCTGCCGAAGAGATTTAGCCATCTATTCCACCCCCTTTCCCAAAAAGCTTAATCTTCATGTTAGCTGCGGCTACAGCCACCCCTAATTGATCCATTGTCATGAGTTCGACTTCATCACGAGTGGCGATTCCTGCGATGACGGGCAGCCAATACAGTTCGTCTTTTGCTAACATCATTTCATATTCTTCTGGTGACTTTTTCTTAGAGTTGTCGACCAAGAAAGTTATCGGCCAAGGCCATTACCTCACGATAGCCCTCATGTTCATCCCAATAATCCCAATTCACTCCAATAGGCTTCACTATTACATGCTCCATAATGTCTTCGTGGTATTTGGTATTACTGAAGTTTCCTCCTTTTGCTGCTTCGTCTAATATTTCTTGAGTTTTCTTTGTTCCTGGAAATTGAAACGTGTATTTAATGTTTTCTATTTCTTGGACCTCTTGCTTACCAAACTTTGATACCTGTTCTTCTTTTGCTTTTTGATTTTCACTCATAATAAAATTCCTCCTTATTTTTAAAATAAAAAAAGGAGCCGCAGCCCCCTTATAATCAATAGTTAACTATTTCAAAATCCCCTACTTTAATTGTGTAGGAACGCGCCTCAATCCCATCAGAGTATGTCGCATCAGCAGACTTAGTAACAATCCCCTGTGTACCGCCGCGACGTTCTTTATTAACTGGATCATCAACGTAAATTGGAAAGAATGTTTTAGAATTTACATACCCATTTAGGATTTTATTGAATGGAGATGTCTGATTAAGAGTAAGAGTGACGGTCCCCAGTTTTGAGTTATTTAATGACCAGGACGCCTCTCCCTGTGCATTTGACTCGACTGACACTCGATCCTCATCCATATTAGCGGTTACGAATGTTCCTTTTTTATACCCTGTGACAATCATGTTGTTTAGAGTTGTGGTGATTAAACTAGCATCATAGATTGCTGCTTCCATAATTCATCCTCCTTATTTTTGATAATAAATAGCCGTGCTGATTAGTTATCAGCAACGACTGAACCTTTCACATTAATTTTATGGATGGCATTATCAGCCTTGTAATCAAACGATAGACCCGAATAGACCCGCTTTTTCTTATCTTCCTGGCTACCTTCAGCAAAAGCGTTCGTATATACATTAAAATCGTATTGGTCTTGATCATTGCGGTCAATGATACCCTGTTTTCCAGCTGTTGTTAAAACACTAGTTGCTACAGCTCCTACCAAAGAGACGCCATTTGGATTACCTGGCACCTTATCATTATCGGTAAGCATTTTTTGCAGGTCTGTTTCCATATTTGCTTTAATCCAATCACGTCCATGGTAAAAATCGATATACTCTCCAGTAGCTACGATGCCCTCACTCGTTTGAGGTACGCCAGCTTTGGTAACATAAGCATTCCCTCCGGCAGCATGGATCACATCTAAATCCGGAGAGCTAATCTCAATTGGAGTGATTCCTTTAAGATTGTCCCGGAACTTCCATGTGATGGAACCGACAGTAAGGTTTGCCGCGTCACCAATGACTCCCCCGTCTAATCGCTCCCCATCATTAGTATGGTAATAGATAATTGTATGTGGATTGTTTTTCAATGCGGCAATTTCCCCAACTGAATCAACTTGTACTACCGCAAATTTAAAATCATGTGTCTCAACCTTATTGGACAATTCTAAACGCTCCGTTGTAGTGGCTTCAGCTAACAAAGCAAAATGCCATGATTTATCGTAATATGCTTCCACTACATCCCCAAGGTTTTGTCCTACTGAAGGAGACTCCTTCACATATGACGCTACACAAATTACTTCCGGCTTATTTTTTTGAGCCCAAATCGTTTGGGCCAGCTTATATGTGGCTGTCGTATCAGTGTAATCAGCTTCAAGTGCTTCAATTGATTTATACTCCGCATATTTAACTGTGCTTCCTGCTGCCAAAATTAAAGGCCTGCCTAAACCAGCTACACTTGCAGGATGTAGTACATCAATGACTACATTTACATCTTTTAGTGCCATGTATAATTTCCTCCGTTTTAGTTAATTTGGATTCCTTCCATTCCAGATATATCATCTGCGTGCGGATCCATAACACGCATGCTTATATCAAACCCGGCAGTACGCTCATACTCAATCGAGATAAAATTATCTCTTCTATTAAAATCCGTCACATCGACGATAACGACGTTTTTTTCAGCAAATAAATCACGTCCTGGGCTCGATTTAAAGTAGGACTCGCATTTTTTAGCCAAATTTAAAACGCTCAATGAACTTTCATCGTGCCAGGTTAAGGACACAACCAATTCAAATTGAGCGTTATCGTTATCTCGTTCATATGTGATTTTCGGACTTGTAATGTTAAACGTTGCAAATGGATAAGCAGGTTGATCACCCGTTCCATTTGCTTCAATACAAGGAAAATTCGTTAATGTTCTGACAGCCTTAATCAGCGAACTTGTGATAATTTTATAATCAAAATACTCAGCCAAAAGCACTCACCCACTTTAATTCGTACTGTATAAAGTCAGCAAAATCTTCGTAACCCGACTTATTTTCAACAGAGTATTTTTGCCCCTCGTGTATTACTAGAGACTTTGGCGGTATTTGCATGTCAATGATGAGCTGACGACTGTATTGAGTTAATCGGCCACCACTCTGATAGATTTCATTAGCTGAATAAGGAAGAACAACCCCACTAGTATCTATCGGCTCCGTGTTTTCGATGGTGCCTTTAATTGACTCGCCTGTTTCCTCGTCATAACCAGCATTAGTGGTAGTATCTGATGTTGTAATCACAACTTGTATTGGTGATTCATAATCTTCCAGCATATCCTTAAACTCAAATAACATCATTGCTCACCACTTTCCATGTTACATGTCGTCTCAATTCTCCAGTGTCTATAAGAGGATTACTGGACCCTTTATTGGATATAGTTAAAGGTGCATTGCGCGGTGACCGCATGTCCGTCATATTCCTTTGGATGTCCGCCACAATCCTGGCCCCCAATCGTTCAAAGACCGTTTTAACATCGATTTCTAATTCACAAACCTTCTCAATCTGGGATTCTAAAAAATCCATCCATTCATCATTCTTTTCATCAAAAGTAGAACGAATAAAAGAACGCTCAGGAATGTTAACACTCTTTTTAAGCACGAAGTACATCTCTAATTCATTGCTACCAGGGCTCTTTTCAATGCCAAGCCCATATACTTTGCTTTCACCGTTTTTCCTTGAGAACATTGGTTTTAAACTCTCACCAAAATCTTTCGGACTTTTTCCAACAGCATTTTCATGTACTGGAATGGCAAGATTTTTGGAGGTTTTAGGTTTAATCGTCATCCCAAATTCATGTACATTTGCAATCATGGCATAGAAAGAATCATCAGAACCAAACATCCCAATTTCAATAGCATATTTGTCTAATTCCTCGAGCTTCTCCATCAACGTAAATAGGTTATCACTTTCATCGAATAGTTCCATCACAACACCATTAAATTAATACTTTTCCGACTGTATTTTTTGACTAGCCTTGCATATTCCTGACCATATGGAGTTGAATCCAATCCTTTACGATCATCAATATTTCCAGAAGTATAGCTTCGCTTGACGGGGCCAACTGTTTCAGATTGAGTTTGACGCACATTAAGAGAGCCATAATGAGCCGCTAAATATCGAGTGCACTTTTCCTTATAAATGTCTTTGATAGGCAATTCGAACACATCTAAGGATGCATCTTCAATTAATAAAAGCACCTGATCATCTGATAATGATGACAGGTGCTTTGCAATAGATTTTACTTTATCTGGCGTTGTGAGCACTTCACTCATATCAGCACCCCTATTCTGCTTTCAATTCACCAATACGCTTATCAATAGCATCCAAGACTGTTTTCCTGTCCTCAGATTCCTTTATCGATACGAGTGTTTCGATATCAAAGGTATCCTCAATGAGAGAAATGATTTCCTTAGCGCTTGATTTTCCTTTTTCATAGACGAACTCTCCATTTCGGTCAAGCTTAGCCATTAAAGGATGGGTAAGGAACTTTTCAAAGTCCTTTTCTTCCACTTTATTTGTACCCGGAATCAGCACCACACCAGCAGCCTCATATGAAAAGTTACCCTTATTGTTTACTAACATCAGATACCATCACCTCTCACAATAGCCATAGGATATCGTACGATCACACCAGTTGTACGTTGTTCAAATGGCACCTTATGGTTAGGAAAAGAGTATTCCGTTTCGTGCCGTGTAATGTCCATTGGAACACCTAGCTGCACAACATCAGGCGATGAGTCTAGAACTACAAAACAGTTGGATTCTGCAGTTCCTTGCCCTGCGATATCATTCAGTACTTCAATACGTGTAAACCACCGCTGAGATTGGATATATTCCAGAACCGTTTGCTTCGTAAACTCATTAAATGGCTTTTCCAGTTGTTCAAAAGAATCAGGTGTAACAAGCAGTGTATCTGCAGTATGGCCATTAAGTTTATTGACCTTGTTTTTCGCCTTACGAATATCCGCGACAATCTCATCAGCCGTTTTGTCATTCCATGTAGTCTTACCGCTTGCACCTTGTGGCACCGCATAAACCTGAATACCAGTGGAGGCAGTTAGACCTTTGATATTGTGTTTAGCATCACCAATAAATGCCAGACTGTTTTCTTTTTCTGCAATAGCCTTCCGGGCAGTATCAACCTTGACAGTTTCTACCGTCATCCCCGCCATTTGCGCCTGTCTCAACTCTTGCACAGAGATATTAATACCTGCAGCGATGGAGTAAATGTTAACCGTGTGACGCTCAAGGTCCGCATCTACTAATGGGATATCGCTGGCACCGGGTGCAAGGATTTTAGCTGCTCCAGAACGGGTAAAAACATCGTAAGCGTACGTTTCTGCTCCAGCTGGAATGTCCGTTTTAACTGCAAATATATTTCGAGCCTTAAGCTCTTCTTTATGCGGCTCATAGATTTTATTATCAATGGCCTGCAAGTCTTGTGGTCTTAGTAATGACATAGTTTATATATCCCCCTTAAGGTAAATTAATTTCGATTTCTACTAATTGGTTAGCAGTAGCATTAGCCTTAAACACTGCATTTTTCACTTCAATCGGACCGTCTGTCGTAAATTTTTGAGTTGCTGCATCTACTTTGACCGGTTGACCATTAATTACATCGCCACCTGCGACCACAAAAATACGACCGCGTTTAACGATTGCAGCCGGAGAGGATACTTCGTACCTTTGGTCGTCCTTTTTCTCCACGTAATCATGAATATTTTGAGCAAGTGCGATACCAATCACCTTGCCACCCTCCTGAATCGGCGAAATCGCTGACCCAGTTGCATTTAACTGTACTGCTGCACCAAAAGGTACTTCCTCCTCCACAGCATAAGTATCTGCTAAGTAGTCCTGGTAGTTTGCCAGTTGTCCGGCCTTTCCTGCCGGAACCATGTATTGCGGATAAGATGTAATAGCCATTAATATCGTCCTCCTTATTTACGCATATTTAGGCGCTTAGCCTTCATTTCGTTGATTTCCTTGGACTGTGTTCCTACTGAGTCACCTGTAAATGCTGATTGAGCCCCAGTAGAAGAAAAACCTTTAGCTTGTACGGTTGCCGTTGTGGCATCGAAGAAGGCATTGATATAATCATCAGACTTGCTGTCCCCTTTAAATTCCGGATTCACAGATTGAATTACGGCTTCTTTAAGATCCCGAGTAGATTTACCCTTGAAGTTATAAGAATCTCCCAAAAGTGGCTTTATGGTGGAAATAAGCTCCACTCTCTCCTGTACCTTTGCATCCAGCTCATCCTCGGATAGGGATTTTTCTTTGAGATTAGCAATCTCTGTATCTTTTACCTTTAACTGAGCATCCTGGGCATCCAGACGGCCCTGCAGTGCGTCTACCTCTTTAATTTTCAAATCAGCAGTATCTAATTTGGCTTGTTGAGCCTCCATGAACGATTTTACTGCTGAGTCTACCTCAAAGTCCTTACCATCAATTTTGTAAGTTGGCATTTGTTGATTTCCTCCTTTTTCATCTTCAATTTGCCATGCGTCCGAATCACTCCGGATAGATACCTCAGAACCTGCCCGGCCCTGGTCCACAATGGCAATATGGTTGATTTCTAAATTCCGTTGAACATACTGGTAAGCTTCCCCGTTATAGGTCCCTTGTTCTGACACTACATCCGATAAAAAGCCAATGCTGATTTCCCGTTTTCCATTCCTGATTTTCTCAATTAAAGCTTCATCGGTAATGGTTAGGGAAACATAGAGTTTTAATTTTTTGACCGTGGCATCTGTATGAGAGAGACCCTTAGAATACCGGTTAAAATTCTTTAGATTGACTGGCTCATTTGGATGATCGTCAGTAACCGGCTTAGAACGTGCTGATTGAATCGTGCGGTCACTAAATATCTCTTCTGGAAGTTTGGCCTCCATTTGGACTGTTCCATCCTGCCTCTGATATGGAAAAACACCAGGGCGAGTTATCGGTACTGTGACCGTTAAATAGCCTTCTGGTGTTTCTCTATAGTCTTGTATTAAACTTTTGTCATACCTCTGTAGCTTCACACAATATCATCTCCTTTCAAATAAAAAGAAGACCGGAAATCCCGGTCTAACATTTGTTTACCATCGATAGGCTTCCTTTGGATTCTCACTAAAGCTATTTGCCGCAGAAAAACCGTCAAGATCCGGGAATAATGTCTCTTTTCTTAAATCAAAACTTTCAATCAATACTTTCCGTGATTGTTCTTTTAATTGCGGGGATATGGCTACAAAAACATTATTTTCCACACTTCCCATTTCCAAACTTCCCATTGAGTTGTCGGATAAATAACTATATAGAAACACACCATGTTGGGCAGCAATCCTTTTAGAAACAACTGGAGGTTCAATGATCATTGGATACTCATATAAAGAAAGATCCTCAATCGCGTCGGAATATGACTTAAATTGATCATCTAAGTATCCTTCCTCACCACCAAGATAATTAGTATGAACTCCAAGTAATAAACCATACTCTTTGGTAACCGTATTTACACAAAACCATAAGGCAACCAAACTACTTTTGGAGAAATCAACCAATCTGGTTGCGGCACCATGATGCTGTAACCTTGCAAGAAGTTCCATATCACTAAGCAGTATGCCACTATCTACACCGTATCCTTTATGTCGAGCTCTTTCAAGTAATGATTTTTCATAAGAGATTATATCAACTTCTCTAACATGTGATTTATTATTCATTAGTCTACGGTATGCGCCACTATCAATTCTCCAATCAACATTTGCTTGTCCTCTCCATATCCTTACAGAACGGTCTTTTTTATGGCTATCTCCAATTAAAAGTTTAAACAGTTCATAAATGTCCTCTGGTTCCAGAATTAATCCATAAATATCACTTTTATACTCTTTCACTAGCCTTAACCTCCGAATTTATAAGTCTTATAAAATATATATTATAAATTACTTTTGGAGGAAATTCTTCTAAAATTTTCATAGATTAAATACTGGAATAGAAACACACCTGCAACGGTAATCACTACCCGGAAATTTCCCATTCGCTCCAGATTGATAGGTATATACATTACCACTATAACCCTGGTGCTCTTTACGGACTCTTTCGTCGCCAGCTGTAAGCCAAGAGAACTTAGATACTCCCATTTCCTCATGTCGCTTTTTTGTAAGCTGCCCATGTATCCTTCCGCTCTGATCAACAGCAATAAATTCGGCTCGGCTCGCACTTACTTTTCCAGCCTTCATAATTTGCTCACGGATTTCTTTGGTGGATGATCCACTCTTCATGCCCTCGTAGACAATCGTCTCAATCTTGTCATGAAATTGGGACTGTATGGATTTGATATAGCCGACATTTTGAGAGATAGAAGTCTGCACGAAATCATCCAGCCATGATTCAAACTGAATTGGATTTACAGAAGCCACCTTAGCCTGATCATTCATGTTCTTCATGTTAAATAGGTTTAGCCCGCTCACAAAAAGATTTGCCAGATTGGTAATCTCGGCATCTGTAAAGATATTAAGAGTCAATGCCCTTATTAATTTTAGTAAACGCTGCACAAAAGTTAACTCATTAGCATCAGCTTGATAAGTGCGGATATTTACTTTAATGCCCTTGTCATACTCTTTGAGGGTTAGCAGAACCATTGCCCTTATTAGACGTTTAATGCCAGTCTCATAAGATCTCTCTACAGCATATGGATAACGAGTCGGTGGTATATTACGAAGACCGGTCATTGACATATCCCTCATATACTTCATTGGCTATCTTTTCGTAGTCCACACTATCACCTGAGTATTTATTTTCCTCTGTCAGCCCAAACTGTCCAAACCGTGCTTTACGTACATCGTCAGCAGTATGTACACCATTTACGATATATATCTGGTCAGTTTCCGCAGCCAGTTTCCTTATTTCAGCATCCGTTTTACTATCAACTTGCCAGAGAGGGTTGAATTTGATTTCCCACTCTAGTGATTCAGGATCTACCGAACCACCAATATCATTTTGGCTTATCATGATCAACCTGATTAGTCTTTCAATCGAAGGTTTTAAAATATTTTCCTGATCAGCAGCTATCCGGGCGTAGTAATTCATCACATCATATTGAGCACCCGCAATTGTTCCTGCCTCCTGTCCTTTTAAAACGGTTTTAGGCATCCGGGCGCTAGAAGCTAAGACCTCCCAAACAAAGTCAATTAGGTCTTTAATGCCGCTCACATTGGTGACTTCCTTTTTCAGTTCTTCGTCGGCTCCAATAAGTGCAAGGGCCTCAGTGCGAAACATGTAATCCATTAACATGGATAGCTCGCGTTTGTCTGTTGCATCTAGATCTGCAATGTCAGCTGATTTATACACTTTGAAAGTATAGTCGTAAAGAATCTGGCCCACTGACCATAAAGAGGTATCAAATACCTTGAACACATCTTTCATGCTCTCAATTAAAGACTGGCCTTGCAACTCTCCTTCTAACCACCGGGTTCGAGCATGCAATAATCTGGAGGTATGAACCTCAGCATTCGATTGCGCCAGAGAAATACCATGGCGAGAAGAACGATCAATACGCAAAGATTCCAATTGCCCATAACGGATATCAAAAACGTCTTCATTCATCAAAAATTCTTGTACTTTCATGCTGCTAAATGCATGCAAGTAATCGACTGAGAGTAGCTTTAATTCGTTTAAAGAATCTTTTAAATCAAAAATATTCTGTTGCGTTACCCCGAGTGAGATGAATCCATCACCTTGAATCCGGTCATACATCATCATTCTCTTGAAGGCATCTTTAGCATTAAGGTCCGCAAGTTTGCTCATGACATTTTGAGCCAATTTATCATCTTTACAACGTAAGGAAAACCAGTTGCGGGTCATATCCTCGGGGGGTATGTCCACAACATTTTGGATGATTCGGTTCTCCGCGTACAACGCATTCAACTCTTCTTTCGGTGTTCGGATGTAGTTTCCAGCCCTGAGTCCAACAAGCTTATCCCGGTGGTTATTCCGTCCAACACCGTCCATAAAATCTGCTCGATGTTCTCGATTTTCTAATTGTTGTTTTGCTATATTCAAGCTGCTCATTTAATCACCTCCCGAGTAAACGTTTATACCGATCAACAGGACTCTTAAGGTCTGCAACCTCATAATCATCTAAGGCATACCAAATGGCACTAAATGTATGGGGGTCGATGTTGAACTCATCCGATATAATTTCATCATTTTTATTTTTTTTATAAGTAAGTGGCTTTAATTCATAGATGGTATTTACACAAGCAGTCGAGCATATGATCCGTTTGAATCTCTTAACCTTTTTCGTATATTGTAGCCTGGAACCCTGAAACTTTTTTGCAGCTACCATATTAAATCCTTGTTGCCTATAAAATTCGATGGTCTTTGGTTCAGCGGCATCAGCTCTTATACGTTCACGAGTCTCTTTAAACTCCTCTATTTCTACCGCTGTTTTATCATCCGTCATCTTGTTTTTGTAATACTCATAATAGATGTACAGGTGTTTGCGTTGTTTATCGACTGCTACACGTACCAGAGCATTGTATGAATCCTCAAAACCAAAATCCATCCCGGCACGAAAAGTGAGAAATGGACGATTCTTCTTTATGAAATCCATTACTTCCTCATGAGCTATCACTTCAAATTGTGGCAAGACCTTAACTCCGTTAACTCCAAAGCGTCCCTTCCTCGCCACTCGGTGAAGATCAGGGTCATAATCCTTCATATCATCCAACTGGTTGATATAGCTTTCAGGCAAAAATAAATTATCATCCGCAGTAGAGTGATGATAATACGTGTCATTTATAATGATTGTCCGCCGCTTATATAACTCTTCGTCGTCAAGCACCAGCCGTTTATTCTGCTCATCTTTAAAAAAATGCTTAAAAGACCAGTTGTCAGTGCTCACTGGATTAGTAGAAAGAATCATATGAAGTTTTAAAGTAGGATGCCGTAAGCGTCCAAGAAGTTCTTTGAATCCAGCGTATTTTATTTCTGAACACTCTTCCAGCCACACGATAGAAATGTTGTTAATGGACTTCAACTTCTGTGGCTTGTCCATCCCCTTGAAAATGATCTTACTACCATTAGGAAAACGTAGTTGCATAGGAGAACTTAAGCATTTAATACGTCCATCTAATCCAAGGTCAATGACTAATTCTTCTAATAATGAAAAAGTAGAATCCCTATGTGTATCGTAAACTTCACGTACAACCAAAGCCGTCCTCTTTTCTTCCAATAACTTAAGAATCAATTTGAGAGCAACATGATAGCTTTTAGATGACCCATATCCTCCAACAAGAAACTGGAATTTTGTTGACCAATCAAACAGAAAATCTTCAAAGTGAGGATTGACCTCTTTTTCAATCATCGACTATCACCCTTGCTTTTCCTTTTGATAAGAATTTCAATCGGCTGGTCATCAGTCCTTGAAGAAATTTTATCAACCTCTGCCTTAGTTTTCTCTATACCTAAACGCATGCCTTCAAGTTTCAATCGGCGCTCATCACCTATATGAGCAAGCTCATCAAATTGCTTAATTAAGCTCCTTAGCTCACCCATCGCTCTGGATTGAGCATTCAGAAAATTAGCCTGGCGGTCCCAAGCAAATTGTATTTCGTATTTATCTGCTCCACTATCACCAAAACCAAATTGGCTTTGTTCTTTTGCCATATCATCTTTGTCTATAACAAACATGATTTTCTGGGCACGAATAATAGCTGTGTATTGAATCATGATTTGATCCCACAGCATATCAACTGGTGAACGCTCCTGTATTTCTTCCATAATCTCTAGTGATTCTTCGGGAAGATATTTAGAGAAAAATCCATGTGTAACGGCGTTCTGATTTTTTTTAGGGGCGCCCCCATTATTCCCTTTTGCGTTTATATTTCCCTTTGGAGCCCCACGTTTTTTTGTGTGCACACTTTTTTGAGGAGGTGCACCTTTATTTCTCACCCATCCATGTCGTTGTTTCCATGACTTGACGGTATTTATTGATACTTCATATTTCTCAGCAATATCTTTATATTTCATGCCTTTGATATAGTCTTTCTCAGCATTAACATGATTTTCAGCCATTTTACATCACCTGCCACCTCCTAAAATTGTGTTGTTTTGGGGCAAAGAAAAAAGCACTCACTATGAGCACTTGATTTTTCTAACAATTTCCAACATGGTATTATCTGCTTCTGCTAGTCCCTGATAAATAGATAATAAATTATCCTTAATCTCTTTATCTGTTTTACCAGAAGTTTTTATATTATCAATATAATTAATCATATTCCCAGCATAATATTGAACACTTTTTACCACTCTATAAAATTCAATTTCTATATGCCTCGCCTCTGTTAACATTTCTGATGCTGCTCGCTCTAAAGCTTTAGCATTTTTCAATATAATAGCTAAATTTAATTCCCAATTCATCGGACTTAAAGACTTCACTGGGTTGTATACATCAATCAATTTTGATAATAATTCAGTAAACACAAAGTTTGCTTTTTCGTATTTTTCTTGATTTTCTTTTCTTTTTTGAGAATCCAGTGTCCATTTAACACCCATAAGTGTGAGAAGACCCCCAATTATAGAACCTGTGAACCCTATAATAGCTGCTATTATTTCTTTTTCAAAAACATTCATTACCGTTAAGAGTGCATAAAAAATAATAAAGTTAATAATTACTACTGTAAACATTACTGCATATGGTAAGTAATCTATGTATCTTTTCATAATTTCCTCCTTTTTATCTAATTATACTAGAAAAGGAAGAAATAAAAACGCCACCGAAAGGTGACGTCCTAGCAATATTCCGTTCATAATCGGAGAGAGTTTTCTACTCCCCGTCCTGCCTTCCATTCTACACCGCCATTTTAATGGATTTCAACTTTTGCAGAAAGCTGTCTTTTTTGACTTTATTGGCGATATTGCCGATTATGTCATCTTTGACTTTTCTAATAGTATCTCTAGAAAATCCCAAATGATTTGCAATTGCTGTATACCTCATTCCTTCAATCATGCAATCATATACAACACACTGCTTTTCTTCTTCCAATAAATCCGTAGCTGTCTCTAAAAACTCTATAATCATTTCATACTTGATAAGCCTTCTTTCTCGTATATCCAATTGTCGTAATTCCGCCTGGCTAATGCCACCATTTCCTTTTGGTAAAGTTGCCTCTATTCCATAGGTTGCAGTTAGCTTCTGATGTCCGAAATGAGGTGTATTTAACAACCTATTCAATCTAGCAATTTCTCTTAGCATAAAATTATAATCACGGATCCATTCTATAACCTTTTGTTCAGCTTCCCAGTTTTTCATTTGCTGAGTCATCGAATAACCGACCTCCTGTTATGTTTTAAAGCTCCACCACTACGCCCCATTGTTGGTTTATATTTGCCCATTAACCCTTCCAATTCCCTATGACTGTATTCTTTAGCTTTTCGTGATGTTATTGACTTTATTCTCTCTTGATTCATCCCTTTGCCTCCCTGAATTCAACAAATTATTAACAAATTTACAATTATTTTTGATAAAGTAAGGATATATTTTTAAAAGGACGTGCTATTTATGATGAATTTTTTTCAAGATTCCAAGATTATTACTTTATTAATTTCCTGCTTATCATTAACGATTTCATTTTTAACTCTTTGGATAAATAGAAAAAGATTAGATATTACCATCGACTACAGTGGATTAGTAGACAGAATTGAAACGTTTGATAAAGAACCTGCTTTTCCTGATCAATCAACCTCTGCTCTAATAATCGTTAAAGCTCTAAATATGTCTCCAAAAGATATTGGTTTTTTTGACATTCAACTTTTAGATGCAAAGACTCTCCAGTTACTTCCAGGATTTTATAAATTAGCTATTCGCCCTGAATTGGAAGATAAAAAACTACTTTTGATTAACGACAGTGAAGGTACAGTCGCTCACTTTAATCCTCTAAACTCTAACTATGGGCTTATACCAGCCAACAGTATGAAAAGGTTCGAGACAGTGGTTTATCCGTACAGTCAAACTTTTATAGTAGACATTAAAGTAGCCATCAAAACATTTAAAAGAAATCCCTACGCTACAACAAGAAAAAATTATAAACATTATTCAAAAGTTATTACCCTTAGTGATAGTGAGTGGAGAACAATACAAGAATCGCAAAAATTAGCACAATAAATGAAAAAATAAATGTAATTACATCTAACATTATTAACACCTTCTTTATAAAGAATTTTAAAAAAGGGCACTAAATAAGCGATAGCTTACTCAGTGCCCTCCAGTTTTTGGTTGAGCAAATTATGAAGTTCTATTAAATCTTCCTTTTTACCGTGGTTTCTAATCTATCAACCTTCCCACCAAGCGTAACAATGACCGTCTCACCATAGTTGGGAAGATCATGTTTAATTAATTGGCCATCCTTTACTAGATACACCTTGTTGTTATCCATTAAATCTACTTCAGCAATCATTTTTAAATCGGCAGCTTCTTTCATTGTGATTCCTCCTAATGTGGTAAAATAAAGTATGTGGTTATAGAGAAATCTTGAATTCCTTGTTTGCAGACAGGGAATTTTTTATTTGTAAGTCAATCATGTGCACAGTTTTTATTCGAACTGTGCCGCTTTACATTTCATGTATTAACTCCAGCAGCACTTAAAGTGAGAAAGGATAGTGACTATGGAACTTAATAAAATCTATCAAGGACATTGCCCTGATGTTTTAAAACACTTTTAAAAAAAAGTGTAAATCTGAGTTAAATCCGGATTATATAAAGATGCTGAAAAGCGGTTAAACTATTAAATTTGTATCTAATAATAAATCACTAACTTTCGAATTTTTAAAAACAGTATATAATGTATATATCTTTTACTTTTAGGAGGATTTTTTTGAGTAAATTAGAATTTATCTCATCTATTATTAACTCAATAGCTTGGCCTATTGTTGTTCTCACAATTTCAATATTGCTAAGAAAACCCATAGTTAAAATCCTATATAATTTAACGAAGGTTACTTTTAATAATATAGAAATGGATTTTGAACAGAAACTCGATCAGTTGGAATCTAACTTGGAAGACAAGGGACTAACAGAGAACATTGATTATCCCGTTAACAAGAGGGATAAAGAAATTACTACTATTGCTCAAATCTCACCAACTGCCTCAATTACGATGGCGTGGTCAATGATTGAACAAGAAATAAATTCAACAATGGACAAGCTTGGTGAAGGGTCTAGTAATCCCACTCACAATATTAGATACCTTAAAGAAAATAATTTAATAGGTTTAGATACAGAACAAGCTCTTCATGAATTAAGAGTCTTAAGAAATAATGCTGTTCACGGGAAAGTCTCCGATGAAAGCGTTTCTTATTTTGAAGCCATAAAGTATTATGAACTAGCAATTAAAGTTACTATGATTCTCAAAAACATAAAGAAATAGGTGCCCGCTACTTAATATATTTTGTCCGGATTATTTATCCGGACTTTTTTAAATTAATATCCTTTTTTTTACTGCATAATATGTGTCCACTATTTACTTATTTCTTCGTTGAAGATACGTATCAAGATATTTCTCTAACAGTGGAGATCGTCCCATCCAACGTCCAGACCTCACATGATCCGGAGACCATCCTGGCATTTTTGGTAAAGGTGTATCAGCAGGTAATGAACCAATTTTCGTTGCTACTTTTAACAAAAGCTCTTTGTTGTACTTTCCCATGATGTCCTCACCCTTCTATTGCGAATGTAGCCTAAATCCAACTTAAGATACATTCGGATTGTTGAAATACCGCACTATCTATTCGAACAATTTATTATCCTTAAACACACTATAAATCCATAAAATGTAATATATTTAAGGTAATAAATATTAGGAGGTTTTCTTATATGGTTAATGTATTGCCTGTAGATGAACATGCTTGGAAAATAGAATGTATTCTTAGAACATTAGATATGAGAGATCTAGACGAAAAATGGTCTCATATATGTAGCTGGTTACAAATGGCCTCTAGCGTAGAACAAGTTAATTTAATTACAGAGAAATTTGATTCAAGTCTTGCTTTTTGTTCTTCAGCCCGTCACTTCGAAAATGAAAGAAGTGTTTTTTTATCAAATCTAGCAACAGAAATAACTACCTTTAACTTCATTTGGGGAGCATTTGAATCCTTGATTGAAACATTGGAACCGTTAATTGATGGTTGCGATATTGATAACCATGGTAAAGTCAATGCTGCTCGATACATAATTAGAAAAGAACATATTTCTAATTTTCCAGGATACAGAGAGTCACTTGAAGAGTTATTAGCATCTTACAAATCATTAATTAATAAAAAATTAAAATATTCTCATTTAAAATCTAATGAAAAAGGTATCTTTATTGTAAATGATGCTATGTTCCTTCTTTATGAGTAAAAACATAGAACTAACAAATCTATATTTATTCGATGAACTATATGATAAAGATTCTGTCTTTTTAATCCCCTTGCTAAGTAATGTTCACATTGAGGGTTATAAAAAACTTATAATTTAATATATTTCTGAATTTTAGAATTAGCTATCTATCATACATCCACATCCACCAAAATCAAATAAGTCCAATTGTTCTCCTCCCCTTTTGTACTCTTCTTTAAATTCACTTAGAGTAAAGGGGATTTTTTTGTATTTGGCGACTTTAAAGCCTTCTCTTCGATACAGGAGTACCCACACGCGGCTTTTTGGCCTTTGCGTTAGCATTCACCTTCCCGGCTTTTTTCTTAAGTATCTTGAGCTCATCAAGATCAATCCAACCATATTTGCTATCTAGGGTAAGAAGAGAAAGCTTATGCGGATATATCTTTTCGAATAGTTTCCTCTTAATCTTAAAACCTTCCGTTTCAACGCCTTTTACGTCAATAACTTCAATCGATCCATCGAGGTTATGAACCTCAAAATCTGCAACATATTCAATTTTACGAAAGGTTTTGCCGTTCTTCTTGAATGCTTCTTGCAGCTGGTACCGAGGCTGTAACCGGAAAAACAATATTTGTTTATGAAGTTGAGACCACTTAAGCTGCTCATAGTATTTCGCCTCAGCTTTACTATCAAATGTATGGTCATCCACTATTACCTTCTTGTTGCCATATTTACTGGTTGTCATTACTTCTCAGGCCCCTTTTCTTAAAGAATGAGAATACTCAATGACCTGATTCCCATAATCCACAATAGCTACTTCATAAGTGTTATAAAAATCACCAGCTGTATTAAACCGATCAAGTGCCCACTTTTCCTCATCTGACGTGTAACAGACCGTTTTCGATTGATTCTCCCCATCTAGCTTCCAGTAAATAATTGAGTATGGTGCTGGTCCATCAAAACCTAGTAAATTCATTTAAATCCCTGCCAATCTATGATTTAATATTTTTCTATCTCCCTGAATTACAACAGTGAAATCCTTACACATTTGATAAATACGGGTTCCAAGAGCTTCATCTACATCCACTATCTCGTCTACAATCAATTCAGAAGAAACAAGAATGGGCTTATGATTTAGATAGCGAAAATTAATCACTGCGTATAGCTGTTCCACCTGCCATTCTGTAGCTCTTGGCTTACCTTTAACTGGCTTGAACAAATCATCAATGAAAAGGACCTCAACTTGCTTCATACGTTCCAGTTTGGCTTCCAATTTATCAAAATCATCTTTTAAATCGTTGAAACCTTCCACATAAGGGAAATACAGAACGGGCACGTTCAGTTTCTTAATCAGATTATTTGATATGGCAGTTAGTAAATGGGTTTTCCCTGCTCCTGGCTGACCGAGAAGCGAAATACTATTGGCCCTCTCCTTGCGGATTTCTGCGAAACTCTGAAAATAAGCCAATGAACATTCATATGCATCAGATATAACTTGCGGTTTGTCTTCTCTAAGGAAATTTTGAAACCCAAGCTTCTTAAATTCGTTAGTAATCTCGCTTGCCCTCATAAGACGTTCAGCCTTTTTCTTCCGGATACAATCACATCTAATAGAAAATGTGGTATGCCATTCTTTTGCTTCTTCTGGACTACATACTTTACCAGCTAAATATTCAGATTCTAAAACCATACTTTCCGGTGTGAGCTTGGCTACTTCCTGACCTTCTATAAACCTCGTATCTACACACCACTTTGTTTTCTCATGGACCCGGTAAATAATAATCTGTTGGTCCTTACATTTGGGACAATCAGGCTTTTTTTCTTCCAATCCAGCCAGTTTGCCCTCCTGTAATGGAATCCTCCTTTGAAGTAGCTTTGACAGTGCTTCCTCTATCGACTTTGTTGCCATCGGTTATCCTCCTTTTCGCAAGATTCTGAGATTCTAGTTTTTTCTGATGTTTATCTAAAATAAAACCAGCACAATAAGATAAACTGTTAATCCGATCTCGGGTGTGTTTCGGCTTATACTGCTCAAAACATTCAGTGAGGTAAACTAAAGAATCGTTTATAGGGACACCACCATTTACGATTTCACGGGCAGCCTCTTCATCCTTTGGTGAAAAGTCAAAGCCGTAAGCTCTAAGTTGAATGAATCGATTTAAAAGAGATTGCGCTGCTAGTTCAGAAGTTTGTGATATTTCTCCCGCAAACATGGAATCATCCTCTGGACCGGTCGTAGGCACCCCGTCACTTTCTTCTGGCGTCGGCACGTTATCAACAACAGCAATTTCTTTATCATTCTTTACATTCTTGTTTATATCCGTAAGCTGTTTCTTCACTGTTTCCTCACTGTTACCCTCAAGTTCTTTTACTTGATACAAATCCCAATTTAATAGACTTATTAGTGTGTATTGCCTGTTACCCTTACCTCTATTTATCTTGATCATGGACTGCTTCTCTAACCAAGCCAAAATGGTAGAAATAGTTTTTGGGTTAGGTTCTTTAAAAACCGCTCCTTCATACCAGCCGATCTTATGAGCAATCGTTCTAACAGAAGTTAAGTGCTGCCCAGCTTTTATCGTTAAGAAGGTTCCGTCGTTCATAGGAATTTTTTTATCCTGATGATTGACTTGATATTTTAAGTATTGCCAAACCCTATGGTATAGAGGGGGCATCATCCAAATAGCACTGTCCAACTCTTTTCTAAAATCTTTGATGTATCCTTGCAAGATTCAACCCCCTCATCTTTTAAGATTTAATACAGATGGCAAAGCCATTTTTTATCGACTTAACCCTATATTCCGGATAACGCTTCATATATTGAAGGACCAGGTCTTTTAAATGTTCCTTGTCCTGGGCCTTCTTGAATATCCAAGAAGGCAGAAGGACATTGGTTTTATCTTCAATCTGACTCATTATTCAAATTCAATTTCTTGCTGATTCAAAATGGATGCTTTATCTTCCTTTGTTGTCTCTGATTGAGTCTCTTCCTCTACAGGAGCAATATCGATTATGGTAGATTCTTCTGCTTCATTGGTGATATCTTTGATTTCTGGTTCCTTTTCATCCTCAGCGACTGCCGTTTGCATTTCGATGGATAGGATTCCCCACTTACCTAGCATGTTTCTCAATACCGTTTTCATGGCCATAGCGTCATAATCTGAACGCCATACATTATTCAGAGACTTTTTATCTTTAGCTTTATTGTGCTTAATCCGATGAGCTTCAATTTCATCTCTGGTCCAATAAACCGTTTTTTCAAATCCATTTATTAGTTTGAAGTAACCACAATACCCAATGACCTTTTCGCTTGTGGCAGCCTCTAAATTGAGTTCAATTTCTTCCGTAAGTCGATTCCATTTAACAAGTTCACCTTCATGAACCGGAATTACATTGATCCCCTTATATTGACCCGTTCTCAGTGCTAATTGGATGTATCCTTTATAACCAAGCTGGAACTGAGCCGCCTTATGCCCCTTCTTACTGTCATAGAAAGGAACAATCCACGCATATCCTAAATTTTTATCAATGGGTAAATCAAGAGTCGCCGCGACCATCGCAGAAGAAACAATACTCATCGGTTCTGCTGCTTGAATATTTTGATCACCGTTGTATAAATTCAAGAGAGAAGATAAAAATTGAGGTGCCTTTTTATCCAAGACTTGTTCAAACTTCTTCTTCATAATAGGTGCACTCAAAAGCGATTTAAGTCCAAGAGATTGAGCAGCAACCTGTTTGGATGCATCTTGTTGTTTATTTGATAACTGATTTTTTAATGCTGAATTTGTAGCCATTATTTAATCTCCTTTACGGCAAATTTTCTGAAGCTGGTTTCTTTTAATACTTCACGGTAAATATCCGGAAACTTTTCTTTCAAAGCAGTGGAATCTACTCTGTTTTGCGATTGATTTTTCCAAGAGACTAAGAAACTATCAACTAGGCCCGTTTCAGCATCTTTTAATTCAGACTTGATTTTGTTCTCAATTTCCTTCTTAGCAGTAGTAATGAGTTTTTCATCGGTTTTGATTTTTTTATACTGGGCCAAGTAGTCCTTATATTCACCAGGAAGAATAATTTCTTTATCCTTTTCAGCCCGGTCATATTTTTCTTTTAAGTACTTTTCTGCTGCACTAGATCCATCTAATTCTGGAGGATTTCCTTGGACCACGTGGTACTCCCAAAAATGCTTTTCCGCTTCAAAAATGATGTTTATCAGCTCTTCATCCCGTTCGACTTCTTTCCAGATAAACTTATTACCGCCGATTAGAACCGCTATATAACCTCTATCCTTGCCTGTAACACCTAGATAGTGTTGAACCTGTACTAAATATGTTTCCGGGACTTCATCTGCTTCCCACTCTTTTACAAGAAAAGCACCTGCCGTCTTGCATTCTAATAGAGCTGATTCTCCAACCACTAAGCGATCCACATTTGCCTTAATAAAGGGGTATTTAGGATGGCTATACATAAAATTAGTGCGGCGAACCTTCTTATCCGTTCGCTTCTCAAATTCCTTCGCAACAACATTTTCCATTTCGTTTCCCCAATAAATCGCTTCATTATCAATTTCTTGTGGTGTTACCTGTCCGGTTTTCTCCAACCACAATTCAAAGGATGTACGGTATTTATTTAGTCCAAGAATGATTCCAGCATCAGAACCACCAATTCCTTTTGTGCGCTCTTCTAGCCATTGGTTCCGGCTCATATCACGAGTAGAAATTGCATTCATATTCATTGACATAAAAGATCCTCCCTTTACCGCCAGTGCAAAATGTAGTACACTAGCATTAATTAAATTTGTTCAAACTCACTAACTCCTGCTGTGAACAGGGGTTATTTTTATGCCGTTTTAAATTCAAAACCATAAACTTCACTCATATAATCCTGCAAATTTTCCTGCATAACTATTTCACCATTTTGAGGATCTTCGAAATAATCGTCCCCAGGCCATACCTCATTCCCAAAATAATCAACACCAATAGCTTCTTCTGAGCCAACTGCATATGGATAGCCTGTTCGTTCAATTTGAGTAACCAGTGGATGATCCATTCTATTCCTCCTCATTGCTCATTTTTTGTTCATTTACCAATCTACTTTCAGTTAGAAAACTACCAATTACCATACCCAGTAAAAATACTCCTGCTATAAAATAGACTAAATTCATAGATTCCGCACCACCATCTCAATATGGACACCCTCTGAGCTCAACCTACTTACCAGAGCTTCCATCTGGTCCTTTTGGATTTTTTTCTCTTGAAATTTTTCTAACTTACGGACTGTATTTTGTATCTGATAAATGTCTAATTTCGCTTTTTCCAAATCACCTTCTGAAATGGCATCGCCAATTTCATTCAAAAGAGTCCAAGATTTGCGGTACTCTATTTGTACTTGTTGAAAGTCTTTAGCTAAAAACAAATCCTGATTCAATGTTCAACCCTCCCTAATGACCGAGATCGTTCTGCAAAAAACTCCTCTTTCCTTATGGTTTCAAAGTGTGTAACAGACTGGATAATGACACGATCTGCAAGTGCTTCCTGTGTCCAGTTTCTGACGACCTGCTCCATATTCAGATTCCAGTTCTGTCGCATCGATGAAAGAGTCGATTCGGTTGCCTGTTGTAAATCAAGAACCTCTTCGGCCATCCTTATAATGTCCTCACCAAACCTCGAACCCACTTGATCACCAGGCCTTATATTCTTACTCAGTGTTAAAAGCGAGTTCGCTGCGGCTATTGCACCTGTTGCTTGCTGAATTAAGTTATTCAATTGATCAGGGACGGAGTTAAGCAAGCGAGGATCCGTTGCTGGTAAACCCATATTGTAAATATGCTTAATTTTTGCCAGTGCGGTATGATCTTTAACCAAACGGCACCAATCAGTAGCTAATTCAAATGGTGGTTGAGAATAACCTGCTTCAATATTAGTCAACCTTGCCACAGTGATTCCCAACATTTCAGCCACATAGCGTTTTGTCCGATGTTCCTCTTGACATGCACGCTCCCTAGCTATTCGCAAGATGTCTCCTATCTGTGATGATGAATACAAACACACCCTTTTAACAGTGTTCTCCAATTTGTTCCCCTCCTACATTTTGATTAAGAATAGTAAAATTAAATTAAAGTTAAGAGACTTTACGAGGTATCCAGTTTTCAATATAACTGATTGCAGATTGGAGCTCTTTTCTCTTAACGTCTTTATAACTAGCAACGCCGAAACGGTCTTTGATTTCGCGATAGAGTTCTTTAAAAAGCTTGGCAGCTTCTTTCTTATCTTTCGTAAATTCATAGACCCGGTATGCTACACCTTTTTGAAGACGCCGTTGTTCACCATGATCTAAGGTGATTTGCTGTTCAACTTTCTTTTCAAGTTCCAATAATTTGTTTGAATGCTCGGAAGCAACTAACTTTAACTCTTCAGTCTCCTCGGCTGTTATGGCCGATAGTTTCATGAGGGCTACTAAAGATTGTTTATCGTTAAGAGCAACAACCTTTTCACTTGAGTAACTTCCTAATTGCCGAATCGAAGGAAGAACTTCATGGGTAACCCACCTTTTAAAGGCCTTTGCTTCTGGCTTCTTACTACCAAGGATTAGAGAATAAAGTCCTGGCTCGTTAACAAGTGTTACATTTTGTTTTCCGCCAAGGGTGTCGATTGAATCTACTGCCTTTTCATCTTCGTCCAGACGAGAAACTGCATCCCGACTATTCTTAATTACAAGAATTCCACATACATCTTTTGCTACGAACCATGGTAGAGTATTTTTAATGACTGTACGTATCTTTTGCTCTTGGTAGTTAAATACTTTTTGTAATTGACTCATTAAATAGCCTCCCTGCTAAAATAATCAGTGTTGTCTTCAACCCATCGAGTGTTTCGGTCAATCCATTTGAATAATAAATGTGTTGGGATTAAAATTCCTGCTTCCCTCATAACCGGGAAATCAGAACGATTAATCAATTCAGAAGCTTTAGTTTCACCGATACTGAATAATTGCATGAATTGCTTCCTGGTAAGCATTGGAGGCAACTGATTTTGTCGAATAACATCAGCAACAGCATTTTTGATTTCCTCACGAAGCATTTCACGGAAATTATCATCAGCAAAATCAAGGTTTACTTGAATCATTCGTATTTCTCCTTTCCTTTTAATTATTGATAATTATTAGGCTGTACATGAATTTTGTTGCGAATCGCGACAATTATTTTCAAAAAAAAGCGTCCATTCAAACCCTATAGCATTAGCAATTTCTTTAGCTACTTTTACACTTGGACTCCTCACTCCCGATTCAATTTGTGTGTAATACGGACGTCTAATTTGAGCAATTACAGCAACTTCCTCTTGAGTTAATTTAGCTTTATTCCTTTTATCAAGGAGCCATGTTCTCTGTTCCATTAGAACACCTCTTTCTTGTAGCGTTTCGCCACTTTATAATATAAATATACAGTAGCGTTTTGCTACAGTCAACATAAATTTGTAACTTTTCGCTACAAATATTTATTGTAGCTTTTTGCTACAGTATAATTAAGGCAATTGAAAAGAAAAGAGGATTAATATGCTGGGCGATAGATTAAAAAAACTTAGAGCAACGCGTGGTCTGTCACAAGAACAGCTATCGAAGCACCTTGGATTAAGCAGAGGTACTTACGCACATTACGAAATAAATAAAAGGCAACCTGACTACGATACCTTAAAAAAACTTTCCGTCTTTTTTGATGTATCAACTGATTATTTAATTGATGGTAAGGAACATACCTCAAAAATTTCTGTTGCTGGGCAAGATATTCCACTAACAGAGGAGGAATATAAAGTTTTTAAAGAATTGAAGAAGCATCCTATTCTCTTTCACGATCTGGCCACTAATCCAGAGAAAAAAATCAAAGAGTTGATTAAGCTGCAAAAGATGAAAAAGCTATTTCTTGATGAAGGCGAAGAAAATCCAGGCAATGGTTTTGGAGATATCGAGGATTAAATAAGCACGACGTTAAATGTCGTGTTTATTTTTAACATAGATACAGTTCATTCAGACTATATATTTCACACCAAAGGTTGTTATTGGCATGCATCTTAGGGAATTAGAACCAACATCGGATTCTTGGGAATCCCGCGCAAATAAGGTACTTTCGCACTTCTCATACAACGAACCAGATGAGATTGATCTCTATGATATTTGTTGGCGTTATGGAATTAAAGTTAAACCTCTTGATCCAAATTACGTTCCTGAAACTGAATATTTCGAAGGTATTAAAAACTTAAAAGCCTGTTCAATTCCTAAAGATAAAGGAAGAAGAGGAACTATCTATCTTCACCCTGATTTAGAGACAGTTGAAAAGAAATTGATTTTAACCGAGGAATTTTGTCATTTGTATTCTCACCATATTTCCCAATTAAGCGCTAATTCAATTGTTCTAGCAAAAACCGAGAATCAAGCTAAACGTATGGCAGCCTATTTATTAATGCCGAAAAAATTCTTAGTAAATGTATTTAATTCGGCTCTTGATCAGCCGGTATTGATTTCTGACATTGCTGATTATTTTGTGGTTACTGAGGAATTTGCACAGTATAGATTAGAGCTAGTTTATAAACGTAAAGTGGATGCTCTGATCAACCACAAAGGTATTTTAGGAAGTTTAGAATACTTGGACTAATATATATTTTTTAAGGATTTTATAACTTTTTTGAAAAGAAGGTAAATTATTATGGTTGTTTTCGGATATATTCGGTGCATTGGAAAGTCTATGTCTTTATTTCTTTTTGTTTCTTTTTTGGTATTAGCAGTTTCTGGTTGTAGTGATAGCAACAAATCTATTAAAGAAGAATCAAGCGAACCAATTCTTAATACTAAAATAAATAAAAATGCTACCATCTCTAAAGATGAATTAAAACAAATTCAAATTGGTGATTCTTATAAAAAAGTGCTTGGAATATTAGGAGAGCCCAACGAGGTAGATACTGTAGGATTCATGTGGAATTATACAGGCAACTCTTCTCAAGATTCCTATGGGATTATATCCTATGACTTTGAAAACAAAGTAGAATCCATAGAACAATTTGGAATTACATCTTCAGATACAACTCTTTTAGATGACAGTGGAATAAACAATTATGATAACCCTAAAAAGTCTACCGGTGTTTATAAAGATTTGGAAGATTTGGATACTGAAGAGCCAACGAATAAAGATTATATCTATGATGTCGAGTCCGCTATCGAAGATGCACTAGGAGAAACCGTTGATTGGAATGATAAGTCAAAAGAAGTTGTTAAAGAAATCGAAATCAATGATAACCTTGGTAAAAATGACGGGAGTAAATTAATTCTTGTTCACTTAAATGCTCCAGTAAAAGCTACTAATAATTTTATCAAGAAAAAAGTAAATGAACAGACTTTAGAAATTGCGAAATCAATTAAAGATGATTCATCTATTGATTTCACCGTTGATAGCATTACTTACTTTTGGTATCTGCCACTTACAGATAGTAATGGGAAGACCAAGAGCAGTAAAGCTTATAAAATATCTTTAGAGAAAGATACATTAGAAAATATCAACTATGAAGATTTAGATAGTGTAGATTTACCAGCGATAGCTGATCAATACAATGTTTTGTTTAAAGAATAAGTTTAGCCCTTTAGTGGGCTTTTCTTTCAAACTAAAATAGAACATATATTCGTTTATTAAAAATCATATTCTCTCCTACTGTCCTATTAACAACAACAGTAATACATTCTTAATCATTCTTAACATTCTTGTTTATATCCGCTGACTGTTACCTGACTGTGTAATGACTGTTTCTGAAAGGTAGTATTTACACATTATAAATCCCTATATACCAAGGCTTGGTGGGTGTTACTTTACTGTTACCCTAAAAACACAAAATAGTGTACTAATCTAATAATCATAGAAATCATGAAAGGTCGTGACCGTTTTGGCTTATTATCAAAAAGTACCTGCAAAGAATAAACAGGGTTACAAATGGAAGTGTACCGAAGAAGGCCCTCGGAATCCTGCTACTGGTAAAAGGACTCAAATTACACGACGCGCAGATACAAAAAAAGAAGCTGCTTTTAAGGTTGAGGAAGCCCTTAAAGATCTTAAAATAAATAATGGACAAGCTTATAACAAAGATATTCTTTTTAAGGATTACCTGCCTGATTGGTTAATCACTTATAAAAAGAACACAGTAAAAGAAAATACATTTAGACTTCATGAGCGTAATGTCCATAAAAAAATCATTCCTCTAATAGGTCATATGAAAATCAAAGAATTAACCCCAACCCATTATCAAAAAATCATTAATAAACTCTCTGATTTAGAAAAAACTGAAAGAACAGTAGAAATTATCCATTCTACTATTTCTAACGCTATGAATAAAGCTGTTTCACTTGAAATGTTATCAAAAAACCCTTGTTCTGGTGTTACTATCCCCAATAAAACAATTAACCAAATAAAAGAGGAAGACGATTTAGAATATCTTAGCAAAGATGAAGTAATCAAATTTTTAGAGGCTGCACTAAAAGATAATTGGAAGTATTTCATTTTATTTAAAACCCTAATAGACACTGGTTTAAGAAAAGGTGAAGCTTTAGCTATTCAAGACCAAGATATAGATTTTACTGATAATAAAATTAAAATCTACAAAACACTCAATTATGACGTAATGGACATAAAAAAAATGTTTGGGCCACCTAAAACTGAAACATCTTATAGAAAAGTTTTAATCGACGACAATCTTACTGCTCTGCTATCGCGTCATATGATTAAATTAAAGGAACAAAAATTGAAATTTGCAGATAGATATCACAGAGAAACAAATCTTGTGTTTGAACGAGGTAATGGACTTCCCTATTCCAAATCTACATTACATAGGGCATTTATACGAATATGTAGAAAAGCAGGAATTTCAAAGCATATAACCATTCATGGATTAAGACATACACATGCGGTTTTACTCCTTGAATCTGGAGCAAGTTTAAAAGATGTTCAAGAACGACTCGGACATAAATCTATCCAGACTACTGCAGATGTTTATGCGCACGTTTCCAAGAAACTTGAAGAAAAAAGCGTAGATGGTTATTCAAAATATATGAACTATGGTCAATATAATATGAAATAGTATGAAATGTGGTCAAAATGTGGTCAATAAGTTATTTTTCTAATATTTCGCCAAAATAAAAAAAGCCTTGGTTACTGAGTAACTCAGTAATACCAAGGCTTTTAAGCTATTAATAAGTAGACATATATTGTTCGCGTTCCCATGGGTGAACTTGAGTGCGGAACATATCCCACTCGATTTCTTTTGCTTCGATGAAGTGTTCAAGTAAATGGTCACCTAGAGCATCCTTGATGACTTTATCCGCTTTTAATGTTTCTAAAGCTGCATATAAAGTTGATGGAAGATCGATGATGCCTTCTGCTTCACGTTCTTCTTTGTTCATGACATAGATGTTACGGTCCACTGGAGCTGGAGGAGTCAGATTATTTGCGATTCCGTCAAGACCCGCTTTTAGGATGACAGCAAGTGCAAGGTATGGGTTTGCTGCTGGATCGACACTACGTACCTCAACTCGCGTACTTACTCCGCGTGAAGCCGGGATACGGATTAATGGGCTACGGTTTTTAGCGGACCAAGCAACATAGCAAGGTGCTTCATAACCAGGTACTAAACGTTTGTATGAGTTAACAGTTGGGTTAGTTACCGCTGTAAAGTTTGGTGCATGTTTGATGATACCCGCGATAAATTGTTCAGCTGTTTTGCTTAATTCTAATTTACCTTCTTTATCGTAGAAAGCATTTTCGCTTCCCTTAAATAGAGATACGTTACAGTGCATACCTGAACCATTCACACCGAATAGTGGTTTTGGCATGAACGTTGCATGTAAACCATGTTTACGGGCAATCGTTTTAACGACCAATTTGAATGTTTGGATGTTATCACAAGCTGATACAGCGTCTGCATATTTCCAATCGATTTCGTGTTGTCCTGGGGCAACCTCGTGATGCGATGCTTCAATTTCAAAGCCCATTTCTTCCAGTTCAAGAACGATATCGCGACGGCAGTTTTCCCCTAAGTCAGTAGGTGCAAGGTCAAAGTATCCACCTTTATCATTTAATTCTAGAGTTGGTTCGCCTTGAGCATCTAGTTTGAATAAGAAGAATTCAGGTTCAGGTCCTAAGTTAAAGTTCGTGAAGCCCATTTCTCTTGCTTCAGCGAGAATTCGTTTTAGGTTAGCACGAGGGTCCCCATCAAAAGGTGTTCCATCTGTATTGTAGATATCGCAAATCAGACGAGCAACTTTACCTTTTTCTGATGTCCAAGGGAAAACCACCCATGTATCTAAATCAGGGTACAAATACATATCTGATTCTTCGATGCGTACGAAACCTTCAATGGAAGATCCGTCAAACATCATTTTATTATCAAGTGCTTTTTCCAATTGACTAACTGGAATTTCTACATTTTTGATTGTTCCTAGGATATCAGTGAATTGTAAACGAATGTACTTTACATTTTCTTCTTTTGCTAAACGAGTAATATCTTCACGTGTAAACTTTGCCATTTTCAATTCCCCCTAAATAATAGTTCATATTGATATTTCATTTGAAAAAACGCGACATATCACCTTGTCGGAGAGATGTGCGATTTCTAGTGCCTTGGAGAAGCTCTGCTCGTAAAAGCTTACGCAATTCGTCATCACTTAAGTCACGTCTTATTTTCTCCGCCTGTTCAAGATCTTGTGATTTCGGTAAATTTTGTTCTTTTACAGTAAATATCTTCTTAATGCCAGCGAGATTGACGCCTTGTTCGATCAAGTCTTTAATCTCAAGGAGTCTATCAATATCGTTTAAAGAAAAAACGCGCCGGTTTCCGTCTGTTCTCATAGGAGTAATTAATTGATGCTCTTCGTAATATCGAATTTGACGTGCAGACAAATCAGTCAGCTGCATCACAATTCCGATGGAAAAAAGAGGCATAGAACGCCGAATGTTGTTGCCGCTCATTCTTTGCATCCTCCTTTGTTTATCTTGATATAATCATAGTATATGGTATTTAATATGTCAAGGTGATGTTACCTTTTATGACATAAATTATTCATAAAAATTGAATGATTTGTAACCCATTGAATATTATGACTATTTTTCTTCATGAGAATCCAGACATGCTGGGTTCTCACGAAGTGTATTTCTTAAACTAACGGCTACCATCTCACGTTACAAATGTATCAATTCTTTCTCCATTAACGAGTTCACCGCGGTCAATACAGCCATTTTGACATGGGCATATGTTAAGCCACCTTGAACATAGGCAACATAAGGAGGCCTTGTCGGTCCATCTGCCGTCAGTTCAATGCTAGCTCCTTGGATGAATGTTCCTGCAGCCATGATTACATCATCTTCATACCCTGGCATATAAGCAGGGTATGGAGTAACATGTGAATTAATTGGGGATGCATATTGAATTGCCTGGCAAAAAGCCACCATTTTATCTTTATCATCGAATTGGACAGACTGAATTAAATCGGTACGTTTTGCATCCCAACGAGGGTATGTATTCATCCCAATTTTTTCTAAAAAGGCTGCTGTGAACATCGCACCTTTTATCGCTTGCCCGACGACATGTGGCGCAAGGAAGAATCCTTGGTACATTTCCTGTAGGCTATATAATGAAGCCCCTGCCTCCGCTCCAATACCTGGGGACGTCAAACGATAGGAACACGCTTCAACTAAATCTTTTTTACCGACAATGTATCCGCCAGTCTTCACAATTCCGCCACCTGGATTTTTAATGAGAGAACCCGCCATAAGATCTGCCCCGACATGACAAGGCTCTTCCGTTTCCACAAATTCGCCGTAGCAATTATCCACGAAAACAACGATTTCTGGATTGATTTCCTTGACGAAAGAAATCATTTCCTTTATTTCATCGATTGTAAAGGAAGGACGAGTCGCATAGCCCTTTGAGCGTTGGATGCCTATCATTTTCGTTTTCGGATTGATCGCTTGTCTGACGGCTTCAAAATCCACACTTCCCGATTCCATTAACGGTACCGCATCATAACCTATTTGAAAATCGCGTAAGGACCCAATTCCAGAACCCCTGATCCCGACAATTTCTTCTAATGTATCGTATGGTTTTCCAGTTATGTATAGCAATTCATCGCCTGGACGTAAAATCCCAAATAAGGCAGTGGATATGGCGTGTGTACCGGAAATGATTTGAGCACGAACCAGTCCTGCTTCCGCACCAAAAACATCGGCATATATTAATTCGAGCGTATCACGTCCGATATCATCATATCCATATCCTGTTGTTGGGTTAAAATGCGAATCACTCACACGGTGCTTCTGATAGCTTTGCAATACGCGAAATTGATTGGTCTCGATTCTTTCATCTACTTGCTTATGTAATGGAAAAATCATCGCTTCGACTTCTTGGGCGATTGTTTTTAAGACTTCTCCATGCTTTAACTGCTGATACATCCAAATTCCCCTTTTATAATGAATATTTCTCTAGCTGTCCAATTATTGAATGATCAGCTAGACAAAAACCTTTGCATTCATATCTTTCCGATTCTTCATTAAAGGAGAGAGTGCGCAAAATGGTTTCATTTTTTAGCTGTGATAGTAGTTTACCCTCACTGGAAGGTAAGAAAACATTATACGGTATCATTTTCTCAATGACGTACTTTTCAATTTCTTCCATGATTGTTTCCAGGTCTTTTTGGTCATAGGCACTGATTAATAACGAATCATTACTGGAAGATCTTAAAAAGTCGACGTGAACCCTATCCTTCTTATTATACAACGTTAGCTGGGGAATGGAAGAGACATCTAAGTCATTTAATAGGTTGTAAACCGTTTTCTCATGATTAAAATAATCCGAGCTAGACGAATCGACAACGTGGAGCAACAAGTCCGCTTCCTTCACTTCCTCTAATGTCGAGCGAAAGGCTGCAATCAGGGAAGTCGGCAAATCCTGAATGAAACCGACCGTATCGGTCATTAGTACAGTAAAGCCGCTAGGAAGAATCGCTTTTCGTGTCATTGGATCGAGAGTGGCGAACAACAGATTTTCTTCAAAGGAATCTGCTTCTGTCAAACGGTTGAACAAGGTTGATTTACCAGCGTTCGTGTAACCAACAAGAGCAACCTGAAACGCCTTATTTCGTTTTCTCCTTTCACGATATCTCTCACGATGCTTCACGATTCCCCTTAGTTGTTGCTTGATTTCGTCAATTTTCCCACGAATGTGACGGCGGTCACTTTCGAGCTTCGTCTCTCCCGGTCCCCGCGTACCGATTCCGCCTCCTAATCTGGACATGGCTGTACCCTGCCCGGCTAAACGGGGCATTAAATATTGGAGCTGGGCAAGTTCCACCTGGAGCTTACCTTCCCTCGACCTGGCTCGCTGAGCAAAAATGTCCAGTATAAGCTGAGTCCTGTCAATCACCCTAGCCTCCAGGAATTTAGAAAGGTTCCGGATTTGACTCGGTGATAATTCATCATTGAAAATGAATAAATCAGGCTCCAATTCTGCTTCTAGGTTTTGTAGTTCTTCTATTTTCCCTTTACCTATATATGTCGACGGATGAATCCGTTCTCTTTTTTGTGTAATGGTCATCAATACCTCGCCATTTGCTGTCTTAGCTAACGAAGCCAGCTCCTCCAGTGAATAGCGGAAATGTTCCTCATCCTCTGTCGTTTGACAACCAATCAATATAGCGGTTTCTCTTATTGCCTGTTCCAATTCATACACCACCTAAACAATTTTCATCCATCATACCAAATAAATGGTCACTTATAAAATTTTCCTGAAAACAAGGCCAGTAACCATATTAATATCACCCGTAACATGCTAAAATCAAGTTTGGCTTTACCATAAATCTGAAATGACATAGAGGGAAAAGGATATGACGTGGGAAGTATTAACCTTCATTGGTACAATTGCATTTGCCATAAGTGGAACCATCATTGCAATGGAAGAAGAGTATGATATTTTAGGAGTATATATTTTAGGAATTGTTACGGCGTTCGGGGGCGGAGCGATTCGAAACCTTTTAATCGGCGTGCCTGTATCTGCGCTTTGGGATCAAAGCCTCTATTTCACCGTCGCCCTGGTCTCAATCACCATCGTTTTTCTTTTCCCTACCAATCTATCAAGGCATTGGGACAGATGGGGAAACTTCAGTGATGCCATTGGGCTCTCTGCGTTTGCTATCCAAGGTGCCATGTATGCAGTGGAACTGAATCATCCAATTAGCGCCATTATCGTGTCCGCGGCACTAACCGGTTGTGGTGGGGGAATAATCAGGGATGTACTTGCCGGGAGAAAACCGTTAGTCTTTAGAAAAGAAATCTATGCCGTTTGGGCAATCATCGCAGGTTTGGCTCTAGGCAGTGGACTTTTCTCGCAAGCATGGCATTTATACACACTCTTTATTTTTGTCACTTTATTCCGCGTGCTATCTTACACCTATAATTGGCACCTTCCTAATAAAAAATGGGTCCCGAAAATATAAATGCGAAAGGCCAGCCACGTTTAATGGCGGGCCTTTCTGTTGTCACTCCTTCTCATCATCCTCGAAAACGAGGTCTTGACTTGTCAGGGTAAGCAGGTCGACCTTTTCAAACGTATCTTCTATTAATAGGCGCATGGCCTGCGCCCTTATCGATTTTTCAAGTACATTCCGAATATAACGTCCATTAGAAAACGATACCACTCCACGATCGGAACGTAATACAATCAAATGTTCCTTTAACTTCCTTTCGGCATCCCGGCTCATAATATATTCACGCTCTTGCAACATGAGGCCAGCTATCTCCATTAACTGATCGATTGTATAGTCCGGAAAATCGACGACTAGTGGAAACCTCGAATAAAGCCCTGGATTGAGACTTAGGAAATAGTCCATTTCACGAGAATAACCTGCTAAGATTAAGATGAATTCGTGTTGGCGATCTTCCATATGCTTGACAAGCGTATCTATCGCTTCTTTGCCAAAATCCTTCTCTCCACCTCTTCCCAAAGAGTAGGCCTCATCGATAAATAATATGCCACCTATTGCCTTTTTAATCAGATCACGTGTTTTTTGGGCTGTATGACCAATATATTCACCGACCAAATCGGCGCGTTCCGCTTCAATCAAATGCCCTTTAGAAAGGACATTCATCTTTTGAAACAACTTACCAATCAATCGGGCAACGGTAGTCTTACCTGTTCCTGGATTCCCTTTAAACATCATGTGAAGTGCTTGCTGACCAGTCTTCAGCCCTCTGGTCTCACGTTGTTTGTTTATGTAAATCCAAGCGTATATTTCCTTTATCATGCGTTTCATCTCATCCATTCCAACCAGTGCCTTCAGTTCGTCTTCTATTTCCTTCAAAGCCACATGTTGTTGGGGAATTTCTTGGACCAACACTTCTTTGACCGGCAAATCTTTCTGTAGTGATTTTCTATTTTCCGCATTAAAAACGATATTGATTTGCCCGTTATTTTTCATACGGATCGGTTGTTCCAATGTCTTCACCTCTCCATCTTGGACCCTAAACTTTTAAACCATTCATTTAACATGAAACACACACGGACCTTTCGGGTCATTTTATGTTTTCCCTTCGCCAATATCTCCGTCTAATTTACTTTTGTAAATATTGGGTTTTTCAGTTAGCTTTCTTGTCTATAAAGGGGCTTTCGACAATTTATCTCCTATTCATCATTTCTTTCATTCATGTCATTTCCTGCGCTTTCCCGAGAAATGATTCTTCCTTCCATATATATTCAAAACGAACAAGTAAAATAATCGAATCCTTGAAAAAGATACAAGCTCTTAGCACAAAAAAACAGGCCGCCCTGTGGGCCGCCTGTCATTTTGCTATCATGTATATGGTTATTCCTTCACTTCGTAATCAATTTGAACATTACGCTGTGGAGCGAATGTGGATATAGCATGTTTGTATACCAATTGCTGCTTACCTTCGGATTCGAATAACACAGTGAAATTATCAAACCCTTTAACCTGGCCCCTGATTTGGAAACCATTTAATAAGAAAACCGTCACATACGTCCCATCTTTTCGTAATTGATTAAGAAATTGGTCTTGAATATTTACGGATTGCTTCATGATTTAGTCCTCCTCTTTTCTCTCTAA
Source organism: Peribacillus sp. NPDC046944 (assembly GCF_050272735.1). NCBI lineage: Bacteria > Bacillati > Bacillota > Bacilli > Caryophanales > Bacillaceae > Peribacillus > Peribacillus sp. NPDC046944. The sequence goes on from NZ_JBNNML010000009.1 coordinate 123,321, forward strand.
ATTTATGTATTCGCCTTCTTTGAAAAGCTTTCCTGCTACAAATCCAGATATTTCATTTATTTTTTTTGTAAACCCTTCGATGTCCGTCATATTAAACCAGATTACATCCATTTTATTTCGGAACCAGGTCAATTGACGTTTTGCATATCGGCGTGAGTTTTGCTTCAAAGAATCGATCGCTTCTTCCACCGAAGCCCGGTCTTCAAAGTAGTCGTATATCTCTTTGTAACCAATTGCCTGTATCGATTGGCAATCCCTCAATCCTTGATCATAAAAAGATTGTACCTCTTCAATCAATCCCGCTTCCACCATTCCATCAACTCGTTGGTCAATACGTTCATATAACTTGTCCCGATCCATTGTCAGTCCTATTATGCATGTATCATATTTCATTTCCGTGGGTTGTTGATTCATCTGCTCACTCATTGTTTTTCCTGTACAGTGGTAAATCTCAAGTGCACGAATCACCCTTCTTACATTATTAGGGTGTATTCTTTTAGCACTTTCTGGGTCCACACTCCGCAATTGGTCAAAAACAGGATCGATTCCTGCTTCGTTGACTTGTTTTTCGAGCTGTTCCCTATATAGAGGATCGGATGGCGCTTCAGAGAAATGATAATCATAGATTACCGATTGAATATATAAACCCGTGCCTCCTACTATGATAGGGAGTTTGCCCCTGCCCTGAATATCCTCAATGCAAGCATTTGCCCGCTTCTGAAACTCAGCTGCACTGAATGGTTCATCCGGCCCCTTTATATCAAGTAGATAATGGGGAATGCCTTCCATCTCTTCTCTTGTGATCTTTGCAGTTCCAATATCCATTCCCTTATAAACCTGCATGGAATCCCCACTGATTATTTCTCCATTAAATCGCTTGGCCAACTCAATGCTCAGTTTCGTCTTGCCTACTGCCGTCGGTCCAATAATGACTAGAAGTTTTCCTTTTTGTTGTGTCAACTTTATTCACTGCCTTATATGATTTTTTTTTATCTTATCACAAAACGCCACAAAAGCAGTTAAACATCTAACCATTATATCCATTCCTCACTCATTTATTCACATCGGCGAATATATCTCCTTAACAAGTTAGCGAAGGTTCTGGTTCAACGCTTGGAGTACTGTCTGTAAATCCACATGACTAAAGGCATGATCCCATAAACGGGTTCATGCCCCTAAACATCCCTAACAAAATAAAGCATCTCACTTTTTGGGCGGTCTATTTGTAAAAACTTCATTCCACAGGTATTAAGACCGTTACAGTCGTTTCTACTTCATTCGAATCTACTGATATCTCACCGTTATATCTCCTTACTAGATCCTTAACGATAAACAGACCTTGACCACGCTCTTTTCCTTTTTCTTTCTTTTTAGTGGAAAATCCACTTATATAAATCTTTTTCAGGTCCCCCCTACTAATCATCTGTCCTGAATTCGTAACGGTGAATGTATATTTTCCTTTATCCTTTTTACAAATGATATTCATACGCCGCTCTTGCTCAGGTATTTCAATCGTAGCTTCTATGGCATTATCTATTATATTTGATAACAATTTAATTAAATCTATCGTCTTAATCGTATCGAAAGAATCTGGAGAAATATCAAGGCTTATATCAATATTATAGTTTTGGGCAGACAGCCTTTTCGTTTCCAACAGCACCGATAACCCAGGGTGTGTAACGTTCATTTCCATGGATTCTATGGTATGGATCTCCTTAGAGAGACCTGTTAAGTATTCTAATGCTTTATCTTTTTCTCCAAGTTTTAAAAGACCGTGTACGACCTGAATGTGATTGGAGAAGTCATGCCTTAGGGAACGAACAGATGCCATAAGAGATTGAAACTCCGCCCTGTACGTATCCTCAGTATCCCCTACTTCTCGTATCAACTCTTTTCGATACCATCTTTGCATGATTGTAAAAGCAATGGCCAGGATAATGACAAAAGCGCCCGAATAAATCAGATTAAAAATGCTGCTATTGATAACCTCATCGCTTATTGCGTGAATATCTTCAGCACTCGCATCCACTCCTAAAAAACCTATTACGGAGCCTTCCTTATCCTTTATGGGAACTCCTACAGTCATATACTTCCCATATATGGGGTCATCCAGAATATCCGTGATGAAGTTTTCTCCCTTATAGGCCTGTCTGACCTGGCGTTCGGGGACCGTGCATAGTTCCCCAATTTCAGGTTCTCTTTTAACGTTTTCTGGGAGACCTGCAATCATGGTCCTTGACTCTTGGGGGTTTTCCACTTTTAAAGTATAGATGTGTACAACGCCAACATTTTCACGGACATTCTCTAAATAGGCTTTAATATCCTCATATTCTTGGCTCTTTACTGGGTTTTTAAGAAAGCGTTTATAGGCTTCTATATCCAACGTACTAGCAACAGACTTAGCAACCAAGAGATTTTGATTGGCCACAGACCTTTGAACAGTATTTTTGATATTTAAATAAGAAGTAAACATATTAAGTAGGACAAATCCAAGTAACAATAGGAATATCATTATAATGAATGCTTTTACCTTTTTATTTTTCATAAAATTCTATATACCCCATCTCTTGAAGTTGAAAATCGGATATTATACTATAATTTTACTATAATTACAGAGAAAGAAATATAGTAAACTTATTTTATATCGATTATCATAGGTATATTTAATCACAAAATGAATAAATAAGATAATGACACAACGTTCTAAATATTCCTTTTTCTAGACTTCAACAAGTGTGAAAGGACCCTGGACCATTAATCTTTAATGGTCCAGGGTCCTTTTTTCGGCTATCATGCTTTATTAATTGATTTCATTTAAATTTCCTCAGGGATTTTTAGTCCCTCGATAAAGGATTTGAAACTTTCTGCCACTTTATAAATATTTTCATCCTGACTGGAGGGATCTGCGTACCACCCCTGATCCCAAAAGAAGATTCCTTGTTCTTCATCATTGTTTATCAACAGGATTTTTCCTGCACAGGTATCGTTGCCGATTATAATGCAATTTGTATGTAAACCATCTTTATTATTTTCATGCAACTTTTGTAAATCAAGCTGTTCACTATCGATATCCAACCCATATAACACGTCTAACGATACAAGTGTGTCCAATGCCTCTACATAAAACTTACCATTTTGAACGGTAGTGGTCCCTCCGTTATATTCAAGGAGGAAATGTTTATAATCAGCCGGAATCTCGAAACCGACATACCTCTCAAAGTTATTGACCGCTTCCTGTGTTGCTTTGCCGTATCCAGTGATTTTCCTCATCCTATCAACTCCAGTTCGTTTTAATAAAAAACTACATTAGCCACCTATATGCCTAAACTTAAATGTAATCAGGGGATAACTCCGAGGATATATGTTGATTGCAGTTGTCTTTCAATAGCCCCTTTAATATCTCGTTTTACAATAAATAACAATATCTAATTATAATTGTACTATACCATGTAGATTTTCATAATTCTTGGGGAAATAGTACGTTTTCATCAAATTTCCCACTCGTTGCTTGTAAAAGAAAACTTTACTATAACTATTATTCCCCATATTTATCCTATACCACTTTCTTAAAATATATTAACATAATTTCGTTTGTTTTTTTCAGTATTTTCTGCAAATAAAAAGGAAAAATAAAGGTGTTGACATAGTTCATCTTTACGTTGCTATGTCAACATCCCCCAGCCTCAGTTACAACTTATTTATATTCTTTTCCTCATTTTCACTTATTTTATCTAGCATTGAAATCGTATCTACCAAGTGATTATTAAATATTTGACGTGCTATTGAAAGAAGTTCCACAATCATGGGGTCTCTTAGTGAATAGACCACGCGATTTCCATCTTTCGTTCCTACGACAATATTTTTCGCTCGTAAAACGGTTAGCTGCTGGGAAACTGCGGATCCTTCACTACCAATGAGATTTTGGATTTCATTTACGTTTTTATCTCCTTCTGACAATAACTCGAGAATTTTTATTCTCAAGGGATGTGCAAGTGCCTTAAAAAACTCCGCTTTAAATTGTTGCATCTCAAGATTCAATGATAATTCTCCTCTTCAATTTAATTAACTGGAAAAGGCCCGTCTTCTTTCCTCAATACCTTTGGTGAGCTCCCCTGATAAAGCCGAACATTCTCTAAAGGCAAAGTGCTTGCAGCCAAGACACTTATTCCTATTTAACTGTTCAAGAGCGTAATCAATCGCTACTCCTGTATGATCAAAAAAATGATCTTTCCCAATTACTTCATATAAGCCAGTTTTGATCAGAAGCGTTTTAGGTTGTGGTTTGATTCCAGAAATCAAAACGAGACCGTGTTTAGAAAAATGATGAACGATGTTAGAAAGATAAGACTCACCAGTGGTATCCAACAATGGGACTTGTCCCATTCTTAAAAGCAGTACCTTTGGTTTGGAATGGGTTGTCCCAATAATAGACTGTTCAAAAGTTTGGGCTGCACCGAAAAAGAGTGGCCCTTCCACATTATATATACTAATCTGTGGACAATCATGCGTAGATGTAACTACTCGGCTATCAACCTGTTGGTGTTTATTATTGGGATTAGGCAATACTTTTTCAGTTACTATTGTATCACTCATTCGTTTTATAAATAAAAGGACGGCTAAAATAAGCCCCACTTCTACGGCGCTGGTTAAATTTTCAAATACCGTCAATAAGAATGTTATAACTAGAATGAGTGAATCTGTCGTTTTGATTTTGACCATATTAAAGAAAAGATGCCTCTCACTCATATTCCAAGCAACCACCATCAATATCGGAGCCATACTTGCCAACGGCACCTTTGAGGCGTACGGTGCAAACAGCACTAAAACCAAGAGGACGACTATGCCATGAACCACACCGGATACCGGGGAAACAGCCCCGTTTTTAATATTGGTAGCCGTTCTTGCGATTGCACCTGTCGCTGGGATTCCACCGAATAGAGGAGTAATTATATTAGCAACGCCTTGACCAATCAATTCCTTATTACTATTATGCTTACTACCGGACATCCCGTCTGCCACGACTGCTGATAATAATGATTCTATTGCTCCTAGCATGGCTATGACAAGCGCGGGTCGAATTAAAAGTTGAATGCGATCTAAAGTAATCTCAGGAAATTTGAACTGTGGCAAATTATTTGGAATTTCCCCATATGTTGAACCAATCGTTGCTACTTGACCCGGAAATAAGAAAGTGGCAACCAATGTCGAACAGATAATGCCGATTAGTGGCCCTGGAATCTTTGGAAAGAACCTAGGTGTGCCTAAAACAGCCATTAAACAAATACCTGCGGTTAATACGCTGTACATGTTCATGCTTTGAATATGCATGAATATTTCCTTTACATTATTAATGAATTCTTCGTGTTTCTCCACACCAGACAATCCCAGAAAGTTCGGAACCTGGCCCACAAATATGATGACAGCAATCCCAGCGGTAAACCCAATCGTTACAGGTTTGGGAATAAACTTAATTAATGAGCCTAATTTAAAAATCCCCATTAAGGTTAGGATGATTCCTGCTAAAAATCCAGCAATTAATAAGTTTTCAAACCCATATGTCATTACAATCCCAAATAAAATCGGGATAAACGCACCTGTTGGCCCACCTATTTGAAATTTCGAACCCCCTAATAGGGAAATCAATACTCCGGCAATGATTGTCGTGTATATCCCATATTCAGGTTTTACACCTGAAGCTATAGCAAATGCCATGCCTAATGGAATGGCAATTACACCGACTACGAGTCCAGCTATAAAATCTTTTTGTAAAGATTGAAAAGAATAATCTTTGTATCTTCCATCAATAAGCCAATTTCGCTTCATAAAAAAGCACTTCCTTTTTTTATTTTTGTATATCTGATTATTTGAATATACGATTATTAGAATTTAACCCTTTCTCTTCTTTTTGTCAAAGGTCATTTTAAAGAGTGGGGGTAATTCAGTAGGAAGCGTGAATCATTTATTTTTGATACAGTACCTTTTGATGGGTCCTTTCTATTATATTTGGCAAAAAAAGAAGCACTTAACCCATTGGTCAAATGCCTCTTTTTACTAACTTCCTTCCACTATATATTTTCCCTGTACGTAATTGTCCTTTCATTCTGTTTCAGGGAAAAAGATTTGAGCTGTACGGATATCGACTAAAGCGGGTAACTCTGACTGCAAAGCTTCTGTGATGGATGCTTCCAAGGAGTTATCCTCTTCGACATGCACACCCTTCCATCCACAGGCTTCCGCTACCTTTACGAAATCAGGATTTGTCAGACCCACGCCCACTTCATCCCCTCCCTCAGCTTTAATTTTATCCCGTTCCATTTGTAGTGATTCATTATTGAGTACGATGATGGTAATCTTAATGCCATATCGTTTGGCTGTCAGTAAGTCAGCAAGTGTCATCTGAAGGCCTCCGTCACCGACAACGGCTACTACTTGTTTTTCCGGTTCGGCTAATTTGGCAGCCATTGCAGCTGGAAGACCAAACCCCATCGTTCTCCAATATCCTGAAAATAGAACCCTTTGGTTTTGTTGGCGCAAGATTCTATTCGTCCAAACAGTTACATCCCCAGTATCGATTGCTAGGATCGCATCTGGATCTATCGTCCTTTCAATCGCTCGAATAATCCTTGCTGGGTGTATAGGAGAACCTTCGCTATTGCCTTCCTGTTCCAATTGCGCTGACCATAATTCTTTCACTTCCCGGCAACGACCGACCCACTCATCATTCTTGTTGTGCCCTTTTAATCCAAGATTCAATTGAGGAATAACCTCTTCAGTATTACCTTTAATACCGATTTCTACGGGTATGCTTTTTTCAATCTTGTCAAAATTACTGTCTATCTGTATAATCTTCGCATCCGTTGGCACATATCCTTCGGGCCACCAAGTAACACCGGCAAGCAATACGACGTCAGCCTCCAGGAAGGCGGTCTTCGCATATGGATTGCCGCCTTCCCCGATGCCTTGTAAAAGATTTGGAGAATTTGCCTCGAAAGCGCCCTTACCCCCAAGGCTAGTAAGAATGGCAGCACCCCACGTACCGGCAAGCATCTCAATCGCTTCTGAAGCACCACGGGCACCGGCTCCAGCAAGTATCATAGGTTGTCTCGCTGTTTTCATTACCTCAAGAATCCGATTCTTGCTTTCTTCTTCCAGCGAGGAAGTACTTTTAACAAGCAAAGGTAAACGCCTTGGCCGCACTTGCGTTTTTTTATCGAAAAAATCCTTTGGTATGGAAAGGTGAGTAACCCCTCTCTGGCCAAGCGATTTTTGGGCCGCTTTGTGCATCACTTCAATAATGGCATCCGGGCTGGTCAAATTTACACTATAAGAAGCAAACGGCTTCACAAGTTCCTGTTGATTCACATATTGTTGAAAATCCGTTCCTATTTTATCACTTGGAGCCTGCCCTGTTATGGCCAACACCGGTGCTTTATCGGAATAGGCATCACCAAGTCCATTAAGCAAATTAGTGACCCCAGGTCCCATGGTCGCGGTACACACACCCAATCCCCCTGTTAACTTGGCCTCCGCCGAAGCCATTAAAGCGGCTACCGATTCATGCTTAACAGCAATGAATTTAATATTTTCTTGATTCGCCAGTGCATCAATCAGTCCAATTATCGTATCTCCCACCACTCCATAAATTCTTTTCACATTCATGAGTTGTAATTGTTGAATGATTAACTCGGCAACTGTATTCTTAGAATGTTCCAAAATCCTTCAACCCTCTCGCTTTTATTACTTGCGTTAATTTGTCCTATTATTTTTTACACTAATCTCCTTTCTTTTAAACAAATGTATTGAATTTTATTTTTTTATAGTTAGTTCTATTAAAAAAGCCATCTGAGTATTAACAGATAGCTTTTCTACTTGTATGGATTTCTAATCATCTTTCTATTACGTATATCACTATAGCAACATACAAAATATTCTTTTAAAAAAAGGATAATTTCAAGATAAAGCGTTAATTAAAAAGGGCAGGCCAGGGCACCCAATCAAAAATGATTGAGTGCCCTTTTACTATTTATAAAGTACGTTCATCCTGATTATATGATTTTATAATCATCATAAGTAATTATTAACCTACTCATGGACACAGTTTCTGCACGTATCCTGTTTTTATCTCGACAATATGCGATAAGCGAACTATTGGCAAGTTTGGCCGTACAATTCCATTTGTTATGCTTTTTAGAATATCTGGAGGAAATCTGAATCATTTCTCCATGAACTTTTAATAATCGACGTTTGATCAAAGGCATCATCTCCAATACAAGTAATATCTTATACCCTGATTTTAGAGAGTTTATTCGTAAAAACTAAAAGAAATACAAAAAAGTAAGAAAATTATAGGTATTTTATAGGAATGAAGCCTATTTCCAAGGTGAATTCTCAAAAAAACCATAAAAATGGAGAATATAGAAGATATTCAAGTTTCCCGATGATACCACGAAAAATGTCCCCTGGCTTACACGAACATAAATAATAACTTTAAGTTATATTCATATTGTAAAAAACTATTTGAAATTAACAGTCGGTAGACGTATGATTAGGAGTGTTAGGATAGAGACACGTGAGTTCAGTAAGTTAATAGGTTCTATCAAAGGAACTACATATCAGTATGGGCCTCTAGTAGCGATAACTTTTTAAAGAGATTTTCAAAGTTATAGTTTCTGACTTCGATAGTAATGTGACTTTGCATCCTAATTAGCAAATTAAGTTCAACGCAAAGGGGAAATAGATATGGCAGATGTAGTCTCAAAATCAAAACCTGAAAACGAAACACTTAATATCTCTGCAAGCCAGGAACAAAGAGATATCCTAGATCAACTTTTAAACCCTGAGGTTCAACAATCACTGAATAATTTAGTAGAACAATTACCAAAATTAACGGAATTGGTTAATATTTTGACAAAGTCATATGATTTTGCTCAATCTGTTGCAACTGATGAAGTATTGAAAAATGATACAGTCAGTGCTATTTCAGAAATGGCAACACCAGTTGTATCTTCTGTAAAGGGCCTTGCTGCCAATGCAATCGAAGCAAAGGACCGGGCTGAAGAAAGTACGGAAGTCATTGGTCTTTTCGGTTTACTACGTATGATGAAAGATCCACAAGCGCAAAAACTTTTCCGTTTCGCAAGTGCGTTCCTTGAAATCTCTGCAGAACGTAAGAACCAAAACTAATTCTATTATTATCATTCAACCAGTTAGGACGGGGGATTAACAAATGTCAAAACATATCGTCATCTTAGGTGCAGGATACGGCGGATTACTATCTGCATTAACGGTTCGACAATACTTAAATAAAGATGAAGCACAAGTTACAGTGGTTAACCAATACCCAACACACCAAATTATCACAGAACTTCATCGTCTAGCAGGAGGATCAGTTTCTGAACAAGCTGTTGCCATTCCGTTAGAAAAACTTTTCAAAGGAAAAGACATCGACCTTGTCATTTCCAAAGCTGAATCTTTCTCAGTGGATAAAAAACAAGTTAAACTTGCTAATGGTTCTACTCTAACTTACGATGCTTTAGTTGTTGCTTTAGGAAGCCAAACAGGATTCTTCGGCATTCCAGGACTTGAAGAAAACAGCATGGTATTAAAATCTGTACATGATGCAAACAAAGTTTACAAACATATCGAAGATCGCATTCGTGAATATTCCATTACGAAAAATGAAGCGGACGCAACGATTGTAATCGGCGGCGGTGGATTAACTGGCGTTGAATTAATCGGTGAAATCGTAGATCATTTCCCTAAAATTGCAAAACAATTTGGCGTAGACTACAAAGACTTGAAAATCAAGCTTATCGAGGCTGGTCCAAAGATTCTTCCTGTATTACCGGATTCATTAATTGAACGCGCTATGACAAGTCTACAAAAACGTGGGGTCGAATTCTTAACTAGCCTTCCTGTAACAGGTGTCAAAGGCAATGTTATCGAATTGAAAGATGGACAAACCATCACGGCTAATACACTTGTTTGGACTGGTGGGGTCGCTGCTCTTCCTATCGTTGGGGAATCAGGTCTTGAAGTGGACCGTGGTAAAGCAACTGTCAATGAATATCTTCAATCCAAGTCTCATAATGACGTATTCGTTGTTGGCGATAGTGCCGTTGCCTTCCCTCCAGAAGGTGGACGTCCATACGCACCAACCGCACAAAACGCTTGGCAAATGGGCGAACTAGTCGGTTACAACCTATATGCAGCATTTGAAGGTAAAACACTAGAAAAATTCGCACCTATCAATTCTGGAACACTTGCCAGCTTAGGTCGTAAAGATGGTGTAGCAACAGTTGGGGCTAACAACACTGAACTTAAAGGCTTACCTGCCACTTTAATGAAGGAAGCTAGTAACATCCGTTATCTTACTCATATCAAAGCGCTTTACAATTTGGTCTATTAAGTTCAACACTGAACTTAATCATTTGTAAATAAGTAGACGCTGAGAAAAATCCAGTTTCTGTCCTTAGACGGAAACTGGATTTTTCAATTCCACCAATTGATAGACTAGGAATCTATTGACGAATTAATAAATGATAGAACATGGTCCCCTCCCCCGTAGTATGGCAAGGCAATACAATAAGTATAGACTGAGGGCACATTTTGCCGGACTTTAAATTCAGGCCTGGTGTCACCCTCTTTAGCGTCCCTATTACATTTCCCATACAAACCCATCAAGAATGAAATCATATACGTTAACATTTACAGAATACGCTCCTTTTACAAATACAAAACATGACGATCAGCCCTACAACCTACTCTCTGCCGTTATTAAGAAATTTTTTCGAATCACCTTTAGCTATTGATTTCGCTACCCCTCATTAATGAAAAAGCAAAAAAACAAGCTGAAGCGCGATTTGCATGCTTCAGCTTGTTTGTTATTTTTCTTCTTCCCACATGATCCATTCATGAACTTCAAGGATTTCAAAAAATTTCACAAGTCGTGGTAAGGCCGGTTCGGCTTCTTCCCCAAAGTGTTCAATCATCGCTTCCGAAATCGCTTGAACATTCTTGCGATATGCCATTTGTTCAATGGCAAATCTCCCAAACTTATCTAGCTTGATTTTACGAAATGCCCTTTGCTTCAAGAAACGAATCGTCAGTCTCTCGATGAAGTTAGTTCTCTGGATAATCAAAAATCCTAAGTCCGAAGAAGAATCCATTTCTAGGGTGACACGACTTTCCAAAAGAGGAACCATAGTTAACAGGTTCCTCTTTGATTTTTTCTTTTTACGAAACATCTTCTTTATTCCTTTTGCTAGATACAAACCAAAGTACTCCAGCTAAAGCAAGGAAAAGTAAGAATGGTATTAGGTTGCTCGCTATCACCGCTACGGCTGGAACTTTTACTCCCACTGCAATTAAGACTGCAATAAGCACTCCAATCAATGATTCACCGGCGATTAAACCGGACGCGAACAATGTTCCTCTATCTACTCTTGCTTTACGTGCTTCTTTAGATTTAGAAAAACGTTCAACGAAGTAACGTACAAATCCACCGATCATGATTGGCGCACTCGTATGAACTGGCAAGTAAATCCCAACTGCCACACTAAGTGAATTCAAACCGAAGAACTCTAGAGTAATGGCAATCGCCGTTCCGATGAAGATAAGGGTCCAAGGTAAGTCTCCTCCAAGAACACCTTCAGCAAGAATTTTCATCAAGGCCGCTTTAGGTGCAGGAAGTTCTGCAGAACCCATTGTATAAGCATTATCCATTAACACTAAGGTAAAGCCAATGACAGCTGCAGATGCAACGACACCAATCATCATCGCAACTTGTTGTTTCCATGGCGTACCACCGACAATATAACCTGTTTTCAAATCTTGAGAAACGTCACCTGACACTGCAAGTGCCGTACAAACGATTGCAGCAACCGTTACTACAGCTATCATGCCATCCATGCCAGTGAAGCCTGTTGCCTTATAAATAAGCGCTACAATTAATAGTGTTGCAATGGTCATCCCAGATGTAGGGGATGAAGAGCTTCCGACAATCCCAACAATCCTTGAAGCGACCGTCACGAATAAGAAACCAAAAATACCGATTGCAACTGCGCCTATGATACCTACTTCCGTTACAGGTGCAAAGGCAATGATCAAAAGAACAATAAGCATCCCTAACCACACGAATTTAGCAGGAATATCTTTTTCAGTACGAATTAGCCCGGCTTTAAGCTGACCTTTATTCGCTTGCACGCCTCTCAGCGTTGCAAAAGCAGAACTGAATAGAGTGGGCAAAGTCTTAATCAGTGTGATTAAGCCCCCAGTCGCAACTGCTCCAGCTCCGATGTACCGAATATAATTATCCCAAATTCCCCAAGCGTCCAGTTCACCGATAGGAACTTCTGATGGGAATATAGGTGTAGAGCTACCACTACCAAAGAAGCTAATGGCCGGTATAAGGACGACCCAAGCCAATAGACCCCCACCGATCATTTGACCCGCAACACGTGGACCGATGATATACCCGACACCCAATAGGGAAGGAAATGCATCAAGGCCGACTACTGCATTTTTAAAACCAGTGATGCCTGTTTCCACTTCCGTTTTAAATAGCTTGAATCCATCTCCAAGCGCTTTAACCACACCACCGATTACTAAACCGACTCCGATTAATTTAGCGCTAGAACCGCCTTTTTCTCCTGATTTCAATACCTCGGCACATGCCGTACCCTCAGGATAAGGTAATGTTTCGTGCTCCCTTACTATTAAAAGCTGACGAAGGGGGACCATCATGAAGACCCCAAGGAATCCACCAGTTAAAACAATGAATAGGATTAACGCTTGACTAACATCCATCCCCCACATAAATAATGCTGGGATAGTAAAAACGGCTCCGGCCCCAATGGCCTCACCTGCTGTTGTCATCGTTTGCACAATGTTGTTTTCTAAGATGGAATCTCGTCGAAAAATCCCTCTCAGGATTGCCATTGAAATTACCGCCGCGGGTATAGATGCGGAAACCGTCAATCCAATAAGGAGACCTAAATATGCATTAGCTGCTCCAAAAACGATGGCAAGAATTATACCTAGAATAATTGCAGTGACAGTTAATTCGGGTAAAGATTTCGAAGCAGAAACGTACGGGACGAATTTGCTCTCTTTCGAATTGTTAGACAATTTAGACACTTCCTATATCTTTTTAACTTTAAAAACACAGGAATTATTATATCACTGTAATTTCTATTCATGCAATGGGAAAATTCTGCTTATTCTTAAATAAGACAATAGGGAAAATTCAGTTAAATGATATTTTATAAGAATATTATTTTGAAAGACTTTGGTTTCTAACTACAATCTTTATCATGGGCATTTGCACATTCTAATGGTAAACCACATATCCTGCTCAAACCAACACTATCGTAAAGGAAGGATACCTATGGATTATGCATCACCTTCGACTCTATTTACCTTCGATGTAAATAAAAGTACTTTAGTAAAAAAAGATAATCTGAACTATATAAATGTATTGGGCATTTCACAGTTGAACACCCTGGAGAATACTTCTTTACTCGATATATTCTTAAGTGCCAATAATATCATCGAACCTCATTACCATCAAAATGCAGCTGAGCTAGTTTATTGCATCTCCGGGGCCGCTACAGTATCCATTCTGAATCCATATACAAAGCTCATTCAGAACTACCCCATTACTCCCGGCCAAGTAGCGAACGTCCCACAAGGCTGGTGGCATTATGAAGTGGCTACCATGGACCAAACACATTTACTTGCTATTTTTAATGCACCTATCCCTGAAGTCATTCTTGGATCGGATATCTTGAAATTAACGCCAGCGGATATCATGGCCCACACTTATTCCATAGATGAAAACCAATGGAAAAAAATGGTGTCACCCGTTCAGCCCTCGACTTTCATTGGCCCACCCGTAACCTATAACAGAAATGGGAATAATCATTCCAATCAATCATGGCACTATCTAAACCAATGGTACGGTAGCCCATACTACAATCAAAATCCATCAGCTTTACCATATTATTAGTATTATTTTAATAAAATAATATAAAATCCCATAAATAACTAAAATATTATCCTTATATTTATATTAATGGTATATTTTAATTAATCCATGCATAAAATAACAGATAAATATCTATACGAATGAAAAAATACTATTTTAAAATACTTATTATCTCACTTTTCTCTTAATAACCATGATAAGATATGCTAGGGTGATATAATGATGAAAAAACTTAAAGTAATATTAGTGGCTGTTCTATGTTTAACTTTATTTACTGGAATCCAGTCAACTGAAGCTGCTGCTTCCAATGTGAAGGTACACTTTATCAATGTGGGCCAAGGCGATTCCATCCTGATTCAAACCGGTAATGAAAACATTTTAATTGATGCTGGTGGAAAAGGAAAAGGCGATGATGTCGTTGCCTATCTGAAAAAACAAAAGGTAAAAACGTTGAATGCGGTTGTCTCGACGCATCCGGATGCCGATCATATCGGTGGACTGGCCTATGTAATCAATAACCTGAAAGTCAAAGCTGTGTATGCACCGAAAGTTTCCCATACCACACAAGCTTACAAAGACTTTTTAAAAGCGGTTAAGAAGAAAGGGCTAAAAATCAAGAAAGCCAAGACCGGGGTAGTAATCACAACGAAGGCAAAGAATACGTCATTGAAATTCCTTGCTCCAGTCAAGGACTATAAGAAAGACTTAAATAACTGGAGTGCCGTCCTATTGCTTAAACATAATAAAAAATCGTTCTTGTTCACTGGCGATGCTGAAGAAAAATCCGAAAAAGACATGCTTGCCAAAAAGGTAGTACCAAGCGTGGATGTCCTTAAAGTTGGGCACCACGGGGCAAAAACATCTTCTAGTTCAGCTTTTATTAAGAAAGCAAAACCAAAATACGCTATAATAAGTGTAGGAAAAAATGGGTATGGGCATCCTACTTCTACCGTTGTAAAACGCTTGAATTCCATAAAAGCTAAAATCTATCGTACAGACAAATCTGGAAACATTATTTTTACTTCTACAGGTACGAAACTTACTGTAAAGACGGTGAAATAAATGAAGCAAGGAATAATTGATCGCTTTGAAGGTAAAATAGCTGTCGTGGAAATCGATGGTGGCGATATGAAGGATTTTCCGAAAAGCTCCCTTCCAAAAGGGGCCAAGGTCGGAGATATGCTGATTATCGATGGTGATACAATTACTGTCTCCAAAGAAGGAACAAGAAAGTTAAAAAAAGAAATTGATGACTTGATGGATGAGTTGTTTGAAGATTGACTACGACTATCCCCTTCTCATTTTGAGAAGGGGATTTTTTCTACATCTTTTACCTTAATAATAATGAACTAGCTGAGAAACATGAACTTACCCTGGAGGTATATTTTTTAACTTACACGTTCCCTTTCATTCTTATCACTTTTCCCTCTAATTCAAACCCTACTTCCTGCATTCCATTTTTACGATAAAAAGACAATGCGTTTCTATTAGTAGGAGAAACGCGTAGATGATATTCCTTTACCCCATATTTTTTAAAGAAATGAAGAGCATATCGGTGAAGTTCCTTCCCTAACCCCATTCCACGTTTTTCAGGAATGAGATAATAAAGATTTACGTAGCCTACTTTACTACCCTTATATTCTTTAATTGTAAGTTCAAGTTGACCGATGGGCACATCATCTTCCATAACCAAGACAAAT
This sequence comes from Peribacillus sp. NPDC046944, assembly GCF_050272735.1. NCBI lineage: Bacteria > Bacillati > Bacillota > Bacilli > Caryophanales > Bacillaceae > Peribacillus > Peribacillus sp. NPDC046944. The sequence goes on from NZ_JBNNML010000009.1 coordinate 139,008, forward strand.
CCACCTGGATATCGGTTCGATTTTATTTTTACCCAATCCAGATATTCCTCTACGTTTCCAAGATCCTTATCAGAACCAAAGCTTATGACGAAAGAGTCCCTACGAAATCGAATAATGAATGTTCTATGCTTCGTTACATCAATCGGTTCAAAATGCAAAGAAACTCCTCCCTTAGCATACATATTACGTATTATGTTGGTACCTATCCCAAAGGGGCTGTCCCAAAAGTCAGGAAAATGACTTTTAGGGCAACCCTTTTTTTATGAAATTTATGCACAAAAAAATCGCCCTTTTTAGTAAAATG
>NZ_JBNNML010000010.1:0-107683 GCF_050272735.1 Peribacillus sp. NPDC046944
CATTTTACTAAAAAGGGCGATTTTTTTGTGCATAAATTTCATAAAAAAAGGGTTGCCCTAAAAGTCATTTTCCTGACTTTTGGGACAGCCCCTTCGCGTTTAAAAGTTCTTGATTTTTTTGGTGGCGTACTTTTTGAATCCCAGAATGAAGATGATCCCTAGAACCAATACGGCTAAAGTGGAAACCCATTCTCCTTTTATTAAAAGGATGAGGGAAAACAGTACAGCCTCAAATAAAAGGAAATAGGATATAAGTTTAATGACTGCGGCTTCCCTCATTTTTGCGGGCAATGGATATAAGGATACCCAGACTTTCCATTCATGCACCTTCCAAACTGGTAAAAGCTGAAGGGCTGTCATGAATAGGAATAGGAAAGTGACGATTAAGTGCGCCCAGATGTTTGTAAACACCATCAGAATGACGGCGCCTATTACCGTTAACCGTAAGCATAGACCTACATAATCATTCGATCTAAGCAATGTGCGGGCATACAGGTAATTGTAGGTGGATTTTTCACCGTATGGGATGAGGGCTAAAAGCCAGTCCATCCACTTCCTGCGTGCTACCTTCCCTTTCAAGTGAGGAACATCCGTGAACATATTCGCTATTCTGTAAAAGGATGTCATCCGTTTGTTTTCAAGTTCCACCAAACGTTCCCACTTCAAAACAAGGCTTTTGGTGGCACTGCGGTAATACAGATATAGGCCAAGCAGCAATACGAAGGTGACCAGTACATATAGGATATGGGCTTTTGAACATACAAAGTAAAGTATTACTGCATTAAGTACCAGGCGGAGAATCGAATCCCAGTGGCTCACTGATACATCCTGGTACTTCAGCACATGCCAGCGCATGGACAAATTCAGATACTTCAATACGAGTAACACAACGAGTATGAACCCTAGCTGCTTACCGCTTGCACCCGTAACTTTTGCATACAATGGTACGAATACGATTAACATGATTAATAGCAAAAATCCTTGCATGACCCAACTGACCATCAGAGAATTTTTGAAGTAGCATTTCATCTTCGTTTCAAGCGGCAGTAAAAACACGGTATCCGGTTCTTTTAAGAATGTATTGATGGGACTTCTAGTTACAAGGATGCCCAACACAAAGGCCATGATCAGTTCAGCCGGAAAATCACCATCCAGTGTTTTCACCCAGTCACTGTAATAATAAGCCAAACCGCCTAAAACCAACACCATCACGAAAACGAGATGGCCGTTAAAAATGTAACGAAGGTATTTTTGCATTTCCTGGATGTAGAGAATATACCGTTCCTTCCAGAGACCTTGACTATTCATGACCGTTCTCTTCCTTCGTTAACTGGATGTATAAATCGTCAAGCGTGGCTCCAGGCATGGAGAATTGTTCGCGAAGCTGCTCCAAATTACCTTTTGCCCGTATTTCTCCGTTGTGCAGGATGATGAAAGAATCGCAATAACGTTCCGCAGTAGCCAGGATATGCGTCGACATCAATATACCTGCCCCACTCTCCTTCATTTTCCTCATCAAATCAAGCAAAGACTGAATGCCTAGTGGATCCAGGCCAACAAATGGCTCATCGATGATATATAATGATGGTTGTATTAAAAAGGCGCACATGATCATGACTTTCTGTTTCATGCCCTTAGAAAAATGGGCCGGAAACCATTTAAGCCTTTTCTCCATGCGGAATTCCTTCAAGAGACCGGTCATTCTCTCTTTATACTCGGATTCTTCCAGACCATGAGCCATGGCCGTTAGTTTCAAATGTTCCTCAAGTGTCAATTCATCATATAAAATTGGCGTTTCCGGAATATATGTAAATTGTTTCCGATATGTATCAGGATCTTGGGCAAGTGTTTTTCCATGAATCGAGACACTTCCACCTTTAGGCTCCATGAGTCCAATAATGTGTTTTATCGTCGTACTTTTCCCAGCACCGTTGAGTCCGATTAACCCAACAAGCTCATTAGGCTGAATATCGAAACTTATTCCTTTCAGTACGGGTAATTTCGTGTATCCCCCAACTAGTTGCTTAATTTCCAATAAGGACATATAAACGATCCTTTCTATATAAACGTTCTTTTTACCATTTTACCAAATTCTCCTGTTTTTATATAGTCGAGTGCACCCAATTTAAAACTTCCTAAAATAACCAATTATATTTTTCTTACTTCTGGGCCATCATAATTAAGGAAGAAGGGGCTAGTCATTGCAAGTGATTCACGTCATATTGTAAATGAGGTGTCAGTTAAAGACGTATAACACTGAAATACCCAGAAGTTCCATTACAATTTATTCACATTCAAAATTGTAAATGAGGTGTCAGTCAAAGACGTATAACTGAACGATACCAGAAGCTTCATTATTAAAATCGTTTCGAGCAAGGAGATGGTTCTCTTGCACGTAAAAGCTGAAAAATCATTCATTCATTATCGAATATACTTTGGAAGTTGAAAAAACTTTAAAGATATAGGAGATGGTTGGTTTGAATGCAGAATCTCTAATCAGATGACCAAAATTTTACTCTATTGTAGATGAGGTGTTTGTCGCAGAGAATTTAGATGCTAATGCGAATATATAATCGAAGCCCACTTCCCCTTTTTCAAACCGGCAGGGTGCAACGTTTTCGTTGCATCCTGTTTTTATGTTTTTTCTTTTCCTGGGGAATCATGCTATGGTACGATTAACCAAAATAGTGAATGGAGTGTTTTATATGAGCGATTGCATTTTCTGCAAAATCATCAATGGAGAGATTCCAAGTACGAAAGTATATGAAAATGAACATGTACTTGCCTTTCTTGATATCAGCCAAGTAACAAAAGGACATACACTGGTGATTCCGAAAGTACATAAGGAAAACATTTATGAGTTAACACCTGAGATCGCCAAGAATCTGTTTGAAGTCGTACCGGAAATTGCCCGTGCCATGAAACAGGAATTCGAGCCTGTAGGATTGAATATCCTAAACAACAACGGAGAGGCCGCCGGACAATCCGTCTTCCATTTCCATATGCACTTGATTCCACGCCATGGTGAGCATGATGGATTCGGTGCCGTCTGGAAAACCCATACAAGCGAGTATACTCCTGAAGCTTTAAAAGGAATTGCCGATTCCATTTCGCAACACATCAAATAACATTTCCCTTTTATGTTCATATTAGGGAAAACCAAGACCAAGTAGGTCCCTGATTCCTTCAGGGGCCTGTTTTTTACAGGTTTTTACATAACGATTTCCTACACTAAAAATTCTAAATTTTCCTCCTATTTAAATTCGTTTTCTGTTAGGATATATATAGTCTTACATACTTTCACACATTACTGTATAGGAGGAACACACATTGAAACGTGCACGTAATTTTAACGCGGGGCCTGCTGCCCTTCCATTGGAAGTTTTACAAAGAGCTCAAAATGAATGGTTGAATATCGAGGATTCTGGCATGTCTGTCATGGAATTAAGTCATAGAAGCGCAGAATTCGAAAAAATCCACAATCACGCGATCCAAACGCTGAAAGAAATCATGGAAATTCCGGACAATTACGAAGTCTTGCTTTTACAAGGTGGAGCCAGCCTCCAATTTTCCATGGTTCCGATGAATATATTGAAAGATGGGAAACGTGCAGATTACGTCCTGACTGGTTCTTGGTCGGAAAAGGCTTTAAAGGAAGCCAAGAAAGTTGGGGAAACAGCGGTCGTTGCCTCTTCTAAAGATGATACATATACGTTCATTCCCAAAGTTACTGATATCAAAATGAATGAAGATGCTGCCTATTTGCACATTACAAGCAACAATACCATCTACGGCACTCAATGGAAGGAATTCCCTGAAACAGGAAGCGTCCCACTCGTGGCAGATATGTCGAGCGATATCCTTAGCAGAAAAATTGATGTTAGTAAGTTCGGCATCATTTATGCGGGAGCACAAAAAAACTTGGGACCATCAGGAATCACGGTCGTAATTATCCGTAAAGACTTAATAACTGATAATGACAAGATTCCTTCCATGCTTAATTATTCTATTCATTCAAAAAGTAACTCTTTATACAATACACCGCCAACATTGGCCATTTACTTATTATCCCTTGTATTGGATTGGGCAAAAGAACAAGGCGGTGTAGAAAAACTCGCACAAATCAATGAAGAAAAGGCTAAAGCCATCTACGATACCATTGATAACAGCAATGGCTTCTATAAAGGACACGCCCTATCTGATAGCCGTTCACATATGAATGTTACGTTCACGCTTCCAACAGAAGAAGCTGAAAAGCAGTTCCTAAAGGAAGTAAAAGAAGCTGGATTCGTAGGCCTTAACGGACATCGCTCCATCGGAGGTTGCAGGGCATCCATTTATAATGCCGTTCCACTTTCCCATTGTCTGGAACTTGCTGCGTTCATGAAAAAGTTCCAAGAATCTTACAGCGCAAAAGAAACTCAAGCCCTTTGATATGTAGGTAATTGTGACTTCTAAAAGGCTAGGTCCTATGATATAATATTTTAAACTTCTTGCAACAAGCAATAGTGCATTGTTGAAGAAATTTAGTTGAGATGAGAATAGGAGAGATGAGTAAATGAAAACGAAAACCCTTGTGTCGATGTCCCTATTAATTGGGATTGGAGCAGCCCTCCATTTTATCATTCCTGGATTCTTCTTAGGAATGAAGCCTGACATGATGTTGCTGATGATGTTTTTGGCGATTGTACTGTTTCCCGAGAAAAAGAATGTATTCATCGTCGCCCTGGCTGCTGGAGCCATTTCTGCCATGACAACGACATTCCCTGGAGGACAAATCCCCAATATCATCGATAAGTTGGTCACAGCCTTTTTGTTTTACCTTTTATTCATCGGGATTAGGAAGTTTTCAACTTCCGTTATCAGCGTGAGTATCCTGACTGCCTTAGGAACCATCATATCTGGTGCTGTCTTCCTTGGTTCGGCTTATTACATCGTTTCCTTGCCAGGACCTTTCGTTGCACTATTCGGAGCTGTCGTACTTCCTGCCGTACTGCTTAACACAGTGGCAATCATCGTTATTTATCCAATTGTGAATGGCATTGTAAAAAAAACAAAGATACCCGTTCATGCTTAATCAGCAGGATTAACATACTTTAAAAAGCACCGGATGCCCGGTGCTTTTTTTTACACTCCTATATGGATTCGAACCAACACCCACTAGATCTCGCCAACTCATCCTAAAACCACTCGGGCGCTTAATGAACAAGCACCCATAATAACCAGACCAAAAGCAGAAAGGCACCTGGGACCCCCAGCATGACTGCATTGGACTGAAGCACCCTCTTAGGGGGATAACTCCCTGGATGTTTTGCTCTTGCTAAAAAATACCCCATCCCGCACAGGCATAGTAGACCTAATAAAAATATCATTTTCATTGTAAACCCACCAATGCCATCAACAGAGCCGACAGCATGTTTTTTTATTATCTATATGCTGAACTTCCCTTTATATGTAAACTTCCAGAGTCTTCACACTTGGTTTCCCTATCATTATTGAAAGAAAGAAGTTTAAAAAAATATTTTTGTGATATAAAGATAAAATGGTAGATCCTCTTCCATAAGTAAGAAAATTATGGTATTTTGTTATCAATAGCATTTATATCCCTATATAACATAATTTCCAATTGATGTTTTTCCTAGCAGGGATTTAGGCCATGTTAAGCGAAATGAATAATTATAAAATGAGGTGATTCTAAATGAAGGCAAAATCATTATTGATCGGCTTTATTACCGGAACAGTTGTAGCGGGTGCAGCCACATTACTTTCTACACCAACTTCAGGGAAAGACCTACGGAGTCGCATTAAAACAAATTCCGATGAAATTAAAACAACGATTGAAGAGTTGAAGGTTAAATTGCTGAATATTAAAGAGGACACGATGGAAGCGACTCAAATTAGCAAAGAAACGGTGAAAACTTTCATTTCGGATGTACAAGTCGTCATAGAGAACTGGAAGCAGGACATCGAACCGAATAAAACGGAGTTATTGAGGAATGTTCAAGAAATAGAGGAATCTTTAAGAGAATTGGAAACAACCATACCCTCTTCTAAAAACTGAAGGCAAAAGGAAGCACATTGTCGAATCTCCATTTTTACCATAAAAATACATCGTATTTTAGGGAAAAATGGAGAATTCATTGGCGATTATTAAATTTTCTAAAAATTTTGCTAATATTCTCTTTATTAATTTTTATTTTATTGTCATAATAATATATACAGAATCTGATAAGTAGGTGAGCCCATAAGATGCAGAATAAAAATTATTCTATGAAAGAAGCAATGATATTCAGTCAGCGAATCGCTCAATTAAGTAAAGCTTTATGGAAATCAATTGAAAAAGACTGGCAACAATGGATTAAGCCTCATGATTTAAACATTAATGAGCACCACATTCTATGGATTGCCTATCATCTTAATGGCTCTTCCATTTCCGATGTGGCCAAGTTTGGGGTCATGCATGTTTCTACTGCCTTTAACTTTTCTAAGAAATTGGAAGAACGTGGATTCTTGACGTTCTCAAAAAAAGAGAATGATAAAAGAAACACGTATATCGAAATCACCGATGAGGGAGAAAAAGTCATACTTGATTTAATGGAGACTTATGAACCAAGTAATAACTCCGCTTTCTCCGGAGCGATGCCCCTTCGTGAACTTTACGGTAAGTTCCCCGAAATGATTGAGATGATGGCTGTCATCCGTAATATCTATGGGGAAGATTTCATGGAAATATTCGAAAAATCCTTTGCTAACATCGATCGGGACTTTACTGACGTGGAGGGCAAAATTACAAAAAAAAAGATAGAGAAAGAAACTGAGGCCGTTTAATCTCACATTTTAGCCATTTCCTTCATGAACGATACATATATACCTTGTGAGAGGCAAGCCTCAATGCATTCTTTTATAGTTGTTTTGGGATTCAAATTTTTCTCCAGTTGACTAAAAAGCGGTCGAAAATTCATGTACCCTTCCGCTTTTTCTATTTCAAAGCGTTTGCTCAATACATCACATAAGGCATGTAATTCTTCGGCTTCCCTCTTCGTGAAATTTTTTTCCACGAAAAGATAATCCAATTTTGCCTGTGGATTATGAATTAACTTTAGTAGCAGTCGCTGGTGAAAACGGAGTATTTCGATTTCCTCATTTACACTTCTCATTCTATAGTCCCCAATCAATCATTATTTAGCATATGCATACAAAATCCATTATTATTTTTTCAGTTAATTTTCGTTACTCCACGAAATGCCCCACCAATCCTGAGCCTGGAAACTCCATCCTTTTTTATCTAAAAACAAAATCCATAAAACCTATTGCTTTTTCCATTCATTCATCGTAATGTATGTAAGTAAATTTAAGGGTCTATGGAGGCTGATTTCAACATGAATTCATGGAAAACAATTGACCTTTCAAAACAGTATGGGAGTTGCCGTCTACTCCTATTTACAGTTTTCACTATAATGATGTCATTTGTTTTAATATATACATTATTAAGCGTATTTTCACCCCATGTCATTTTGTATGACGATCAAACGATGGGATTTTTTAGCTTATTGCTCTTATTATATCCTGTTCACAAATTATTACACTACTTACCTATGAGATTAATATGTAAAAAGGTAAAAACATCATGGTCCCTCAGGTGGCATCTCGTACTTACATGCAAAGTATACGTGCATCATCCGATTCGGAAAAATCTCTATCTTATCACCTTGGTTCTACCCTTTTTCATCATGTCCTTTATTTTTATCGGTTGCGCCGTGGCTTTCCCACACTACACCCATTATTTCACCATTTTACTATCTTTGCATACAGGTTTGTGCGTGTCGGATTTCATTTATGTCAAGAACCTGATAGGATCACCCGGGCGATCCTTCATTGAGGAGCACGGAGAAGGATACGATATCCTAGTCCAAAAATGAATATTGCCTCCTTCCGACGCTACCAAGATTTTTAGGTATCTTTTTTCATTAATATTTGGTATCGTATTTATACATGATGTTATGCAAGGAGGGATTTTTTGATCTCGTTCTGGTTTATTATTTTTGCTATTGTGATTCTTTATAATATTAATAGAATGACAAACTCTTTATGTATTCAAAAGGAAATCTCTGAAGAAAAGCAACCTAAAGTATTCAGGACCATTAATGTGTTGATCACTATTTTGTTATTATCCTCCTATATTGAAGTTTTATATGTGTAAAGGGAAGCCCTTGCGTATATACTGATAATAATCATTACATACCTGCATTAATGTGGTATTCCAACGCTTCTATCCACATAAAGAAAAAGGCGAAGCACACGGCTTCGTCTTTTTTGTCTTTTCTTATAACCAGGATGCGCCAATGATTACTAATAGGATGAAAAGAACGACTATTAGGGCAAAGCCCCCACCAACTCCTCCAGACATTGATCTTCCTCCTTCCCATTCCAGATTAAGATTACTTTCATGCACACTCTTATAACCCGTAAAAAAAATACATTTCATCAGGTTTATTCACCATGTGTAAATTTCATGAGCGGCTACCCTATCCTATTCATCTCCATTCCAAAAGGAGTGGGCACTTTTCATATTAATGTTGTGTTCGGCTAACAATATGCGACCGCAGCAATCATTAATAAGACGAATAAAACAACCAATAAAGCAAACCCACTGCCATATCGATTACCCATAAAACTACCTCCATTGTTGTCTTCGATTTATCATATGTAGGGATTCAGGATATGGGTGGGCATACACCCAGTTTTTTTGAAATTCTTAAAGGTACATCAATATATTATTTTTTGTAAAACAGCCAAAATATGTTATAGTTAGTTTTGTGGATAATCGAATAATTACAAAAAAAAAGAAACTTAAAAATTAGGAGTTGTTACTAAATGAAGAAGTGGGCATTATCGGTTGCCGTAGCTGCTGGACTGATCGGACTTACAGCATGCAACAGCGACAAAGAAGCAGTAGTGGAATCAAAAGCTGGAGATATATCAAAAGAAGAGTTTTACAATGTGATGAAAGACAGATACGGTGACCAAGTCCTTCAGGAAATGGTATACGAAAAGGTTCTTTCAGATAAATACACGGTAACGGATAAAGAAGTTAAAGCTAAAGTAAAAGAGCTTAAAGATCAAATGGGCGAAAACTTCGACTCGGCTTTAGCTTCATCTGGATATAATAGTGAAGCAGATCTTAAGCGTGCACTTAGAATCGGCATGCTTCAAGAAAAAGCGGCCATCGCGGACATTAACGTGAAGGAAGCGGAAGTGAAAGAAGCTTACGAAAACTACAAACCAGACCTTAAAGCCAGACATATTCTTGTGAAAGACAAGAAAACGGCTGAAGAAGTCAAAGCTAAATTGGACAAGGGTGGAGACTTCGCCGCACTTGCGAAAGAATATTCCACTGATACAGGAACGGCTGCAAAGGGTGGAGATCTTGGTTGGTTCAGTACAGGTGAAATGGTTCCGGAATTCGAAACAGCTGCAGCTAAGCTGAAAAAAGACGAAATCTCCAAGCCAGTAAAATCTGAATTTGGCTACCATATCATCCAATTGCAGGATAAGAAAGAAAAAGAATCGTATAAAGATATGAAAAAGGATCTTGAATATAAACTAAAAGTGGCTAAAATTGACCAAACTAAAGTTCAAAATATTTTAGATTCTGAAATTAAAAAAGCAGACGTGAAGGTCAAGGATAAAGAATTGAAAGATTCCATCACATCCGAAACTGCTACAGAAAAATAATAGTCACCACTAAAAAGCGACAGGGACCACCCCCTGTCGCTTTTTACTATTATCTTAGGCCTCTTTTCGTTTCTCTCTTTCCTCTATCATACGGTCTATATATTTCTGCCCTTCCTTTTCAATCCACGCTTCGTCTATCATGCGTTCTTTCCTCGCTGTCCATATTGACATAACGGCACTGACAATGATTCCAATAAACACGAACCAGATCCATATTGGCATGTCCATTCTCCTTTCAAGATCCCCCATCGTTTTACTAGAGCATATGCAGGAGATAAAAAAATATGCTTCTTTCCCGGTTAGGAAAGAAGCATATTCATTATTTAAAGGTTGGTTTATAGAATGTACGATTATCCAGTGCAAAGACTCTTTCGGTGAATTCCCCTGGTTTCACTTTTTCAAGGGCCCGATCCATCATATTGATTTTGGCATCCATGTTATCTATATAATGAAGGACTTCCGCTTCCCTCACCATAGGCGGTTTCGGACTTCCCCATTCCGCTTTTCCATGATGACTCAAAACTAAATGTTTCAAAATCATTATTTCTTCGGTATCAATCCCAAGTTCTTCTGCAGCTTTGCCCACTTCATTCACCATGATCGTGATATGGCCAAGCAGGTTCCCTTCAACCGTATAAACAGTTGACACAGGACCCGATAACTCATGGACTTTACCTAAATCATGTAAAATGACCCCGGCATATAGAAGGTCCTTATCAAGGGATGGATATAAGCCTGAAATGGCCTTTGCAAGCCCCAGCATGGACACGACATGGTAAGCTAGGCCCGACATGTACTCATGATGGTTCTTAGTGGCAGCAGGGAATGTTAAGAGTTCTTCCTGATACTTTTTGACCAGATGCCTAGTCACTCTTTGGATATTCGGATTTCTCATTTCAAAGATGAATTGGGTGATGGTCTCCATCATTTCTTCCTGACTTAGAGGTGCCGTTTGAATCAAATCGCCTTTTGTGACGCCATCAGCATCCGTAGTCAGTCTAAGATGACGAATCTTCAATTGACTCCGACCGCGATAATTCTGAACCTCTCCTTGTACCTTCACCGTAGCCTCGGCACTGTACGTTTTTTCATCAGCCTCTGATACATCCCAGAGTTTAGCCTCGATTTCACCCGTTTTATCAGACAAAATCAGCGTCAAAAATGGCTTGCCATTACTCGCAACCGCCTTTGTACTCGTTTTGATGTACATATATATATCTACTACTTCACCAATTCCATAATGAATGATCCCATTGTTCATGCGACTGCCTCCGTTCAATTAAATATCAACATTATAACATACCAATTTGGTTAGTGCGTTTAGTTTCTATTAAAGTGCACATAAGAAAACCAGGCTTTACTTACAGCCTGGTTCCTAAACAAATCATTCAACAGTTACTATTGGGACAATAAGGGCATTTCATTTGACCTTCGATTTGATAATATAAACAGCATGTCACACGCTTATAAGAATTCATGGATTCAGGTACCGTCTTTTCCCCGATAAAGCGTTTGAATGGGGACCGCTTTTCCATCCCCAGCCAGATTTCATCATCCAGCAGATTTTCGATATCGGCTTCCACTCTTTCTTTGATATCACATTGCTTCAACAACTCTGAATACATCCAGACCGTATACCCCCATATATTTTCCCAAAGTATAAGTCTTGATACTTTAGTAGATTTAGAAAGTGGGACAATGACATCAGCGCCAAATTTATTTAATACAGTATGTAATGCTTGTTGGCTTTCCTTCTCCGGAACATCGCTCCAACTATTTTCTTTCAGCCAGAATTTTGGAAACCATTGCACATCTGCAGGATCATCCAGAATGGCCAAATCAGAAAGCGAACCATTCCAAACAAGCCGATGCTTACTGATCATGTACAATTGTGCCGTAATAAAAAATGCATAACGCCTGAACCACATGGAAGCGGCAACCCTAGGAGTATCTGCTCCAGAGCGGATTATTGCATAACCAATCAATTCTTCGATATCCTCCACGTTTCTTGGATTGTTTATCTCCTCTTTAAAGGAAATCCGATACGTTTGCAGCTCTTCTTCGATTGAAGGTGACACCTTATGAGGTTGAGGCATTTCTATATTCATTCCATTTATAATTGATTTTTCAGCATTACCACATGATAAAGACTGGGTTTTAAGAGATGGACTCATTATACTACTCCCCTTTTAGTCTATTAATCCTAGTTTAATGAAAATGATTCTCAATGTCAATTTAAAAAAAGAACGATGCCTTCATTTACGCTCAGATCCTTCAGCTTATATACTGGAAACCGACATACGCGTCCATAGGAATCCCGAAGACCCTTCAACTATCTCCATTCGAAGTCATGAGTCGATGTGAAAACAAAAAACCCTCCAATTCCGGAGGGTTTTCAACCAACAAGTACGTCTTTTGTACAATAGCTCAGCGACTCATCCCTAACTCTACTAAATAAGCCTTGATCGATGAATGGAATCAATTCACCTGCAATGTTCCATGCATTGAGTTCTATTTGATAGAGCGTTTCCCGTTTACTCGGACCAACTAATTCCATGCTCAACATGGAAAGGTCCGGGTCCAATGCATGGCCCATCTCATGGGCAAAGATGATCCATACATATTCCTCAAGCCTTTCGAGGGAACCAAGTAAACGTTGCAATTGGATTTCGATATCTTTTTTATATAACGTGATGGTATGTTTCGAAACCGAATACTTCCCGCCAACACACCGTCTGTCAGGAAATTCATCCTCGATGAGTAACTGTAGCGAAGCATCATATCGATTCAAAAAATCATGCATGTCCAAATTCGTTCACTCTCTTTATTATAGGTTTTTTTCATTTTATGTCGGGGAGGATAAAATATGATCATTTTGGAGTCAAAGCTTGCTTGGACAGATGAATCACGTCATTTCCCTCGAAATGGTGCAAATTATGATCATGACACGTAAAAAATAAAACTTGACGCCTTTGGGATACCTTATTCAACAGCTCAAGCATCCGTTTTGTCCTCTTCCCATCAAAATTAACAAAACTGTCATCGATGATAAGGGGAAAAGGATCTTCCGCAAAAGTATGATCGGCAAGTGCTAGCCTTAAGGATACATAAATCTGCTCAGCCGTTCCCCGGCTGACTTCCTCGGCCTCGAAATTCAAACCATCGCTCCGCTCTACACGTAACCCTTCACCTTTTGGCTCCAGGATGATTTTTTGGTAGCGACCATTCGTTAAAAAAACTAAATGTTGCTCCGCTTCCGCAATGACCTTTGGAAGCCGTTCCCTTTTATATCGGTCCAGGGTTTTATTTAATAAGCCTTTAGCCAATGCCAATTTTGCCCATCCCTTTGCTTCCTCGTTAAAAGCGGCTTTTGCTTCATGGAAACGATGCAGCAACTCCTCATAAACGCCATTTGCCTCCAACTGTTTGATCTTATATCGAGTATCAGCTTGGTTCTCCAGTAAAACTGTTTTTTCCTTTACTAGATCCTTCCGTCTTTGTTCCAAGTTTTCAACCGAATACACGTTGATTCCTTGTTCGGAAAGTGTTTGGATTCGTTCCGGTTGCATATCCGCTTGGCTCAATTGAATGTTGAGTAATTCCCATTGCTTTTGCAGCATGATTCTTTCATCGGCCAAAATGGCTTTTTCACGATATGTTTCTTCACTATCCACCTTAGCTTTCGTAAATAGCTGGTCCTTCTCCTTTTCAAGATAGTCTTTTTCCAGCATCAGGCTTTCTTTTTCACTCATTAAATCTCTGAGTACCTGCTGACATTGCACCAACTTGGCTGTTTGATCCGCCATGAGGTGAACTTCCTTTTTCAACGTTAGGATGGCATCCTTCCATGTGGATGGCTCTTTGCCAATCTGTAAGGCATAATCAAATAACGCATCCGATATACTATGGAAATCGGCTTTTAATAAGCGATGGGTCTCGATATATTCATTCTTTCTTTCAACTGCTGCCTTCCACTTCACCAACTCGTCAAAGGTAGACTCTAGATTGACGTCCGAACCTGGATGCGGGAAGCCCCAAGAAGTCATGATGGCATTCACGGTTTCTAGTAGCTGTACCTTTCTCTCCTCCCATGCGGCATATTCCTGGATGGTGGATTCGAAGGAATCCTCCCGTTCTTTATATTTAAACATTTCATGGTCCAGCTGTTTTTGAAGGTCATCATCTTGGTTGATGAGCTGCTTCATAGCCCCTGAACTCATGTCCCTTTGAGATTTATCGACCCGATCCAACGCTGCTCGTTTCCTTTTCGCTTGCTCAAGTTGCGCAGACTGTCCAACCAAACTATCGTCACCTTTGGAAAGGAACCGAGAAACAGCCAATACAATGGCTGCACTCAGTAAAATAAATCCGCCTAGGCTCTGGCCTTTGACGAAGCTTCCTATCGCAATCACACATATGAGGACAATCAATCCGCCAGTTAGTAAGTGGAAGCGCTTATGATGATCCTGTCGCTTCTTCCGGGAGTCTAGTTGGCCCTCCAGCTCTGAAATTTGCTCATCAAGAAATTGCCTTTTCACTTCGTCAAAGTTGGAATCCTGTCGTTTGTTGACGATGGCTTCCAACTCGTTTCTTTTTTCCGAAGGCATAAGCTTTGACTTTAACTCCTTCATCCGTGCTTCCGTCGTGTCCAGACCCACTTTTTGCCGACTATATTTTTCATCAAGCAGATTTTCACTTTGGTGCAAATGATGCTTTTCCCTTTCCGCTCTCTTTATTTTTTCTTTCATGAACGTACTGGTATCAAGCTTACTGATATGTTGATCAGCAGCATCCCAAAATAAATCCTGCTTAATCCTTTCGATTTTTTTTACTTCAGCTTGAATTTCATGTTCTACTTTCCTTATTTCCAGCTCTAGCTTATCCAGCATCGCCCCTTGTTCGATGGCAAATTCGACCTTTTCTTTATGCTTTCTAAGGAACGAACCACTTTCATTTTGCATAAGGTCCCTTTCGATTTTACGCACCTTCTCATTCAAGGCCGCCAGTTGAGCATTTAATGGAACTTCAACGGCTTGCAGCTGCTCTAACCGCCTCAAACCATCCGAAGGAAAATTCATGTCCCCGATGTCATTCAATCTTGCTTCAATTTCCCGGCGTTCCTCGAATAATGGCTTAATTCGTAAAAAAGATCTCGATTCAACAAGTTTTCTCTCCATCTCTTGGATTTGTTCCAGACAGCTGGCCAGTTGACTATTCAGCTCGATTTCATCTTGGCACAAAACAGTATAAGACTGTTGTTCCACTTCGGCAGCTTTGACTTGTTTCTCCAATTCCTTAAGCTCTTTTATTTTCACGTTTAATAGTGGTTTCTGCCCGGAAGGTTTGAACCGGAGATCCATCTCCTTCTGTAGCTTCGTTTCAGCCTCCAGCAACCGATCATTCCCTATCAGGCCTGCCGAAAGTAAATATTTACTCATGTCCCCTTCACTAAGGGCTGACAAGCCTTGTAACCCCTGAAGGTCAAAAGAAAAGATGGACTGATAATAGTTTTTATCCATGCCATGAAGAATTTCATTGAGCTCTTCTTCGCCTCCGGTTCTCCCATCCTGGAATGTGATTTTCACATCTCCCGTTGCCTTCCCCTTCACCCGTTCAATGATGACTTCACCATCTTTTTTTGTAATAAGCGTGAGTCTCCCGCCATACTTGGCATGAAGTTTAGGCTCATATCGCCGAACATTTTGAACCTTTGTCGGAAAACCAAATAAAAGACTGTGTATGAATGACATGATTGTGGATTTACCTGACTCATTCTCCCCATAGAAAACCTGCAGCTGCCCCATTTCTAAGAACCTCTGGTTTTCCAGTTTCCCATAGCCATAAACATGGAGGTCTTTAATTTTCAAATCGGGTTCCTCCTTCAATTGACCATTATGATTCAAATACCTGCAACAGCCATCTTTCAGCCTCATTCATGAGCTCTTGCTCCTCTTCCTGACTCAAGGCATCGAGAAATCTCCTTGATGCAGCCTGTTTGTAAAGTGGCGCTAGGACCTTTTCTATATCGGCAAAATCAGCAGTCAATTTGGATATTTCATTTGAAAAAGGTGTCAGCCTTTTTCCCGCTTTACGTAAGGAAGATGGCTGAAGGGTGATCTTATGTACCCACACGAATGATTGCTCCTGCTCTTCCTCTTCCAGTAAAAGCCGGGTTAAATCTTCTAGTAATTCACGTGAGAAGACAAAAGGATCCTCGACATCCAGCTGGATGTCTAGGAGATAACCCTTATCATCCGAACGTTTTTGCCCGATCATCTCCTTGCACTGCTTATAAAGATCATCAAAGCCAGCGGTTGCCGGGACTTTAAAGAGTACACTTTCCCATATCAGCTCGGATGTTTCGATAAAGGAGTGCCTTTTTTCTTCTCCGTCCATTTCGACCAACACACAGCCCTTTACACCCGACTCCTTCCGATTCCTCCCTTGTATATTTCCCGGATAGATGACAAGTGGATATTCTGAAACGACCTGGCGCTTATGTATATGACCTAATGCCCAATAATCAAAGTCCTTTTCAGTAAGCTCATTCAATGAAAAGGGAGCATAGTTTCCATGATCCGAATTTCCTTCTAAATTCCCGTGAAGAAGGCCGATATGATAATCGGCAGCTTCTGATTTTACATACGATTCTATCATTCGTTCCGTTACATGCCTCCGTGGATAACTGAAGCCATATAAATGGACTGTTGTTCCGTCCATCTTTTCAAACCGCTTGACTTCCATTTCGTCTGAAAAAATATGCACATTTTCAGGAAAGTCCACCTTAATCCAAGAGCCATTAAGGTGATCATGGTTCCCATGAACGATGAAAACCGGAATCCCATGTTGCTGAAGTCTTTCCATTTCACTCCGAAAACGGACCTGTGTCCGAAGATTCCGATTTTCCCCATCAAACAAATCACCTGATATCACCATGAAGTCGACATGACGACAGATCGCATTCTCCACAATTCTTTGAAAAGACTTAAATGGACTTTCCCTGATGTCTTTTAATATGGATGCCGGCAAATTCCTCAATCCTGAAAAAGGGCTGTCCAAATGAAGATCTGCCGCATGAATGAACGTAACGGCACTCACCATAACCACCTCGTCCCCTAACATTTATTTACTTTTATTTTATCATATCCAGAACATACTTTCCCATTTTAATGACAGGAATGATTCCAGTTAGTTTAGGTGAAAACAGTATAGACCATTTTATAAATAAAAAGACCGAATCGCAGGCACTTTTTAGATGCACTCCATTCGGTCTTTGTTTTTATTTGAAGATATCCATGCTTAAATATCGCTCGCCATTATCCGGTGCAATACATAGTACGCGTTTTCCTTTTCCAAGGCGGCGTGCTTCCTGAAGGGCACCCCAGACAGCGGCCCCACCTGAAGGCCCAATTAAAATACCTTCCTTCGCAGCCATGTCCTTCATTGTCGATATGGCATTTTCATCCGTTGCTTGAAGGATTTCATCAAAGACATCCGTATTTAAAATGCTTGGAACAAAACCTGGGCTTGTTCCGACAAGCTTATGAGGACCTGGTTTCCCTCCTGAAAGAACAGGTGAGCCTTGAGGCTCGACGACAACAACCTTTAGCTCAGGCAGCGCTTCTTTCAAAGCTTCACCTGTTCCTGTAATTGTTCCACCTGTACCAGCAGTTGCGATAAACACATCGAGATTCCGATCCATTTGGTCCAATATCTCGACTGCAGTCGTAACCCGGTGAATATCTGGATTAGCCTTGTTTTCAAATTGCTGTGGGATAAAGCTATTAGGAATCTCTGCGGCTAGCTCCTCCGCTTTTCGAATCGCACCTGGCATCCGGTCTGCCGCTGGAGTAAGGACCACTTCCGCTCCATAGGCTTTCAGTATATTGATTCTCTCTTTTGACATATTATCCGGCATGACCATGATCGCGCGGTAGCCTTTGGCAGCAGCATTCATGGCAAGACCAATTCCCGTATTCCCTGAAGTCGGCTCGATGATCGTTGCCCCAGGTTGAATTAGCCCGTCCAGCTCAGCCTGACGGATCAAATTAAAGGCTGCCCGGTCTTTTACACTTCGGCTTGGATTGAAATATTCCAGTTTGACATATACATCCGCATCGCCTTCCGCGGTTAAACGATTAAGTTTTACGACTGGTGTATCCCCAATCAATTCAGTAACATTATTTACGATTCTTACAGTCATTTCTTAAAAATCCCCTTTCAACTCATTCACATTCATCATTTACTTACTTCCTCATTATTATATCATTTATAAATTTTTGTTTAGTAAAGGAAATACTTCATATTCTATAGGATTAATTTAGTTACCCAAGATATTCACATAAATTGGTACATTTACTTGCCTTCTCGGGAAAGATTCCACGTCCTTATATAATAATAGTCAAAAATGACATAAAATGATAAAATTTTCATTAACAGGTTATATGCTATACAGAAAAATGATTGAACGGTCATTGATGAGAAAAGGGGAGTTTTAACATGAGTAAAGTATATAAATTAACCGTTTTTGAACCGACAGGGGAAAAGCTTTTAGACGAAGCATTCACCGCTGAAACTGATCAACAGGCAAAAGAAATCGGTCAAAAAATTCTAAATGAAAAAAATTATCAAGATCAAACGCACCGCTGCACATCACCTGCAGGGGCACTATTACTCTTTCATCGTTAAACGGTTGAAGAATGGAAGCGCTTTTTTATATTTTGGATAATCTAAGAATGGGATAAAAATAGAGAGACCGTCATCCTGACGGTCTCTCTGATTTCATTTCCCGATAAAAACGGGTTTCCTTTTCTCGACAAAAGCACGGATTCCCTCTTTATGATCTTCTGTTTGACGCATTTTCATTTGGGCCGCTTTTTCAATTTCAAGCATTTTTATTAACAAGGGACGATTTTTTTCACTGAGGATCTTTTTCGTTTTAATCATCGCCTGTACCGGACTTTTCAGCCAGATCTGCACTTTTTTCTCGACCGCCTGTTCCAAGGACCCTTCCACCACTTCATGAATGAGGCCTTTTTCTTTTGCCTCATGGGCGGTAAGGACTTTTCCTTCCCAAATCAATTCCTTCGCCCCCACTTCACCAAGACGGCGTTCAAGGAAGAAGTGTCCTCCGCCATCTGGGATCAGTCCGATACCAATAAAGTTCATGGCCACCTTGCTTTGTGAGTCCGCAATGAGGTAATCCGTTGCAAGGGCAATGCTTAAGCCAAGACCTGCCACTGCACCGTGGATCTCACTGATGGTCAATTTAGGCATGAAATATAAGGTTGTAACCAATTCACTTATTCCATCCATGAGGCTATCAAAACCATTTTCCTCATCGGATCCAAGCATCATCTTGATATCTCCACCTGAAGAGAATGCCTTTCCATTCCCTTTTAAAATGACGACGTCAATATCTTCATTCTCGCCCACTTCCTTAAGGGCATAAATAAAGTCGTTTAGCATGGCTGGATTTATTGCATTCATGGACTCCGGGCGATTCAAAGTGACCGTCGCCGTTCTCTCCGTGCATGTAACTAAAACAGTACCTGTAGATGAAGTCGATTCAATATTCACTAATTTTCCTCCTCTTTTTCATTCCTTCATTTTTTTCCTATCCATGGTTCTCTTAGCGTTCAACTTTGCAGGTATGTATCCTTAAGCTGTTCACGAAGCGCCCTTTTCAAGAACTTTCCTACACCCGTTTTTGGGATTTCATCCATAAAAATGATTTCATCCGGTAGCCACCATTTCGCAAACTGTGGTTTTAAAAATTCAAGGATGTCTTCCTGCGTCACTTGGTCTTTGTACCCGTCTTTTAAAACGACACAGGCGACTGGCCGTTCCTGCCATTTTTCGTGCGGCATGGCAACGACAGCTGCTTCGAAAACCCCTTCATGGGCCATTAAGGTGTTTTCTATATCAACCGAGGAAATCCATTCGCCTCCACTTTTGATTAAGTCCTTCGTCCGATCGACAATTTTGACAAACCCTTCGTCATCGATTGTGACGACATCACCGGTATAGAGCCAGCCATCTTTAAAGGTTACCTCTGATCGTTCATCCTTAAAATACTCATCGGCAATCCAAGGTCCTCTTATAAGTAACTCACCCATCTCTTTTCCATCGGGCTTCACTTCACCATCTTGGCCTACGACTTTAATTTCAATCATGGGCGCGACAAGTCCCTGTTTGGCCTTCAGGTCATAAAGTTCTTCCTCAGGCAGGTCATCCTGGTAGCTCTTCGGTTTCGCAACGAATACAAGCGGGCTTGTTTCAGTCATTCCATAGGCATGAAGGAATGGGATATTGTATTTTTGCTCGAATGTCCTGATCATGCTTTTCGGGGCAGCCGACCCACCGCATAAAATGGTGCGCATACTACTTGTGTCATGATTTCCCGTCTCAAGCTCCTTCAACAGCCCAAGCCAGATTGTCGGAACGCCGGCCGCAATTGTGACCTTCTGGGTTTCAATGAGCTCCGCCAAAATTTTCGGTGTGAAGTTCGGTCCCGGCAAGACCATCTTCGTTCCGAACCAAACACTTGCAAATGGCATGCCCCACGCATTTACATGAAACATCGGCACGACCGGAAGCGCTACATCCCGCTCGCTTATTGCCGTCGAATCAGCCAGGCCCAATGCAATCGCGTGCAATAAAATCCCTCTATGTGAATAAAGGACTCCTTTTGGGTTCCCTGTTGTGGCCGATGTGTAACACAAACCTGCTGGAGCGTTTTCATCCAAATCCTTAATGAATGGCTGTGCTGGATTTCCTTCAGCCAATAATGTTTCATAATGATAGACGGGTGATAAAGTAGTCTCAGGAAGCACCTCTTCATCGGTCATGATGATGTATCCCTCAACCGTAGTCAGCTCATCCTTGATCATTTCCAGTAATGGAATCACATCTGGATCTATAAGTAAAAGGCGATCTTCCGCACTATTGACGATATAAGAAATATGCTGAGGAGATAGACGCATATTGATTGTATGGAGGACCGCTCCATGACAAGGGATGGCAAAGTAAGCTTCCAGATGTCGGTGATGATTCCATGCCAGTGTTCCAATTTTGTCACCGGTCTTGATGCCCATTTTTTCGAAGACGCTTGTGAGCCTTCTTGTCCGCTGGGCAGTTTCTGCATACGTAAATGTATGGACTCCGCCGTCCGTACGGGAGACCACTTCTTTTTTCGGAAAATACTTTTCAGCTCTCTCAATGATTTGCGTCATAATCAATGGAGTGTCCATCATAACAATCTCCTCCTTATATAGAAAACGCTTCCATTTATATATTCGACCACATCAAAAATAATCCTTTTTCAATTGATCAGGATTTTACATTTTATTTTATAAATCGACTTCTATTTTGTTTTTTTTATAGAAAATAGAGGTAAAGTATAGATAAATGATATGTAGAGGAGTTAATCCATGGCTAACAATCTTAATGAGGAACTCGATGCTTCCTGTACAAGTGAATACTCTATCCTTTCTCAGGTAATCGTCTGTGAACCAAGGTATATGGAAATACGCGAAGTCATCAATGAAACTCAAAAAGAATTTAAAGAGGAAAACATAGATAGGATACTAGCGATGAAACAGCATGCAAATTTTGTGACGGCACTTAGGAATGAAGGAGTAGACGTCATAAAACTACCACCCCAATCTACATATCCAGAACAGGTCTTCACAAGGGATATCGGCTTTACCATAGGTAATACTGTTTATGTTGCCGAAATGGCAAATGCGATACGTTCAGGAGAAGAACTATTATTGAAACTGTGGCTTGAATTAAATGAAATCCGTTATTTCAATGTAAGTAAAGGGAATATTGAGGGTGGTGATGTTATTCTTGATGGAAAAACGGTATATATAGGAATTAGCGATAGAACCAATGAGAAGGCCATTAAGGAACTACAAGGCCTATTACCCGAATACGAGGTCATACCGGTTCCTTTCGTTGAAAAGTATCTCCACTTGGACTGCATATTCAATATTCTTTCACCGACCGAGGCTCTCGTTTTCCCTGATGCCCTTACCAAGAAGGAACTAGACTTTTTAGGTTCACGTTACGATCTGATCGAAGTGAACGGAGATGAACAATTCACAATGGGCACGAATGTTCTTTCCATCGGAAATAAGAAATTGTTCAGTCTTCCTTGCAATAAAAAGGTCAATAAGCAGCTTCGAGAACGGGGATATGAAGTAATTGAAGTCGATATAAGTGAAATCATCAAATCCGGTGGCTCTTTCCGCTGCTGTACGATGCCACTTTTACGTTCAAAAAACAAGGTCACTGAACTCCGTTAAAAACGGGGTGTTTAAACCGGGTCTTCATCACGGCAGACCCGGTTTATTTTGCGTTACGGACCGACCGGGTTACAAAGAAAGCGACGGAACCTAAAAGCAAGATCAGGAAAATGGACAGAGCTAATGTTCCGAGGCCTTCTTCCTTCCCCATAGCCACATGAACCGATTCCCAACTCGTATACAGGAAAAAGAGGATGATCTCCACCTTCAAAAACAAACTCATCATTCGAGCATTTCTATATTGAAATGCAGCATTTTTTTCGGTTATTTCGATTGGGTAATTAAAAAGGTGCGGGACCCTCTCCAACAACGTCAAGCCAACCCATAAAAAAAGGCTGATGGTAGGAAGGAGCCAAATCAACGCTCTTCCTCCCCATCCATCCACTTCTCCTTTTCCATTAAAGTGAATCGGGACTTCGGCGGGTAATGTGTTCCATACACTGATTAAATAAACCAGGCTGATTACGATGAAGAGAAGTGAAACGATATCCATCATTTTCTCAACTCCCGTCTTGGGAAAATGTAAAACCGGATGATTACTTTTCATGTTTTTCTCCCCCATTTCTTATAAGAATCGGTTATTGTAGTAAGTCCAAGATGACAGCAGAGTCTTCTTCGTTTAATTGCACATACTTGTTTTGATCGTCTTTCGTAACTTCCAGCGCATGTTCACCGGAATTCAACCACACAAAGTAAACAGGGATTTCATCCCCAAAGTTGCGATCATTAAAGTAGAAGATGAAATCTGCTTTCCGGTCATCTTTCTCCATGGGATTTTCCTTCCACGTCACATTTTCCAAAATTTCTTTTGGCTTTACAGTCTTTTTTATGTTTATGTTTTCTTTATAGGCTTCAAATCTATATGTATCTTTTCCTATTCGTTTTTGGATTGAAATACGTTCTTCCCTATCAGAACAACCCGAAGCAAATGTTAATGATACTAGGCATAGTGCAAATAACATTAATCTCCACTTCATTACCACCACCCCCTATAGAGCAAACTACTTTCCCATATATTCATTATACTCGTTCACCCATGGAAAATAATAGGATTGTTCAAGCTGAAAGAGGAAAAACCTCCAAGCTGATTGCCTGAAAGTTTCCGACTCGAATATTTGAGTGAATCAACCAAACCAAATCGTAAATAGCTGTTCATTCACACCAAGGTTATACATATAATAAATTCCGAAAATCGTACTGACCACACCCGTCAACCGAACGAGAGAGCGATTCATTTTTTTTGAGGAAGCGCTAGTCACAAACGGAATGCTCAATATGGCCGTAAACAAGAGCATGCCTAAACAGGTCCCCACCCCAAAAACAATGATATATAAAGCTCCCTGCCAGGCAAAGTCTATCGTGCTCATCGTAAGAAGGACCATCGCGGCACTTCCGGCAAGTCCATGGACGACCCCAATGAACATCGATTTCAGGTAGGTATTTCTTTCAAAATGGTCATGTTCATGAGCATTCTTCCAGGAAAAAATCGTGGTCATTCCTAGATACACCAACATGATTCCCACAAGAAACTCGAGTGACATTGCCCAAGCTTCCGGTATCTCATCTTTCAACAGGATCAGGACGACACCGAAAACCAGGAGTGTCAGTGTATGACCAATTCCCCAAAACACCCCGGCGAGCGACGACCTCCAGATTTTCTTGCTTCGGCTGGCAATGGTCGAAACAGCGATCACGTGATCCGGTTCAAGAGCATGCTTGATGCCTAATAAAAATCCGATTCCTAAAACTAGCAATAAACTCATTTCCATACCACTCAATCCCGTCTATTAATAAGTTAGTATTTACGATAAAACACAACATCTTTCTGCAATGCAAGGCTCCGTAAAAGATTCTCGGAAACGGCGAATATTTTCTCGATTAACTGAGTTTGATTCGCTAATACCCTTACCATCAGTCCTCGTATAGGCAATCTCGAAAAACCGATTCTTGCCTTTTGCCCGAAATCAGATAGCGATTCTTCTAATTGCGTTATCATGTCCTCACTTAGCCCATCATGTATGAACAATAATGAACCAAAATGGCTGTATCCTTCCAATAACAAAATGGATTCCATCTGATCGGATGGTTGCAATAATACATGATCCATAATCAGCCTTTTCCGATCATAAAACACATTCATTTTCGAACGAATCCAATCGTATGTAAAATCCTTGCCGCTCTTGGACCATCCCGGGGTGAAGATATCCGTGAGTAGTAGCCCTGACCCTTTATCCATATGTATGTTCGTATCTTGTATATATCGTGCACCTTCATATGCAATCAAGGGGTCCTGAACATAGGTGAGGAAGCTTCCCTTCCTTAATACCATTTCAGTCTCCTGCCTTGCCGGTTCTCCCGTA
This sequence comes from Peribacillus sp. NPDC046944, assembly GCF_050272735.1. NCBI lineage: Bacteria > Bacillati > Bacillota > Bacilli > Caryophanales > Bacillaceae > Peribacillus > Peribacillus sp. NPDC046944. Next base: position 24,407 of record NZ_JBNNML010000010.1, read on the forward strand.
GTCTTATATACCTTTGTCGCAGACTGGGTCGTCAACGTCAAATGTGCCCCTTCTTCTAAACAGAAATGCTGTTGGTAGCAATCACCCCCGACATAACCACCCCCGACATGAATGAGAAAGTAGGTGGGTGAAGTTTCATCCAGAAAAACAGGACGGGACAGTTTGAAAGCACCCTCATGATAACTGTCCTTCACAATCGTCCGCCCCTTTTTCAGTACTGACGTCAAGCGGATGCTACCGGTCCAATTCATTGCTCTAACCCTATGAAAAAGGCCTCGGATTTAATCCAGTTCACCACATCCTCTAATCCTTTTTCATCTTTTAAATTCGTAAAAAAGAAGGGCTTATTTCCGCGTGTTGCCAATGTATCTCGTTCCATCACTTCAAGACTAGCTCCAACGTAAGGGGCCAAATCCGTTTTATTAATGATGAACAAATCCGATTTGATCATCCCCTGTCCGCCTTTTCGCGGGATTTTCTCCCCTTGGGCCACATCTATGATATAAATCGAAAAATCAACGAGCTCCGGACTAAATGTGGCTGCTAAATTATCACCGCCGCTTTCAACGAAAATTAAATCAAGATCAGGATGAAGGTCCTCCAATTCATCAATCGCCGCGAAGTTCATCGAAGCATCTTCCCGAATCGCCGTATGCGGACAGCCTCCCGTTTCCACCCCGATGATCCGATTTTCAGGCAACACACCGTTTTTCATGAGAAAAAGAGCGTCTTCCTTCGTATAAATATCATTCGTGACGACGGCCATGCTGAAATCATTTGCCATTGCCCTTGTCAACTTTTCGACGAGCATCGTTTTCCCGGCACCAACCGGGCCACCTACACCAATTTTCACAACCTGCTTCATCATAATCGGTTTGTCCCTTCTAGGAGCAAACCTGTCACCTCTTTTCTATTCAACTCATAAATAGCCTTACATGCAATTGCTCATGCCTCATTTGGGAGATTTCCAAACCCGGTAATGTCCTCCCAAGCTCATCCTCTGTCATTTCCTTAATTACCACCACCGCTGATTGTATGATGCCATGTGTCCATAACAACAATGATTGTCCAGCAGTCTGTCCTAACGGGATTCCTCTGACTGCATTTTGAATAAGGGAAGAAACGGCCGCATACAGGCAAGATGTGATGGCCATGTCCACGGAAATGCCAAGCTCCGTACAGACAAGTGCAAAGACGATTGCCGGATGACCGTAACATTTCTTTTCTTTGATTTTGATTAGATAGATTGACAACATATCGGATGGGTACAGTGTCATACAAAGCTTTGCCATCTGCTGCCCAATCCTTCTTGAAGCTTCCCTTGATTCTTTGGCAGAACAGCTCGCAAATAGCTTTTCATCCAAATCCCAAATCCCTTCCTCATCTTGATCCAGAATGAGTGCATATGCGATACGGCACCCCAGGCCATCGGTATAAGATAAGGACTTCAAAATATATACCTTTAAAAATTCTTCAAAAGAGTGCGCATCATGAATCTTCTCTTCCTGTATATAGGTCTCCATCCCGAAGGAGTGGGAAAACGAACCGGACGGAAAATTCGAATCACAAAGCTGGATGAGCGGAAACAACCGTTCATTCATGAGAATGTCCGATATGACGGAATGCCTGCTTTACCTTTCTTTTCTCACGGCGAAAGGGAATGCCTTGCTCTGCAAGCAGCTCTTCAACCAGATAATCATATTGAACCAGCATTTCATCCCCCTCAAATTGTGCCGGCAAATGGCGATTCCCCAATTGATGTGCGATATTGCCCATCTGCCCGACGGATGTAGGCGCGATGGTTAAGATATCGTCATCAATCGTCTGAACCACGATCATATTCTTTTCATCCATATACAAAATATCGCCATCCATTAACTCTTTGTTTTCCTTGAGCCTTATTCCAATCTCATTGCCATGATCCGTTTTCACACGTTGAATTCTTTTTCTTAAAGCATCGCTTTCTAGAAAAACCCGTTCCGTATGTTTTGGTTTATTTTGAATGGACTCAACGTTTCCTATCACCTTTTCGACAATCATGCTATTCACCTCAGAATAAAAAGTATCGCTGCGCCATTGGCAGGTCTTCTGCCGGCTCACACGTAATTAAATCACCGTCGACCGTCACTTCATATGTTTGTGGATCCACTTCGATGACGGGTGTTTCCCCGTTTAACTTCATGTCTTTCTTTGTAAGATTCCGGATATTCGAGACGGTTTTCACAATTTTCTTCAACCCGATTTCCTTATGGATTCCCGCTTCATAAGCAGCCTTAGATAGAAAGGTGATGGATGTACCAGAAACGGCTTGCCCAAAACTCGCAAACATCGGACGATACAAAACCGGTTGTGGGGTCGGAATGGAGGCATTGGGGTCTCCCATGATGCTGTGCGCAATCATGCCCCCTTTTACGATCATATCCGGTTTCACTCCAAAAAAGGCCGGGTCCCACACGACCAAATCTGCAAATTTCCCTTCTTCCAATGATCCGACGACATCGGAGATTCCATGGGTGATGGCTGGATTAATCGTATACTTGGCGACATATCGCTTCACACGGAAATTATCGCCATCCCCTTTCTCCTCCATCATCTTTCCCCGTTGTTTTTTCATTTTATCCGCCGTCTGCCATGTCCGCAGGATGACTTCTCCCACCCGGCCCATTGCCTGAGAATCCGAACTGATCATGCTGAAGACGCCTAAATCATGGAGAATGTCTTCAGCAGCTATCGTTTCCTTCCTTATCCGGGAATCGGCAAAGGCGATATCCTCCGGTACGGAGGGATCCAAATGATGGCATACCATCAACATGTCTAAATGCTCTTCCAGCGTATTGATGGTATACGGGCGTGTCGGGTTCGTCGAAGAAGGCAAAATATTCGGATAACTCGCCACCTTAATAATGTCCGGGGCATGTCCGCCACCCGCTCCCTCGGTATGATAGGTATGAATCACACGGCCCTTGATGGCTTCAATCGTATCCTCGACAAAGCCCCCTTCATTAAGGGTATCGGAATGGATGGCTACCTGGACATCATATTCATCCGCAACGGACAAGCTTGTATCGATGGCAGCTGCCGTGGTCCCCCAATCTTCATGCAATTTCAGCCCGATGGCCCCAGCCTTGACCTGCTCGATGAGTGGTTCTTTTGCCGAGGCATTGCCTTTTCCCAAAAACCCGAAATTCATGGGGAAATGTTCAGCCGCCTCAAGCATTTTATGGATATTCCAGGCTCCCGGTGTACACGTCGTGGCATTCGTTCCGGTTGCCGGTCCTGTTCCTCCGCCAATCATCGTCGTGATTCCACTCGATAACGCCGTCTCAATTTGCTGGGGTGCAATGAAATGAATATGTGCGTCAATGCCTCCCGCGGTCACGATCTTTCCTTCGGCGGCGATGATTTCAGTCGCCGCACCAATCGTCATGGTCACCCCATCCATCAATAGGGGATTTCCTGCTTTACCGATTGCCGCAATCTGCCCATCCTTCACCCCGATATCCGCTTTATAGATGCCCGTATAATCGACGATGATTGCATTCGTGAAGACAAGGTCCATGACCCCTTCCCTTTCAGCTGTTGGATGCTGTCCCATCCCATCACGTATGACCTTTCCCCCGCCGAACTTCACTTCATCTCCATATCTAGTGAAATCTTTTTCTATTTCTATGAAAAGCTCTGTATCTGCCAGTCTGACTAAATCCCCGGTCGTCGGACCGAACATGTCGGCATATTGCCTCCGTGACATTTCATGACTCATCCTTCACCCTCCACATCAAGCGGTCCGTTCGTTCGATTGCTTAATCCGTACACTTCCCTTTTGCCGCCAAAAGGAATCAGCTCCACTTCCTTTTCATCGCCTGGTTCAAAGCGGACCGCCGTTCCCGCAGGAATGTTCAACCGTTTCCCATAGGCTTCTTCACGAGTAAATTCCAACCCGTTGTTCACTTCATAAAAATGAAAATGGGAGCCAATCTGAATCGGTCGATCTCCCCGATTGATGACAGAAATGCCTGTCGCAAGCTTCCCTTCATTGCACACAATCGAATCTCTTTTCAAGATATATTCACCTGGTATCATGCCCCAGCCTCCTTACTGAATTGGATTATGGACCGTCACAAGCTTTGTTCCATCCGGAAACGTCGCTTCCACTTGAATATCGTGGATCATCTCCGGGATCCCCTCCATTACATCCTCACTGGATAGAATCATCCGGCCAAATTGCATAAGCTCCGCAACAGAGCGTCCATCCCGTGCCCCTTCCATGATTTCATACGTGATCAAGGCAATGGACTCCGGATAATTCAATTTCACTCCTCTCTCTTTTCTTCTTCTAGCTAAATCCGCTGCAACCACGACCATTAATTTCTCCTGTTCCCTTGCCGTTAAACGCATGACTTCTCTCCTTCTATCATTCTAAAAGAACTGATTTACAAACGAGTCAACCCACATATATAACACAGAAATGTAAGATTTTATAACATATTCTCATTATAAATAATTTTCTGACAATTTCAAGAAGAAAAATGAAAAACGTAAAAACCCTTTCACTCAAACTTGGTGAATATCCATAACCTTGTTATACTTTTATTTAGAAGAAATTTTCTAACAAGATGTGGAGGAATATAAATTGAATTACATAAAAAACCAGTTAAAAGTCACCCGAAGCAGTTTACTAAGTGAAATCAAGGGATTATCGCCAGAGTTTATGGATGTCCAGCCTTCAGGATTCAACAATACGATCCATTGGCACCTTGGTCATGTATTGAGTGCAGCGGAAAAATTCTTATTGGACTCTCCAAATGGCAGTAACCTACCTGACAACTATGGACAACTATTCGGATATGGTTCAAAGCCAGCTGACTGGCCAGAGGATGTCCCATCCACTGATACACTGAAGCTACAGTTAGAGGAGCAACTCGATCGCCTTCTTGCGATTCCAGAAGAAAAATATGCTGATAAAGTGGAAACTCCATTCAAGGGGATGGAAACAGTGGAGGACTTCATTAGCTTTATCGTCTTACACGAAACGAATCATATCGGACAAATTCATGCGATGAAGCTTCTCGTTCAAGCTTCTAACTGATAACTCAAAAGCCAGGCACACCGATTTTCCAGAAAATCCGGGTGCCTGGCTTTTTTATGTTATGGTCATCAAAGCAAATCGATGGATCGACTCCCTCCGACCATCCCATTCACAATTATTTTCCCCAAGCCCATGTCGATCTTCACGATAAGAAGCCGTTCTATTTTAACCCTTTCTATTATAGAAACCACAAGCACGCGTCATGAGGGAGACTTACTCCTCGTTACGTTTCCTTCATATTCCAGACATAAAGAGCCAAAAGTATACACCAAAACGAAATTTATCCAGCACGTGATGTATAAAAAATGGTGAAACGGTTGAAAAATGTAATTTCTTCCATTATAATGATGAGATTGTTTGTAATAATATTTAATATCAGGATAAAAATGTATGGATTTTCAATTTTCTTCAATCTCCTCTTCCCTCGAATGTAATGTAGATGAACTACTGTCAGTCATGGATCATTCCTAAAAAAACGAGAATCAGAGATTAATACTATTAAGTAGGTAGGTGACCCCCAAAATGTGTGGATTTGTTGGTTGTATGCATCAAAAACCCAATCAAATGAATATAGACATGAAAGATCAAATAAATAAAATGAATACGCTTATTACACATAGAGGTCCGGATGATGAAGGTTATTATAATGATGCGTATGTCAATTTTGGTTTCAGACGACTCAGTATCATAGGAATCGAAAGTGGACACCAGCCCCTTTCTTATGAAAATGATCGGTATTGGATCATCTTCAATGGTGAAATCTATAACTATATAGAATTACGCGAAGAACTAATCCAAAAAGGTTATGAATTTACTACCGAATCGGACACAGAAGTCATCATTGCCCTGTTCAGTGACCAAAAGGAACGTATGGTGAGCAAATTAAGAGGCATGTTTGCTTTTGTCATCTGGGATAAAGTGGAGCAATCGATATTCGGTGCCAGAGATCAGTTTGGCATCAAGCCCTTCTTTTACTCAGAACAAGAAGAATTAACTTATTTTGCTTCAGAAAAGAAGAGTATTCTTCTAGCGATGGAAGGAAAGATAGATTCCGACTCCTTACAGCACTATCTTAGCTTTCAATATGTACCTGAACCCGATACGATGACAAGCCAAATTAAAAAACTAGCGCCAGGCCATTGCTTCACGAAAAAGCCAGGTGGCAAGATGAATATCAGCCGATATTGGGCACCGACTTTCAAACCGATGGACCTATCCGAAACACAACTTTCCAAGGAAATTCGTGATGTTTTAATAGATTCGGTGAATGTGCATATGCGAAGTGATGTACCGGTGGGATCGTTCCTATCCGGAGGCATTGATTCTTCGATCATCGTTTCCCTTGCCAAGGAGGTCAACCCCAAACTAAAAACGTTCTCTGTCGGTTTTGAACGGGATGGATTCAGTGAAGTCGACGTGGCGAAAGAAACAGCCCACGCTCTTAATCTAGAGAATATCAGCTATATCATTTCGCCTGAGGAATATCTTGCTGAACTCCCTAAAATCATTTGGCACATGGATGACCCACTGGCAGACCCAGCGGCCGTCCCTTTATATTTCGTGGCTCGTGAAGCCAGAAAACATGTAAAAGTGGTATTATCCGGTGAAGGGGCGGACGAGCTTTTCGGTGGTTATAATATCTATAGGGAACCTCAATCATTGAAAATGTTCAACCATATCCCGAATCCGATCAAACACCTGTTAAAAGTGATGAGTAGGATTTTACCGGATGGAGTGAAGGGGAAAAACTTCATTGAACGTGGTGTCACCCCTTTGCAAGAGAGGTACATCGGTAATGCAAAAATATTTGAAGAACGTGAAAAGAAATCATTGCTTTCGGAATATAAACCAAACTTGGGCTATACGACCGTGACTGATCCCATTTACAATCAATCCAGATCATATGATGCCGTTACGAAAATGCAGCATTTAGATATTCTTACTTGGCTGCAAGGAGACATTCTGTTGAAGGCCGACAAAATGACGATGGCTCACTCTCTTGAACTACGCGTTCCTTTCTTGGATAAAGAAGTGTTTAATGTCGCGACAAAGATTCATTCAGAGCAAAAGATCAAAAACAATACGACTAAATATATACTTCGTAAAGCAGCCGAGGGGATCGTCCCTGACCATGTATTAAATCGGAAGAAATTAGGCTTCCCTGTGCCTATCCGCCATTGGTTAAAGGATGAAATGTATGATTGGGCCAACAATTTGATTCGTACTAGCCCCACAGATTATCTTTTAAATAAAAAAGCGATTTTTGACTTGATGCAGGAACATGTCGCTGGCAAAAAGGATAATAGCAGGAAGTTATGGACCATCATTGTATTTATGATTTGGCATCAAATTTATATAGAATATGCTTATGATTTTAACGATTTAGGTGAGAAACAAGAAAACAAAAAACAAGTTGTACTTACTTAATCGTTCATTCATAGCTATTCAACCTATCCCTATCAAGGCTTCGTCCGAGCCTTGATAGGGATATTTTCATTTATATTGATGCACGATAACAAAACGCGGCGCCCCACCTTTTATCAGAAATAAGAAAAGCACGCTAATGCATCACTTGATTTAATTCATAAATAGATTATCATTAGAAAGACTGAAATCTCATTACAAGCTGACAAGCGTACCATTGTCGTTGGCGGTGGACGTTTTTATTGCGACAACTAGAAGGAGCTACTAACATGAACCCATTACAAAAACGTTTTTCCCTAATTAGAGGTAAGTTCTTCGAGAGGGTCATCGACCGGATTACCCCTGAACTGACAGATATTCAACCCGAAGGATTTAATAATAATATTCACTGGCATCTTGGCCATACATTATTTGTAACGGAAAAGTTCTTGCTTGACCATCCGGCAGCAGGTAACTTGCCCGCCAATTACGCTGAATTCTTTGCTCAAGGAACCAGTCCTGCTGATTGGACGGATGAAGTCCCTTCTGTTGAAGTATTAATTGAGCAATTTAAAGAACAGCTTGATCGTCTTCTTGCCATTCCTGAAGAGCGTTTGGCCGAAAAACTCGAAGAACCATTCAAAGGGTTCGAAACATATGGGGAAATGGTGAACCTTGCCCTCTTCCATGAAACTTACCATATGGGCCAAATTCATGCGATGCTACGTGTGATTCACGCTGCAAAATGACATAAACAGAAGCCCCCGCAATCCTAAGCGGGGGCTTCTTACTTTTCTCATGTCAATTGATCATTAATGAAATTACTATAGGCTTGTTCCGCAGCCGCTTCTGATGAAAATAATGCATCATCATCTTCAATCGTATGAAAGGTATCGTTCAGGAATAAAGCGACTGCATTAGGATCTTTCGGATGCTGCACAATTTCTGCAGCCCTTACGTTTGAAACTGAGGGAACGTGCGGATTATTATAAATGACAAACACCTCATCGCCAACTTGTACTTCTTTTGCATTAATAACGTCCATTACATTCTTCCTTTCCTTAGGGATTTACTTAGTTTACGGATAATGAACGAAATTATTTATTGGAAAGATAAACCTGATCAACAAAAAAAGAACCCTCCATGATGGAAGGGAGCAGCATCTTTCACTTGAGCATATTCATCTTCTGTAAGAATCCAATCGGGTGCTGCTTGCGGAAGAACTCTTTCAACATATAGGCAATCCCGTCATCATCGTTCGAGCGGGTGACCCATTTGGCAGCTTTTTTGACTTCAGGGTCCGCATTTCCCATGGCAACACCCAAACCTGATCCCGCGATCATCTCTATATCATCCAGTCCGTCCCCAATCGATACGATTTCGGTCCGCTTCACGCCTAAATGATCCGCTAAATACAAAACGCCACTCCATTTTGAAACACCTCTCGGAACGATTGTCAGCCTGTGCCCAGGATTTGTAGTCACTTCAACTTCTGGAAACATGTCTTTTACCAGTTTGTGCATTTCCACTTGATCTTTCTGCTCAGTAAATATGATATCAACTTTTGTCGGGGACATAGGATGATCCATAAGCTCTTCGCTTATGTCATCCACATAGTTTTGGGCATAAATGTTTTGGTCATTCGTATACATGACCGTTTTACCGAGTAAGTTTTCCGGGAGATTAACTCGATTGCCAAGGGAGTACTTTTCATGATGGAGCATTATTTGGGAATTGGTCTTCTCCAGCATTTGCACGAGTTCCACGGTCAATTCTTCTGACATTCTTTTGACCATGATGGGTTTCTCGATGGATGCACCGACAAAAGCTCCGTGTTGGGCAACGATCATTGGATTTATTTTTAGGGCTTTGGCCACTTTTTTGGCAGAATGGTAGTTTCTTGACGTTACAAGTGCAACATGGACACCCTTATCGTGAACATACTCAATGGCCTCTTTGGTCGATTTATTTAAACGGCCATTGGACTGAAGCAATGTTCCATCAATGTTAACCGCTAATAGACGATATACCATGTAGATCTCCCCCATCTGTAATATCCTCTTTCAAATTTATGACTAAAATTTGTAGAGTAGAACAGGATCAGTTTGTCTTTCTTTTTCAAAAAAACTCCTTCGCCATAAGGCAAAGGAGTTTTTTTTGGTATTATTGCTGTTCAGCTGGGCCGTATAAATCTTCTAGTGGCTTCATGATGATTTTGTTAAGGTCGGCAATGACCATGCTCATCCGTTGTTCCGCTTCCATCAATTGAGAAATCGTTGGGTTCTGTTGAACAAGTTGCACAGTTTTTTGAGCTTGTGCCACTTCTTCGGGATCAATTTCCTGCCCCATCATTTGCTTTTGTTGCAATGTCATCTGCAAGTTACGGAAGTTTTCGAACATCCCTTTCGTAGCTGGGTCTGAATTGACTAAATCATATAACCGTTGCAAGTCTGCATATTCATTGCTTGATCGAATCGCTTTTTCCATTTCATATGCTGCATCATACACGTTACTCATAAAATTTTCCCCTCCCGGTAATCATTGTATTCCTACACCTTTCCCACTATAACAAATCCCTTTACTAATTACACGTCATCCTAATAAAACGGTCACAAATCCTTGGAATAGACCGATGATCCCACCAAGCAGGGCACCTAGATATGTGATCATCGATAATTCCTTCTTAGTGATGGAGACAACCATTTGCTCCAATCGTGAAACGGAAAAGGAAGATACCTGTTCCTCCACGATATCATCCAAATGCAGTCGTTGGAAGAGTGGCTGGAAATGGACAATTAAATAGTCCGCGGCTTTTTCAACAAAAATCGGAACGCCTTTGTTGACGATGGTATCCGCAAAACTAGCCGTCAGTTCACGAACCGGTTTTTCCATGATGGAAGCGACCGGAATCCATTCTCCCGTTTTTTCTGTAATCAGCGTGCGGATCGTGTCTTTTCCAATTAATACTTCCACTTTCTCCATATCCCATTTTTCAAGGTTTTTCAACTCTTTTTCCATCATGACCGATAATAAGTCGACCGTCCGGGATTGATCAAAGAATTTAATGATCTCAGGCTGAATCTTATCGATTAACTTTTCATTTCCGATAAACATTTGAATCAAGTTAATCATTTTTCCTCGCTCTTTGAAAAAATCATCAAGCATTTCTTCGAGTCGTCCCTTGCCATCGGCACTGTTGAAGTATTCTTTCCCCTTCGTTACGATATATTTCGAAATGTCCGGGATTGATTTCACCGCTTTTTGCTGGATATTCAAAGGAATGATGTCTTGTAGACTCTTTCCTCGGTTTTCCGCTGCCCATGTTTCGTATTTACCAAGGACGAATGTCTGTAAACGCTGTTCCATTGTCAGGGGAGAATTCTTCATCCCCAATTGGTCCAACAGTTGTGCCGTACTTTTTTCCGTGGACAACGCCTTCTTCACTTCTGACTGTACGAAAATCTTCATATTCTTTATAGAGGCATCATTGATAACCTTACTTTGAATGCTCTCGGGTGTGATTAAATGTTCGACGACCAATTTCCCTAACTGCTTGGCTAACTCATCCTGCCGCTTCGGAATTAAACCCGGTGTCAACGGCACCTGCTTTCCAAAAATAAATATGGGCTTATAGGGTCTGAACAGCATGCGGATTGCCAATAAATTGGTGAACCCTCCTATGACTGCACCGACAACGACCATAAACAGTATTTTTACCCACAACTCATCCATGATGTTTTTCTCCTTTTATTGCTTGAAATAGGGGCTATATGACACGTTCTACTTTGAAAAACATAGAATGTGATATCCACTTTTGCCCATCATTTAATTATAAAAGGATATCAAACTTAGTGCAAACGGGGAATTATTATGACCTTGAAATACCAAAAAGTTTTTATTACGGTAAATTCAGCTGCTACAAGAAAGAAGGCACTGTTGTTTGTCGAAGAAAAACTATTTCAGGAATGGGACCTTCAATATGGAGAACCTCTTACGCTCATTGCCGGACGGCGTTCTGTCCCGGTACTTGTCCAAACATTCGCCTCACCGGAATCCACCATAAAGATCTCACATGATACGAACCAATTCTTATCTCTGCCTCCCTTCTCGGGGCCGGTCTCCGTTTCCTTTCATGCAGAGGAGAGAACGTTGCAAATAGCGCCTTTCCTTGCCGTCCTCATTAACCAGGGGCCCTTGCAGAGCGGCACATTCGGTGAAATGGAACCATTTTATCAGGAGATGATAGCCTATTGTAATCAAAAAGGCTTTCCTTTCTTTTTGGCAAAACCACAGCCACTTGCGGACGGGATCCTTACAGGATATTGGCCAGGGGCGAATGGGTGGGAGACCCTTGAGCTCCCCATTCCTGATGTGTTTTACAATCGGATCCACTCCCGGAAGGTGGAAGGAACACCACTATTCGAAAACTTTTCAACGGAATTGAAATCCCTTGCCATTCCCATGTTCAACGGGCGGTTCCTTTCCAAGCATGATGTGCATGAGCTTCTGCTCTCAGATTATAGCCTGCTTCCACATTTACCCGAGACGGTGATGTTTAATGAACAGGAACCCTTCATGACATTTTTAGATAAGCATCCAGTAAGCTATCTAAAGCCCTCGACAGGCAGTCAGGGGCGGAATATCTGCAAGCTGACCGAATCATCGGGCAGATGGTTAATCGAGCATGCTGGAACAGAAAACAATATCCATACTATCGAAACGAAGGAGAAATTATTCTCGGCATTGAAAAAGTTTTGCCGGAATCAAGCTTACATCCTTCAAAAGGGGATTTCCTTATTCGAGATCGATCAGAAATTAGTGGATTTCCGCATCCTGCTTCATAAAAACGGACAGCATCAATGGAAGGTCACCTCCATGGTTGCACGAATCGGGGATTCGGGAAATATCGTTTCCAACCTCGCACAAGGTGGTGTCATGAAGAACGGTTTCGACTTTTTAAAAGAGATCGTGGATCACCAAGAAGCCAAACGTTTATATCAAAGCCTTATCCGTTTAGCTAAGAAGACGGCAGTTGCGCTTGATGACAACCATCTGGAATTATTTGGGGAGCTGGGTATCGATTTAGCCCTTGATAGTAACAAGCATCCTTGGATCATAGAAGTGAATTCGAAGCCCTCAAAAAAATTCCAAGGTACCTATGAAACATTCCGGCCATCTGTAAAGTCGATTATTGAGTTTATGTATGCGATAAATGAGTGAAGACCATCCATAAAAGGAGTTGCTGGCACGTGTTAATAGGGCTAATGTCCACGAAAGATACACAAGAAAATCATTATTTCACCGAGCTAGCCAAGACGGCTAAAACCCTTGGCATGAATGTTTGTAAGTTCGTACCGGAAAATATGGACGTTGATTCGAAGAAAATCAAGGGCGAGCGCTTTGATGGGGAAAAAGAAGTTTGGCTTCCTGCTTCACTTGACCTTCCTGATTTTGTATATGACCGTTGTTTTCATGGCATTTCCCGTGAGCATAATGATATACGTGAGAAAATAAATTGGTTAAAAGAAAACTCGAATTTTCTTGGGCTTGGCCTCCCTGGCAAATGGGATGTTTACCAAACATTGAAAACCAATCCCCTGCTTCAAGCCTTTTTCCCAGAGACGGAGCGGGTCACGACACCTGAGCAAATAATCGAGCACATGGAACGACTGGAAAAAATCATCATTAAGCCCGAGTTTGGATCAGGCGGTCTTGGCATTTACCTTCTGACGAAAACTAAGGAAGGCACAACCGTCTCCATGACCAAAAAAGGAACGAAATATGACCGCCAATTCGAATCAAAATCGCAACTGAATAAATGGCTACAGCACTTATTAACTCGCTATAGTTACCTATGTCAACCTTATTTAGAATTGAGCAACCAGAAGAACGAACCATTCGACTTACGGATTTTGCTTCAGAAAAACGAAAAAAACCAGTGGCTGGAACGGGGGCGGGGCATTCGTCTTGGGAAACAAGATCATATCACTTCCAATCTGACGACTGGCGGAGAAGCCTTATCGCTTGAAGCCTTCATGAAAAAGAATCCTGATTCCATCCCAGTAACCGTCGAACAAACCATCCAGCATATCCTCCGGACTCTCCCTGTGGAGACGGAAGGCGCTTTTCAAAGGCTATTCGAACTTGGAATCGATTTAGGCATCGATAAGGCGGGGAAAATTTGGATTTTGGACATTAACTCCAAGCCCGGAAGAAAGATCATCCAAACACTCCAACCAGAGTCCATGAAAGAAATTTATCAAGCCCCGTTCAAATATTGCCAATATTTATCCGAACATCTTCTGAAAGCAGGTGAATGACCCATGCGAAAGACATACCCTGCAGAGATTGCCAACATCCCCGGCCACGTCCTTTTTTATCCGTCTGACCTTGGGGAATTGGGGGATATCGAATTAATTTATTTTGGGCAGCATTCCTGCCCTGCAGCCGTCAAGCCAAATCCAGCCATCAAGCAATCCATCGTACTCTCGAATAGTCTTGCCGATTCTTTGATGTTCAACGAGATCGATACTCCCCTTCATTTATTTATATACGGGAAGAGCCTTCATATCGGCCCACTCATTGGAATTTTCTCATCAGGCTTCACAGGCATTTCCAATAAACCGCTTGGGGAACGTTCCGGCTTTTTTTCGAAATTACTTTCTCTCAGTCAAACAACCGGTTGTATCCCCTTTGTTTTCGGTGAGAATGTCATCAATTGGGATCAAGAAACGATTAAAGGATATGTATATGAGAAGGAAAACTGGCAGATCAACGAATTCCCTTTTCCCAACGTCGTATATGACCGGCTCCCCAACCGAATGACGGAAAACCGTGAGGGGCCAAAGGAAGTGAAGCAAAAGTTCCAAAAGGAATATAAGATTCCTTGGTACAATCCTGGTTTCTTCAATAAATGGGATGTTTACGAACGGTTGAATGCGGATGATCGGGCTTTGCCATTTTTACCGGAGACCTACCCTTTTCAATCTCTATCCGTCGTCGAGACGCTTCTGTCGCATTATCGCCAAGTCTATATCAAACCCATTCATGGTAGCCTTGGCCTCGGCATTCATCAAATTCTGTATGATAAGCATGAAAATGTCTACTATTGCCGGTATAAAAATGAGGAACAGGAAAACAAATTACAAAAGTTCTCCACACTCGAATCCATCCTCAAACATGTATTTCATAATCGACCGCTTGAGAACCTGATCGTTCAACAAGGCATCCCGTTAATCCGCTCTTCAAAGCGGCCAGTGGATTTCAGGGTCCATACGAACAAGGACAGCAATGGGGTTTGGCAAGTGACGGCCATCGCCGCAAAAGTTTCCGGGGCTGGCAGTGTGACGACCCATATTAAAAGCGGCGGGGTCATCAAGACGGTTGCCGAACTATACGGAGATGACGAAGAAGCTAAACGGATCGAGGAAAAGCTATCAGAAGCCGCTCTTATATTAAGTGAAAGCATCGAGGAGCACCTAGATGGCATCATAGGAGAAATCGGTTTCGATTTCGGATTGGATAAAAAAGGGCAAGTATGGATGTTCGAAGCTAATTCTAAACCAGGCCGTTCTATCTTTTCCCATCCAAAGTTAAAGGAATTTGAACTTTTAACCAGGAAGCTCAGCCTTGATTATGCCATTTATCTTACCGAACAGACGATTTCACAAACGATTGGTACACAGAAATGAACATTTTTTATGATGTTCCCTCTGAGAGATGGAGCCATAACGAGGAAGATATGCAGCTATATGCGGGAGCCGCGAATGAGGAAATCCCTTTTAAGCAGGACACCCAGGATCAGGCACTTTTTCCGATTACTTTATTTCCGGGAAACCGGGTGCTAGTCGTTGGTATCTTGACCTCTCTAGATCCAAAGAAGGAATCAGGTATAGGGGGGAATTTGACACTTTTTCAGAATTTATCTCAATATTTATCGAATCATGGGATATTGGCCTATGTATTCACGGTTGAATCCTTGCTTTCCAACTACATGAAAGGCTTCATCTTTTCTTCACAAACGAACACATGGAATGAGGTAAAATTACCACTGCCCGATATCGTTTATAATCGCATTCCCAAAAGGGGATTCGAAGCATCGGAAAGTTTTCAAGAACTCCTTTCCTTTTTTAAAGAACATCGCATCACTTTATTCAACCCTCATTTTTTGGATAAGTACTTGATGTACGAAGCATTGACGGAAGATGGATCTCTAGCCCGCCATCTTCCATCGACCATAGACCTATCCGACCCTACCCAACTAGCGGACTTCTTACATTTCCACAAACATATTTATTTGAAACCATGCAAAGGAAGCCAAGGTAAGGGCATCTACACCCTGCTAGAAAAACCTGATGGCACCCTCCAATTCAATAGCCTGAAACATCAGGAATTGTATTCTGATTTCTCCGCGTTTTGGGAAGCCAATAAGGCGTCGCTCAAAAAGAGGGGGTATCTAGCCCAACGAGCGGTCATTCCAAAGAAACTGAATGGACACCGATACGATTACCGTATTCTTGTTCATTATGAAAATGGATTTTATAAAGTGACCGGCAAGGGCGTGAGGATGTCGCAAACCCAGGAAATCACAACCCATACACCAAGGGGGGGAAAGCTTTTTCCCTATCAGCAGCTACAAACGAGGCCGTTAAACAGGAAGTTGGCGAACATTGCGCAAAGATGTGGAATCATCCTCTCCAGGAAGTTTGGCTTTCTTGGGGAATTCTCCATTGATATCGGGGAAGATACATCCGGTGCTCTATTCATTTATGAAGTCAATTCAAAACCCATGCAATTTGATGAAGAGGAAATTGAAGCGAGCCGCCTACTACATTTAAAAAACCTGTTCATTGAATTAACTTTTCCGAATCACATAAGAAAATAACCTCCATCCTGCTTTTTCCATTATAATGAAATGAGAAACAGCGATATGGAGGTTATACATATGATTACGCATTTTCAATGGAAGCCGTTGCACAAGAATTTACCTGGCTGGAAGATTTCCTTTTACTTCAATAAATTGGCCGTCCAAGCCCTCTATCATAAAGATGGGTCCATTGAGTGGTTAACCAATCCGCCTGTAGAGTCAGAGGAAGAAAAACTCAAGGGCATGATTCATGATTTAATGGTGTACCACGTGTACGACTAAATAGAATAAAGAATCCCTCTTTGGCTAACACTAATAAAAAGCCAAGGAGGGATTTCATTTGGATAAAGAAAAGATTACATTTCTGAAGGATACCGAGTATGACGGTAAGGATTCTGTATATCTCGATATCGACCGTATCATCAATGAAGGACTTGCTGGCGGAAACGTCTATGAAGCCGCGGACACCTTGAACATTGAGGAAGCCCATGACTTTCATGATGAAACGGAACCGAACATCAATAAAGATTGAAAACAAGGGCTTCCCTTATGGGCGGCTCTTTACTTGATTTCTTGATAGCCGAATATTTCTAGATTCACTTGGCTAAAGGCTCTTTCAAGATTTGCTTCGTATTCTTTCCTATCTTCTACGTTTTTGCCATGAACCTGGATTTCCTCAATCAAGCTTGCTCGGCAATCATCTAAAGATATCATTTCTTCCACACAAAAGTTACGCATGATTTGCGCTTTTAAATAGTCCGTAAAATGCTCAACTGTACCAAACAATGATATGGCCCCCTATGATAGCTGTCCTGTCTAATTAGCAGGATTCTTTTTGAATGTTGTCCAATATGGACTTGTAAAAAACAAAAAACAACTTCCCATTCAGAAGTTGTTAGAGTGCAAACGAAACATAACAAAAATGACCATGATTCCCCATTTTTCTACAAAAATAAGAAAGCATGTTCTTGCTAATTTTTCGCACTTAACACCCCCTATCCTCGTAGGTTTCTGGCGTTGTGCTAAAAACGGGCAGGTCTCCTGGCTCATGATCATCGCTTTTCGAACCTTCCCATCTTTTCTTGCAAAAAAGACAGTGGCATTCCTTCGAATCGCTCTCATTTACAGTTGCGGGACAGCGTCGGATTCTAACCGACTTCCCTTTTAAGCAGATAAGCTACACTTTCTTATCTGCACCCATTTCTAGACGAAATACTATTTTTCAGTTTAACTGTATCAAATTTTCACTAGGATTACAATGAGGCTCCTGCCTTGTTCTTGGGCCCTATCTATCCTCTTTCCTCCTATTCATCATTTCTTCCTGTCCTCTGAATACACCCTACTCTCTTTCAGTATCGATGTAATGATATGCTCCGAATCCCATTCATGACCGGATATCTCGATAAGCGGATACCGATTAGGCAACACGTTTTGCTGAATTTCATGGACTTCCAATCCTTGATCATGCAAACGCAGAATTTCACCGCGCAGATTTTCCAAGTAACTGAGCTTTCTTCCAAACATTTCCTTTCCGTTCGGGACATATCCGGCATGGCAGCAAAAGACCTCTTTAAAATCATACTGAAGCAGTTTCTTGATGGATTCCATGATGACCGGGATAGATTCTTCCCTTAAAACGAGCTTCGTTTTCGGCGTTACAAACAGGTCACCCGAAAACAGCATACCATTACTATGGTTCAGGTAAACCATATGGTCCCTCGAATGCCCTGGCGTAAAGATTGGCTCCCATGTTTGAGTGCGTGAATGGACGATCCCTCCTAATGGTTCTGCCTTGAAGGCATCCCTATCTCCCCAAAAAACTCTACGATAATCGGGATATTCTGCATCCTTTGCACAAATATCGAGGGACATCGGATGAATATAGATGGGAACGTTCCTATGTTCCTGTATCCATGCGGCCCCACCCGTATGGTCCTCATGATAATGCGTCAGCGCAACCATATCGTAATCAGCGGTTTCAAAGAATGGAGTAAGTTCCTTCAACAAGATTTTTGCCCCCGTATCAACTAACATGCCATCGGTTAAGAACACATTCACGCTCATGCCTGATTTGTTTCCTTCCGGTGTCCCTTTTACGCAAACCACATCGTTTATCGTTTTCATTTCCAGCATGACTTTCCACCCCAATCATTTTTTTGGAAAAACTCATCATCCTTTATTTTCTAATTTACTTACAATAAATGTATTATCTCTCCATACTTTTTACAAGTATAATATTTTTTCTAATGATGGGAGTGATCAAAGTCCATATTCTTACGCAGACAGGCCATGTAAGATCCGGGACGTTCCGTGTAACTTAGCAAATGGCCACTATAATCTGGGCAAGTAGATCGTTTGATTCATAATCTTGATAAAATTCAAAAAATAATTGACATTACTGTATTTAACAAATAATATAGATTATATTAAAAAAATAATAAAATACTAAAATAGTAATTAACTTATCAAGAGTGACTGAGGGACCAGGCCCTATGACGTCCGGCAACCGCCCCACATCGGGAATGGTGCCCCTTCCTGCAGAATGAAATACCATTCTGAAAGATAAGACGGGATATAATTTCGCTGCCTCTTTCTGAATGATAGAGGTAGCTTTTTTATGTATAAGGAGGATAGCATCATGATTGAAATTCGTTCAGTTCGAAAGGAATATATCTCGAAGAATACCCGAGTTATCGGAGTGGATAATGTATCTTTAACCATTCAAACGGGAGAGGTTTATGGGATTGTCGGGTATAGCGGCGCGGGAAAGAGTTCATTGATTCGCTGTCTGAATCTTCTTGAGCGTCCGACCAATGGTAGCATCATCATCGATGGCGTCGACTTAACAACCTTATCAAGCCAGGAGCTTCGCAAACAACGCCAGAAAATCGGCATGATATTTCAGCATTTTTCCCTAGTCAGTTCCAAAACGGTTTTTGACAATATCTCCTTCGCCTTGAAAGCCGCCCATCAACCAAAGGAGGTCATTACTAACCGCGTTCTGGAACTTTTGGATATCGTTGGCCTTCGGGATAAAAAAGATGTTTATCCGGCTCAACTCAGTGGCGGACAAAAACAGCGGGTAGGCATTGCACGGGCCTTAGCGAATGACCCTACCGTCCTATTATGTGATGAAGCGACATCAGCCCTTGATCCAACCACTACGAAGTCGATCTTACAGTTGTTGAAAAAGATCAATAAAGAACTGGGCATCACCATCGTGTTGATCACCCATGAAATGGAAGTGGTCAAGGAACTGTGCCATCGTGTCTCCGTCATGCAAGATGGACGAATTATTGAAGATGGCCCTGTTTATGAAATATTTTCACAACCCAAACAAGAACTGACTAAGCAGTTCATCAGTAGCGTGTTGGATTTTGAACTTCCTCCCCACCTTATTAGGGAAAACAAAGGAACGATTATCAAAATACAATTTGAAGGGCAAACCGCTGGTGAATCGATTCTCTCGGATACTCTACAAAACTATTCTGTCAGAGGGAATATCCTGCACGGGAAAATTGAATATATCCAGGATCTTCCTCTAGGAATCTTGATCATCGAATTGATTGGTGAGCTTGAAGAAGTGCAAGTAGCCCTTGAATACATAAGAAGCCGGACCCAATCTGTGGAGGTGTTAAAGCATGTCACTGCTTGATTCCATCATCAATATTTTGCCTGACCTTAATAAAGCCTTTCTGGAAACGATTTATATGGTCGGAATTTCCCTTGCGGTTGCCCTCCTGATTGGACTGCCTCTAGGAGTGTTGCTGTTTACGACGACCAGGAATTTGTTCTTTGAAAATATCACGTTGAATCGATCCCTCGGTTTCGTGGTTAATCTAGTCCGCTCGATTCCGTTTATCATTCTTTTAGTCGCTTTGCTTCCTTTAACCGAATTCCTTACCGGGTCAACAATTGGACCGCTAGCGGCTTCCGTTTCCCTATCAGTCTCCGCCATTCCTTTTTTCGCTAGGATCGTAGAATCTGCATTGAGGGAAATAGATAAGGGAGTGATCGAAGCCGCCATTGCAGTGGGCGCTTCCCCATGGATGATCATCAAGGATGTGCTTCTTCCTGAAGCAAGGCCTGGAATCATCCAAGGCGTGACATTAACGACGATATCACTCATCGGCTTCTCGGCTATGGCAGGAACAATCGGCGGAGGAGGAATCGGTGACCTCGCGATTCGTTTCGGCTATTACCGTTATGACAACACGATCATGATCACAACGGTGGTCGTTCTGATCTGTCTTGTCCAAATCATCCAAATGATAGGCGATAAGGCCTCTCACTATGTAAACAAACGATAAGATTCATAATGTTAACGATGACACTACATTAAACAAGGAGGAATTTTTCATGAAAAAAATCACTTCATTATTATCTATATGTGCATTAGCCCTTGGGTTGTCAGCTTGCGGAAATGACGATGCGACAACTAAAACGGAGGACAAAAAAGAATTAAAAATTGGGGCAACGACTGGCCCTTATGCCGACATGGTCATAGAGGCCATACAACCCGGACTTGAAGACCTTGGCTACAAAGTGGACATCGTCGAATTCAGTGATTATATCCAGCCGAATAAATCACTTGGTAATGGTTCGATCGATGCCAACCTCTTTCAGCATAAAGTGTATATGGATAATTTTTCAAAGGAACATGACTTAGAGCTCTCTGACCTTATTATTGTTCCAACGGCACCGATGGGCATTTACTCCACGGAATACAAATCATTGGCCGATATTAAAAATGGTGCGACCATCGCCGTTCCCAATGACCCAGTCAACCTCTCCCGTGCACTTAAAGTTTTATTGGATGAGGGCCTGATTGAAGTGGATCCGGATGTTGACCCATTAAGAATATCTGAGAAAGATGTAACAAAGAATCCGAAGAACATTCAATTCGAACCACTGGAATCGGCACAATTACCTCGTGCAACGGACAGTGTTGACCTATCGGCCGTTCCTGGTAATTTTGCGATTGCCGCCAAAATGGACCTTCAAGATGCTCTTGCATTAGAAAACATGCCAGATACGTATCGCAATGTCGTGGCTGTAAACACTAAGGATAAAGACGCCCAATTTGCAAAAGATATCAAATCAGTTGTAGAAAGTGCCGAATTCGAAAAGGTGATTGATGACAAGTTCCAAGGCTTCGGTAAACCCGATTGGATGAAATAAGGAAACAGCAAGTATGGGTCTGCTCCTGTCTGGGGCAGGCCTTTACTGATTAACAATACCTATGAACGCAGTCATTGTTTTCTTTTCCGCTTTGCCCTTTTTGGATATAATGGAATGGAAAGAAGGTGAACATGATGCTTAATAAGCTTAAACATACATTCCCAAACTCCCTTTCAGATAAAAAGGATGCACAGGACATCTCGGCATATTTCTGGTTGGAAGATCCATTCGGCCATACAATTGGCATTCCCCGCTCAGACATATCGGCGGAGGAAATCCGTTTGCTTACGCTACTCTTTGACACTCCATCACTCCAAAGTCCAAACACCTCCACTACCCAAACTACTTGGAATGATTTTTTATTTGGGCCGCGTGCCTCCCAGCCCCTAACGAACTGGGAGAATGTCCGGTTCACCTACTTTAACCTTGCCCATGGGGATTTTTCACACGATCATTTCGAGGAAGCGATTCTCTCATTCGTACCATCCGATTCCATCCTGGTCTGGGAGAATGAAACGGCGGGAACCTTAATTGAATCAGACATGGATGAACCCTTATCGACGCATGATTTTCTCGCCATCTCATCCACACTCGAGAGTGACTTTTACGTAAAGATCAGGGTCTATGCCGGTCGATTTCACCCTGTCGATGCGGACCTTCATCACCATCTGATACAAGAGAGAAAATGTTTCACACTTTCTTTGCTCCATCTATCCGATGTTAAGGTGACGGAATTACCCAATATTATCCCCTACGCACTCATGAATGCCTGTACTGACATGGATAAAAGATGGTACATCAATGAATTGCTTGGCAAGACGCGGCAGGATCATGAATTGATCAAAACGGTTAAAACGTATATCGAATGTAATTCCAACGCCTCATCGGCAGCTAAACAACTTTATATCCATCGGAACAGCCTGCAATACAGGATAGATAAATTCGCTGAAAAAACAGGACTGGATGTACGGAATTTCCCGCATGCTTTGGCTGCCTACCTCCTCATTCTCTTAAATGAGAAAAAAGGATAATTATCCCTTTTGTGCAGTGTGCCCATATTTATTTCAGCATTGATAGAGTAGACTATAAATATCATTACGAATTTAGGAGTTTAAGAGGAGGAATAGTTCATGGCAGAGTTAGTATTGGATCATATCTTCAAGATTTATGATAATAAGGTGACAGCCGTTAAAGACTTCAACCTTAGCGTGGCCGATAAGGAATTCATTGTTTTCGTCGGACCCTCGGGGTGTGGAAAGTCGACCACTTTAAGGATGATTGCCGGCCTTGAGGACATCTCCCAAGGGGATCTTTTTATAGATGGCAAGCGGGTCAATGACGTGCCTCCAAAAGATCGGGACATTGCGATGGTTTTCCAGAACTACGCTTTATATCCTCATATGACCGTCTATGACAATATGGCTTTTGGACTGAAGCTAAGGAAAACGCCGAAGAAGGAAATCAAGCAACGCGTCCATGATGCTGCCAAGATCCTTGGACTTGAAGACTTCTTACAACGGAAGCCTAAAGCCCTTTCTGGCGGGCAGCGCCAGCGTGTGGCACTTGGAAGGGCCATTGTCCGGGATGCCAAAGTCTTCTTGATGGATGAGCCCCTTTCCAACCTTGATGCAAAACTTCGGGTACAAATGCGCGCAGAAATCGCGAAACTGCACAAACGGATCAACACAACAACCATTTATGTCACCCATGACCAAACAGAAGCCATGACCATGGCCACACGGCTTGTAGTCATGAAGGATGGTATCATCCAGCAAGTGGGCGCACCGAAGGATGTCTATGAAAAGCCTGTAAATGTTTTCGTAGGCGGATTCATCGGCTCACCTGCCATGAACTTCTTTACGGGTACCTTGCAGGATGGATTCATTCAAATTGGGGAGCAAACACTTGAGGTGCCTCCTTTCAAAATGGATACGCTTCGTAATCAAGGCTATATCGGAAAAGACATCATTCTTGGCATCCGGCCTGAGGACTTTCATAACGAAGAAACGTTCATTTCCGCATCGCCCACTTCAACATTCACGGCTCAAGTCGATGTGGCCGAGCTAATGGGTGCCGAAATCATGCTCTATTCGACATTCGCCGGACAGGACTTTGTTGCCCGGGTGGATGCCAAACATATCATCCAGGCTGGTGATGCCATTGACCTGGCCCTTGATATGAATAAAATCCATTTCTTCGATAAAGAGTCCGAGCAACGCATTTTTGACGAAGAATCAGAAATGGAAGGCAACCAGCAAACGAAGATGGCTTAAGTAATACTTTTTGATTTTGATTTGCATACAAATGGGGGAAGCCTTATCGACCAAGGCTTCCCTCAACTTATTTCTCAAATCGAACCAATGTCTTTTCAGGCATTTCAATCGAATCAACATTCAATGTATCCATTTTTAACGTTAACTCACCTACTCGTTTTTCTTTCTCCTCCCCTACCCAGCAACTATACAATTCGAAATACTGATCTTTTTCAAGATAGTCATTCATCATTTCGCATAATGCTGTAAGCTTCTTTTTTGATTCAAAACACTGGCTTGGACTCATATCTTTTGAAATTTCAATTCCCCAGTCGGATGACACTTCATAAACAAACTGTGCCGTGAATTGATACTTTTTCACATGTTGTTTGTCGTACTTACTTGAAAAACAATCTCCAATCTGAATTAAGGCGTTATGCTCTTCATCTTCACTAAGACGGAGTTCCACGTTACACCCAATATAGCTCGCTAAACTCACATTACATGCTCCTTTATACTCCTCTTTTCCTCGATATATGGACGATCCGCCGAACTATTCTATTCCAAAAACTTACCTCATCCACTTCTATCGACCCGCTCCACGTTTCTTTTTTCAGCTTCATTATCCTGCGTCTAATCGCCTGCCTACCACGAAGCAATAAGACTTTAAAATATGGCATTCACGTTCATCACTTCATAACGATTCATGAGGTAGTCCTCCCATCCAAGGTAGGGATCTTAATTAGCCCAACGCTTCTTCAACATTCCATTCAATTTTTCAGATCCGAACAGCATGGCCATCACATAAACCAGAGCAAAGTACGGAAATACATCAAGCGTAGTGTACGAAGCAATTAACCCTAGAAAGGGCGGCAAAAGGGTGGTCCCCGTGTATGCCACAGCCATTTGATACCCTATGATGGACGGTGAATGGGTTTTACCGAACCTGGCGGGGGTCTCATGAATCATGCAAGGATAAATGGGGGCCAGGCCCAATCCGACTATAACAAAACCGACAAGCGACATCGTAACCGGCAAGGGCAGGATAAGGAGTACCGTCCCAATAAGTGCTGCAATCTGTCCTAATCGGATCATGAGCTGATGGTTGGTGACCTTCAAAAGAATAAATCCTGTTATAATCCGTCCTAGCATAATACCTGTATAGAAAAAAGAGACCCCTTGAGCGGCCAAAGCAGCTGACATGCCCTTGCTATTCACAAGATAGCTGCTTCCCCACAGTCCTAGTGTTGATTCAACGCCGCAATAGAAAAAGAACGTGAACAACGCATACTTGACTCCTTTGATTTTTAGCGGCTTTTCCTTGGATACCCGTTCTTCCGAGTAATCCGGATTCACTGTGCTACCTTCATCGATTGGCACCCTCTGAGAGACTAGATTCCATAATGGGAGGGTTAACACGAGTAAAAGGGCTAGGGTGAACTGGATATAGGAAATGGTTACATAACCAGCTCTCCATGTGCCTTGATTAGCCATATTATAAGACATCATGATTGGGCCTATGCTTGCCCCCACTCCCCAAAAGCAATGAAGCCAGTTCATATGATGGGCTTTATAATGCAACGCCACGTAGTTATTCAGGGCAGCGTCGATAGCTCCTGCACCCAGTCCCAAAGGGATCGCACAGATAATAAGCCAAGCCAGAGAGGGAGAATAGGCAATGCCAAATAAGGCCACCGCTGTCAGGGCCACACTTATACACGTGACCTTTCCCGTCCCCAGTCGTTTATTTAGCCAGCCGCTAGCCAGGCTTGAGAAAATGGTCCCCGCTGCAACAATCATATAAAGTAAGCCTGCAGTCTCCAGTGGCTGGTCATAATCAGACTGCATGACCGGCCAGGCAGCACCCAGTAAGGAATCTGGAAGACCCAGGCTTATGAAAGCCAAGTAAATCATAACCAATAAGAGCATTGCCAAGGATACCACCCTACTTTCCATTCTCCACGAATAACTCACTACCATAACATTATACGGCGAGACAAGCCCACTATCCCTCTATTTTTCCACTATGAATTTCCAAATCCAAGTTTAGGTAACCTCCTTTTCATGAAAAAATGATCCACATAAAAAAGAGACTTCTCATTTTTTTATGAAAAAGTCTCGATCATTAATTATTCTTAGATCTCACCCTATTATTCAAGAACTCTATTCCTGTACCAAAATCACTTCATCGTGTCCGCAGTTGGGGCACTTCATAATATGCGGGCATTGTCCCTTTTGAAGGGATTCGGGAAAACCGTCATTTTTTTTCAATGTATCAATATCCATATAAGCACTGTAATCATCGGCATAATCCATCAATTTCCCTTGATCTTCAAGGTCACTACTGCATTTAGGGCATTCTAAATGCATTTTTCTAAGACCATTGCATAGTGGACATAAAGACATGACCATTCCTCCTGTTCGATTTATCTAGTTTAAGTATTCGTTTATTCCATCATTTTAACACATTAAAACATCCTCCCTACATGCGAGGAAGGATGCTTACCTGTTGATTATTTATTGACCATGTTAGCAGGGTCAACCCATGCTTTGAATTCATCTTCCGTTAGGAATTCAAGTTTCAACGCCGCTTCTTTCAAAGTGGAGTTGTCTTTGAATGCAGTTTTCGCAATTTTAGCCGCTTTTTCATACCCGATATGTGGGTTCAATGCCGTTACGAGCATAAGAGAACGATCAACATTTTCTTTTATCTTATCTTCATTCGCTGTAATTCCTACCGCACAGTTATCATTGAAGGAATGAATGCCATCTGTCAATAATTTAACGGTTTGCAGGAAGTTGTAAATGATGACCGGTTTGAAAACGTTCAATTCAAAGTTCCCTTGGCTTGCTGCAAAACCGATTGTAGCATCATTTCCGACAACTTGTGTCGCAATCATTGTCATTGCTTCACATTGGGTCGGATTCACTTTACCTGGCATGATGGAGCTGCCTGGCTCATTTTCAGGAATGGCGATTTCACCGATTCCGCTTCTTGGGCCACTTGCCAGCCATCTAACATCATTGGCAATCTTCATTAAATCAGCAGCCAACGCTTTAAGAGCACCGTGTGCATAAACAATTTCGTTATGGCTTGTTAAAGCATGGAACTTATTATCCGATGTGACAAATGAATGTCCTGTATCCGCTGCGATTTGTTTAGCAGAAAGTGCCGGGAATTCTTTTTTCGTATTGATTCCAGTCCCAACAGCCGTACCGCCCAATGCAAGGTTCAATAATTTTTGGCTACTTTCTTCGATCATCGCCAAATCTTTATCAAGCATTGCTTTCCAACCGGAGATTTCTTGGCCAAGAGTTAGTGGTGTCGCATCCTGAAGATGGGTCCGTCCAATTTTCACGACATCCCAGAATTCTTTTTCTTTGGCTTCGAATGTGTCACGAAGCACTTTAATGGCCGGTACCAATTTTTCGGCAACTTCCATATAAGCTGCGATATGCATGGCTGTCGGGAATGTATCGTTAGAGCTTTGCGCTTTGTTAACATCATCATTCGGGTGAAGCATCTCAGTTTCGCCTTTTTCCTCTAACCATTTATTCCCTTTGTTTGCGACCACTTCATTCACGTTCATATTACTTTGTGTGCCGCTACCAGTTTGCCAGACGACAAGTGGGAAATGTTCGTCAAGCGTACCTTCAAGGATTTCACCACAAATTTTAACGATGGCATCCTTCTTCACTTCTGAAAGATCGCCAAGTTCAAAGTTCACTTTTGCTGCCGCTTGTTTTACGTAAGCAAATGCATGGACTAATTCAATCGGCATTTTTTCATAACCGATTTTGAAGTTATTACGGCTTCTTTCCGTTTGTGCACCCCAGTACTTATCAGCAGGAACTTTTACTTCCCCCATTGTATCTCGTTCGATTCTAAATTCCATGTGTTCTCCTCCTATATTCGCACTATCCACTGAGAAACAATATGTATATGTAATGAATAATGACGTTTTATATGATCCCCTATATATTGTACAAACATTATTATTGTAAAGCAAAAAAAACGGAACACAAATGACCTTTTCCTTCAGAAAAGTCCGTTTAATCTGAATCCGGTTCTATTACTCTGTTGAATTCGTAATTTTATAATGATAAATCTGATACATGTTCCATAATAGCTAGTCCCAAATAACCGTCTATTAGGAATGTCCTTGACAGAATCCTATATTTATAGTAAATTCAAAAGAAATTGAATAATCAAAACTCTTATCGAGAGAGGTAGAGGGAATGGCCCTATGACACCTCAGCAACCTTCATTTGTTTCAAACCAATGAAAAGGTGCTAATTCCACAAGTTTGTGTAACTTGGAAGATAAGAAGAATGACTCTATCCTACTTATTCAAGTCTTCTTCTTAAAGAAGACTTTTTTTATTTTATTTAACTAAAAGGAGCAGTGAAAAATTATGTACAAAACAGAAACCTATCTTGCTCAGCTTGGAAACCGCAGTGAAACGGCGACAGGAACGGTCAATCCGCCCGTTTACTTCTCGACGGCTTTCCGTCACGAAGGAATTGGTCAATCAACAGGATTCGACTATACACGAACAGGAAACCCTACACGCCAGCTATTGGAGCAATCGATCGCCAAACTAGAACATGGCGATCAAGGATATGCATGTAGCTCGGGAATGGCTGCCATTGCCACCATCCTTTCCTTATTCAAATCAGGGGATGCATGGATCAGTAGCGAAGATTTATATGGCGGTACATATCGTTTATTAGAGCATGGCTTTAAAAAATGGGGGCTACAATGCGAATATGTCAATACATGTTGCCTGGAGGATATTGAAAAAGCAATCACCCCTCAAACAAAGGCCATCTTTATTGAAACTCCCACAAACCCTCTTATGCAGCAAACGGACATTCCAGCCGTCGCCGCTCTTGCCAAACAATACAATTTACTATTGATTGTTGACAATACTTTTTACACGCCGATCATCCAACAGCCCCTCTTACTTGGTGCTGACATCGTGATTCACAGTGCAACGAAATATCTAGGTGGCCATAATGACGTGTTGGCCGGCTTGATTGTGGCAAAAGGCGCCGAGTTATGTGAGTCCCTTGCTTTCCACCATAATGGTATGGGTGCGGTATTGAGCCCATTTGATTCGTGGCTGTTGATGCGCGGGATGAAAACCTTGGCACTGAGAATGGAGCGTCATGAAAAGAACGCCAAGGTTATCGTTGATTATTTGACGGAACATGAAAGTGTAACGGATGTTCTCTATCCTGGTCGTGGCGGCATGATTTCATTCCGGGTCAATGATGAAACGGTGGTCAACCCATTTCTACAGTCCCTTTCATTGATTTCATTTGCCGAAAGCCTTGGTGGCGTCGAAAGCTTCATCACGTATCCGGCGACACAGACACATGCCGATATGCCTCTTGAAGTTAGAACGGCAAATGGAGTTTGCAATCGACTCCTTCGATTCTCTGTCGGCATCGAGGACAGCGGAGATTTAATCGAAGACCTGCAGCAGGCATTTGCTCAAGTAAAAAAGGAGGCAATACGATGACAAACCAAGAATTCAGTTTTGAAACCAAATTACTACACAATCAACATAAATTCGATCCAACAACAGGTGGGGTGAGTGTTCCGATCCAGCATGCTTCCACCTTCCATCAAACCGACATTGATCAATTTGGCAAATACGATTACAGCCGGAGCGGGAATCCGACGCGAGAAGCACTGGAAGATATCATTGCGGAACTGGAAGAAGGCACGCGCGGATTCGCTTTTTCATCCGGGATGGCTGCCATTTCAACGGCTTTCCTCCTGCTTTCTGCCGGTGACCATATCGTCATCTCTGAAGATGTATACGGAGGCACATTCCGAATGGTAACAACCGTGCTGTCCCGTTTTAACATCGAACATACCTTCGTGGATATGACGGATCTTGAGAGTGTAAAAGCGGCCATCCAGCCAAATACGCGAGCAATCTATATTGAAACGCCTTCCAATCCCTTGCTTAAAGTAACCGATATTAAAGCGGTATGTGATATCGCCAAAAGCATTGGCGCATTAAGCTTTGTAGACAATACATTCCTGACGCCTGCCCTCCAAAAGCCGTTAAACCTCGGGGCCGATATTGTCCTGCACAGTGCAACGAAATTTTTGTCTGGACATAGTGATGTCGTAGCAGGCCTTGCCGTCGTAAAAGACCCGGACCTTGCCGATAGAGTTGGTTCCCTCCAAAACTCTTTTGGAGCGGTGCTCGGTGTTCAGGATGCCTGGCTTGTGATGAGAGGTCTGAAAACCCTATCCGTCCGGATGGAGCACTCTCAAAAAGGTGCTGAAAGAATTGCGGAATATTTAAAACAGCAACCGTTAGTGAAAAACGTGTATTACCCTGGTCTTTCCGACCACCCACAACACGGCATCCAGGGAAATCAAGCCAGGGGAGCGGGAGCTGTTCTATCATTCGAATTGGAAAGCGAAGAAATTTTCCGCTCGTTCGTAAACCATGTCGAGTTACCCGTGTTTGCTGTAAGCCTCGGGGCCGTCGAATCGATTCTATCTTACCCGGCTAAAATGTCCCATGCGGCCATGCCTGCAGAAGAAAGGGAAAAACGCGGCATCACGAACAGCTTGCTTCGCTTGTCCGTCGGTTTGGAAAATCCTGATGATTTGATCAGGGACTTTGATTTAGCCCTTAAGAAAAGTGCAGAAAGACAGGCCGTTTCTACTAAATAATCGGATTGAGCACTGAGCTATTGGTTAAATAACGAGGATAAGAAGAATGAGTTTGTAAAATACCGAGAATTTGTTTACAAGGAAATGTAATCTATATGAGCAAATGAGAAAGAAGAGGAGCAAATGCCCCTCTTCTTTCTCATCCTACATATTATGAATCTATCCAGCCATCCCCTTATTAGGTCCAGCCTGCAGTTCATACATTTGATAGTATTTCCCCTTTTGTTCCATCAACCCTTCGTGTGTCCCCTGTTCCACTATCCGCCCTTTATCCAATACGAGAATCTGGTCGGCATTCTTGATCGTAGATAATCGATGCGCGATGATGAAAGTCGTTCTTCCTTTTTTCAACACTTCCATGCCTTCTTGGATGATGGCCTCTGTTTCCGTATCGATGCTCGCCGTTGCTTCGTCCAAGATCAAAATCGCCGGATCGAATGCCAGGGCGCGAGCAAAGGAAATCAGCTGTCGTTGTCCCGAGGACAATGTCCCACCTTTTTCAATCACCGGTTCATCAAGCCCTAATGGCAAATGCCGCAACACTTTATCTCCACCAACATCCTTTAACGCTTTTTCTATGGTGGCCCTTGTGATCCTTTCCTGGCCTAGACTGATATTGGAAGCAATCGTTCCCGTGAATAAGTAAGGATCCTGAAGGACGATTCCCATATGTTCCCTTAAGGTTTGATGGGGAATATCCAAAATATCCTTTCCATCAATCTTAATGGATCCCTCATTGCTGTCATAAAAACGGAACAGTAAATTCATGATGGAACTTTTCCCTGAACCAGTATGGCCCACCAATGCGACCGTTTCTCCCTGACTAGCTGAAAAGGATATATCCTTTAAGACATATTCATTTTCCTTATAGCCAAACGATACATGTTCGAATGCCACATTGCCTTTATATCTGGGATTGTTTCGATCGCTGACTTGAATGCCCGGCTCATCCAACAGACTGAAAGCCCTCTCCCCCGCAACCAATGCCTGTTCTAGGTTCGCGAACTGATTGACGATTCCATGTAACGGATGAAGCAGTCGGCTGATCAAGTCGACGATGGCATACATCATCCCGAGTGAAACGGCTGAGGTCGCTGTAAGAGACATCCCGCCAAAATACCATACAAATGCGATGAGTGCGATAACCTTGATGACTCCAATCAAGTTTCCCCCCGTCAAGGAATTCAAATGAAGCATCTTGTTTTGATAAAAGTAATGATCTCGGTTCAAGGTTTCAAATGACTGTTTCGTTTCCTTTTCACGTCCGAATGCTTGAATGATATTCATTCCTGAAATCGATTCATTGATCATCCCATTGATATCACTGACTCGTTCCCGAATGATATGATTATATTTCGAGGCGAATTTACGATATACCTTCGTCCAGATAATAATGATGGGAACAAGTAGGAGACCCATGAGACCCGCACGTGCATCCAAAATGTATAAGGCAATGAGTACACCGATGATGTTGATCGTACTCGAAAAGAAATTGGCCAGGACGGTTACATATAATTCGCGGATGGCCTCTGTATCATTTGTGACCCTGGCAACGACCTTACCAGCAGGCATATTGTCAAAATAGCGGATTGGCAAACGGGAAATGTGGGTGAAAATATCATTTCTCATCCGCTGGATAATCCGGTTGGCGGCTTTCTGTAAATAAAAGCTCTGTCCGTATTGAAAGACGGAGGAAATGAGGACTAGACCGAAATAAAAAGCGACGAGTCCCAATATCCTTGGAATTTCCGGTTGATAAAACCCCATCAATTCCTGGGTTGATAAGGGTTCAAATGCCGTCCTCGTTTCTTTTCCGCCTTTTTCAATGACTAATGTATTTCCATCTAAACTGCGGCGCCCATCCACCGGGACCGCTTTATCGACGAAGACGAATTGGCTACCAACCTGTAGCACCCGGACCTCTTTCCCTTTCTCTTCCCCTTTTGAAAAATAGGCATCCCTTTTGTACCAGTGATTTTCGTATTCCACGGCATCTTGCCCTTTTTCCGTTTCATGCCAAGATGATTCGATTCCCATTATATGAGAATCGATGATTTTTTTAGCGACGAATGGACCGCTTAAATCGGCGGCAACGGAAAGGGCCAGCATGATCAGTGCTCCGATGATTATCTTTTTGTAAAGGGAAGCATATTGAACGAGTTTTTTTACAACCTTCATGCCCCGACCTCCGTTCCTTCATTAACTTGTTGCCGCTCATATTGCTCCTTATACCAGCCTTCTTGCTTGAGTAAACTTGCATGTGTTCCCTCTTCGATAATCGTCCCATTGTCGAGGACGATGATATGGTCCGCATGTTGAACGGCCGATAAGCGGTGGGTCGTGATGATTGTCGTTTTCCCCGACCGTTCATTTTGGATATTTTTGATGATCGTCGTTTCCGTTTTAGCATCCACGGCTGAAAGGGAATCATCCAGAATCAGGACTTCCGGATTTTTAATCAAGGCTCTTGCTATCGATATCCGCTGTTTCTGTCCTCCTGATAGAGCGACCCCCTTTTCACCGACGAGCGTTTCAAGCCGGTTAGGTAGCATCGTTACATCCTTCTCGAAATCTGCAAGTCGGATTGCTTCTGCAAGCTCTTCTTCCGAGGCATCCAGTTTTCCGAAGAGGATATTATCTTTCACGGACCTTGAAAATAAAAAGTGATCCTGTGGGACATACCCGATTTTGCCGCGGACATCCCCGAGTTCAAGCTGTTCAATCGGCATTCCCGCAAATACGACTTCCCCGCTTCCCAGTGGGTATTCCCTCAGCAATTGCTTCACGAACGTCGTTTTCCCGCTTCCTGTTTTACCGACAATCCCTAAAGTGCGGCCTTGTTCCAGTTGAACCGATATATCAGACAGATTCACCACTTTTGAAGAAGGGTAGGTAAAACTCACTTGGTGAAACGCGATATCATCCCCGTTCAAAGATTGCCCGGGCTTCAATGGATTTTTCACATCGGCTTCATAGGAAAGGGTATCTTGAACACGGTCTAAAGATGCATTCCCCCTTTGCATGACATTGATTAATTCGCCTACGGCAATCATTGGCCAAATCAACATGCCTAGGTATACGTTGAATGATACAAGGCCTCCAAGCGTGATGGCTTGTTGAAAAACAAGGTACGCTCCGTATCCAAGGCCGATTAAGTAACTAATGCCGATGATGATGGTGATCGTCGGATCGAAAAGGGCATCGATCTTTGCCACTGCCAGGTTTTTGCGATAAACATTCTCCGTCATCTCATCAAATCTCTTTTCATCTTCCCTTTCCTGGACGTATGCACGTATGACACGCACGCCGGAAATGGACTCCAACACTTTGTCATTCAGCTCACCAAATGCTGATTGTGCATCCGTAAATCGCTTATAAATTTTCTTCACATAAATCTGCATCATGAGGGCCATGATGGGTAGGGGCAGTATAGCCGCGATCGTCAGCTGCCAACTGACGGTCACGCCCATCATGATGACGACCATGAATGTGAAGACGACCGAGTCGACCAGTGTCAATATTCCGAAACCAGCCGTTTGCGAGATGGCTTTTAAATCATTGGTCGCCCTTGCCATCAGATCACCAGTACGGTTTTTCTCGTAAAAGGTCGGTGTCATCTTCAATAAATGCCCCATGAATCCAGACCTGATCTTCCTTTCGACCAAATTCCCGCCACCAAATAAAAGGTAACTCCATAAGTATCCAAATAAATAGCTGACACACATAAGAACAAGCAAATAAGTAACATACCGCACCAAGGCATCTTGGGTCATATTGCCATTGTTCATATCATCGATGGCATTCCCAATGAGCCGTGGGGGGATGACTTCCATTACATTTACCAAACATAAAAAGATAATAGCCAAGGTATACCGCCGCCACTGCTCTTTAAAGAACCAGCTCAGCTTCTTGAATATCGCAAACATGAATTCCTCCTCCTTATGTAGTCACCACCAAGGTTGATTGGCCACTATTTGGCTCTCCCGCTCGAAGCAGATATCCCAAAGCTTTGCCCCCCTTGACCTTCCTCCTCTTACACGTGTATACGGAAAGGATACTGGCCTGCCCACAATGCTCTCTAAACAGGAAAAGCTCCCGCATCATTTAGCAGAAGCTTTCAATATGCGTAAGAAAACGCATCAAAAAGCAGGCCGCGAATATCCACAACCTGCGCACATGCTATCCAAAGAAACATATAAGTCTATTACTTATATAGACAATGTTTCGGGCCAGGCTGACGTATGAAAATATACGATCATTGCTTCTTTTTGCTTATCGAATTTCGTCATGACGTCCTCCTCCTTTCAAAGATACATTGGAAATAATTAACTTGTTTTTAAAGATTACTACGGGTGTATATTTTTGTCAATTGTGACTTTTCTAGATTATTGTTGAATAATCATTTATCCTATAGGGATAACGTAACCCTAAAGGAGGTTCATTCTATGAATTGGAGAAGCTATATACTACTGGCTGTTCCATTTTTATTACTATCCATTTTCATTGCATTTGTCGTTCCCGAAAAATACAGTCCGTTAGCTTTCATTCCAGTTGGGCTTTTCTGGGTCGTCTACTATATCATCATGTATTTGAATAAGAAGAAAAAGAACCGTTGATCTAGTACGATGGCTCTGCAGGAGCAACGCCCCTTTCTTGACTGCTCTGCATATACTAACCGAAAAACATTCGTGGTGATTGTATGTTCTCGCAATATGTGCAGAAGCTGTTTTGTGGAGCTCCACAAAAGATTCAACCCGTCTTGGATGCCGGGAATTTCGATGCATTGAAATCCAGATTGGAACTCGAGCTTAAGCAGCCTGCGGAAGAATCCATCATTTTCTTTCCTGAAGAATCCTCCCTTATAAAAAACATCCGGGCCGAGACTGCGGCCCAGAACCGGAATAACGTGACCAGGACTCAAGCTTACCTTTCCTATTACAAGCGAAACCCCGAGGTGCATTGGTCTTTTTTAGCTCATATGGTTTCTAGGAACGGTGGCTATCATATGACGGACTTGGCCAGTTCTTCCATGACCCATCTTCTCAACAGCGAGGATCGGCAAAAATTCTTCCTTTTCCTAGAACGGGCAAATTCGGCCATTTTTGCCGATGCCTTTCCACAGCTCCTTTTATATGAAAAGGCCAAGCAAAAAAATATTCCCTTAAGGAAATATTTGCGGATCTTCCATATCTCCAACTTCATGGCCCCCATATGGGAATCCTTTATCCATGAGCCCCATTCTCCACTTTTAACAAACGCCCTCATTATCAATGAACAAAGGATGATGGAAGAACGCGTATTGAAACGCTCCCGTCATGGTGAAATCCTCCGGAGGCTCGATTTCCGGCTACAGGAACTTTTAGGCTTTACGACGGTGCTCTTTCCTTATGCATACCAGAAAAAGCGCTATTCATTAACCGGCCTGACCGTTTCGCGATTTGCTGATCCCCTTCAACGAATCAAGACCGGCAAGACCCTATACCAGCTTCTCTTTCAGCACCCCATGATCCTCCAAGGTGTCGAGCAATTCGCAACCAATCATCCCCACACCGCTTCCCGGGCAGACTATTGGGATGATGTGTATACCTCTACATCCATTTCCGGAGTGGAATCGAAGGTATACAGCCCAACCCTCCCCACCGCCTGGAGTGATCGTCCGGTTTTCCCTTTGCCCCGGACTGATTGGTTTACGAAAGAAGCCTTCATTTATGATTTACAAGACTTGCCGTTTGTTCAAAAGGTGGACCTGACAAGCAAGGTGTTAGAAAATGTCCAACACTTAAAGACCATCAATGAACTGAAATCTTTCATTTGAATCCATGCCTCTCATTACGAATACAACCCCCATCATTTGGAAACAATGAGTACCAAAAAGAAGGGGAGAAACCAAATGAGAGGCATTGTACTGATGAATCCGAATCACGCCATAGGAGACTTACATCCGAGTGAGAGTTTTGCAATCCAAAAAATCATGACGGACAAGTATATAGAAGAAAAGAATATTTCCCCGGTCATACTGAACCCATATCAGCTCTATCCGTATTACACCATCCCTCATGTACTTCTCTTTAACCTGCAGAATAAACAAGTAAAGCGAATTGATTGCCTTGTCCTGCATTCAATCGAAACAATGGAACGTTTTATCACGATTTATCCTGAAAAGTGGCTTGAACTTTTCGGATATTTCAATGAAGTAATCAGCGTATCCGACCGTATGAGTTATTCGCTAACACCAAAGGGAAAAGAAGCCAATTAGGCATTGCTGGCATTCCGTATATTCCTTATAATTCCTTAAGAAGGGAAATTCGCAGTTAATTTGGCGGCGTTCCAGCCCCCATCTAAAAGGGTACATACTCCCCCTCATCCTCTGCTTCTTTCTTCTCGTCCTCCCGAATTCTCCTGGTTATTCTCTTATTCTTCTGACCTATTTTTTCTAATTAAATAATTTTATGGAATAACCATAGATATATAGGCTGTTTTTATATATCATTAGATTTAGGAATTTTTTACTTTTGATTAAGAAGGGAATGACCTAAATGAAGAAAGAAAAGAAAAAAAAGAATCCAATTCCTTTCCGACTGAACTTTATGTTCTTTTTCATATTCATATTATTTTCCGCCCTGGTTATAAGGCTAGGTATCGTTCAAATTGTTTATGGAGATAATTATTTACGCGAGGTGGATCGAACCGAAAATGATGTGGTCAACAGCCCCGTTCCCCGTGGTAAAATGTACGATCGGTACTTGAACCCAGTCGTCGATAATGATCCTCTTAATGCGATCACCTATACGAAATATCCAAATACAAAGACAGCAGAAATGCTAGAAACAGCCGAAATCCTCGCTACCTTGATAAAAAAGGATACGAAAAAAATTACGGAGCGGGATAGGAAGGATTTCTGGATCTTAAAAAATCCTAAAAAAGCGGAGGCTTTGATTACAAAAGCGGAACGGAAGAAAGTCGAAGAAAATAAGTGGAAAGAAAAAAAGTTATATGAACTTCAATTAGAGCGAATAACCGAAGAAAACATCAAAGAATTCACCAAGGATGAATTGGAAGTTCTCGCAATTTTTCGAGAGTTTAATAGTGGATACGCACTTACCCCATCCATCGTTAAGAATAAAGGCGTGACCAAAAAAGAATTCGCCAGGGTCAGTGAGCATTTATCCGACCTCCCTGGCGTCGATGTTACGACGGATTGGGATAGGACCTATAAATATGATGAAACGTTGCGGTCGGTACTCGGAAAAGTGTCCTCTTCCGAAGAAGGGCTTCCTAGCGAAAATCTAGACTATTATCTAGCCCGTGACTATACCCGGAATGATCGAGTCGGAAAAAGTTATATTGAGAAACAATATGAAGATGTCCTCCGTGGGAAAAAGGCGAAAGTGGAAAACATCTTAAGTAAAGGCGAAGTGGTTGACACGATTCCCGTGACTGACGGAGAAAGTGGAAAGGACCTGGTCCTGACCATCGATATGGAGCTGCAGCAAATAGTAGACGAAATCATTGAAACGGAGTTAAGAAGAACGAAAGCAAAGGGTAATACATATTTGTTAGATCGTGCCTTCGTCGTTTTAATGGATCCTAATACTGGCGAAGTCCTGGCAATGTCCGGGAAACAATACGGGCACAACGCTAAAACAGGTGCGACCGAGATTAACGATTTTGCCCTTGGAACAATTACCACATCTTATACGATGGGTTCCTCTGTAAAAGGGGCGACGGTTTACACAGGTTTTCAAACAGGGGTCATCTCTCCCGGGACAACCTTGTATGACCAGCCACTTTATCTGGCTGGGGCTAAACCCAAAAAGTCATATAGCAACTTGGGGTATCTATCAGATGTAACTGCATTAAAAAAATCATCGAACGTTTATATGTTCCTAACGGCAATCAAGATTGGCGGGGGTCATTATAGTCCACATCAAAAGTTAGGTCTTAAGAGTGGGTCCTTTACCACACTAAGAAACCATTATGCCCAATTTGGTTTAGGCGTTCGTACGGGCATCGACCTTCCCAATGAATCGGCAGGATTTAAAGGGGTCGATACTTCGACAGATGGATTGCTACTCGATTTATCCATTGGACAGTATGATACCTATACACCGATGCAATTGGCACAGTACGTATCGACGATTGCTAATGGTGGACAAAGACTTGAGCCTCAT
Organism: Peribacillus sp. NPDC046944; assembly: GCF_050272735.1. Lineage (NCBI taxonomy): Bacteria > Bacillati > Bacillota > Bacilli > Caryophanales > Bacillaceae > Peribacillus > Peribacillus sp. NPDC046944. Next base: position 63,072 of record NZ_JBNNML010000010.1, read on the forward strand.
GTTGTTAAGGAAATCAGGAACCCTTCCGATAAGCATGGGGAATTGGGATCTGTATTTCAATCGGTGAGTCCGAAAGTTTTAAACGATCTGGGCGGGGAAGAAATTTGGATTCAACGTGTCCAAGAAGGCTTTAGACAGGTTGCACAGGAACCTGGTGGAACGGCATATAGTGCTTTTGCCGGCAAGTCATACCGCCCGGCTGCGAAAACAGGGACGGCCCAGGCCTTTTATGACGGGCCTCGAAGAAATGAATATAGCGAACCCGAACCAACTATCAATCTAACGCTTGTAGGCTACGCCCCACACAATAAACCAGAAGTGGCGTTTTCCGTCGTAGCACCATGGGTTTACCAAGGTTCCGCCGCAGATGATATCAACAAGCGGATTGGTGAAAGGGCGATGGATGCTTATTTCAAATTAAAGGAAAAAAGATTAAAAGGAGATACAGAGAAAGACAAGGCGGTTGATTCAAATCCCGAGTGACCCAAATCGGGTGAATCGACAAAAATGGCCTGCTCATCCGAGCAGGCCATTTCATTTTCATACTTAATACTATAGCTTTTGGACGAACTCTTTATAAAGGGCCCGTAGCGCATCTCCCCTGCTAATTATCCCGACAACCTTATTATGTTCATCCACCACCGGGATTTTCTTGAAGTGATGTTTAGATATGACCTTTATCAAATCAGACAATGGATCTTCCGGGGATAACTTCGTGATTTTCTTATTCTTAATAATTTGCGAGACTTTATCATTCATTTTAGAGGCGACCTTTTCATCCAGGTTTTCGCCAGGCAAAATCGTGATGTACGTGTAATATCCCTTGACGGATTCTTCCGCGGGTGCCAGGTAGCGTAAAATATCTCCATCCGATACCATCCCTAGAAGCTTATCCTGATCATCGACCACAGGAACCCCACCAACCTTATTTTCTATAAAGAGCCCCATGATTTCCTTTAATGTAAAATTCGGGCGAGCCACATATACCTCTTTGATCATATAATCCTTGACTAACATCCAACCACCCCTTTTATTAAGTTGATGTTCCATTTCCAATATCTATATTTTCACTTACTTTCCATTTAATCATACCATTAAAAAACATTGGTACTTGTGCATTCTTTGTCAATTTTTCTACTTTCATCTGCCCCACCCTCTTATTGGATAATCAGCCCCCTCTTTTTCCGTAAAACAAATCATTGAATAATATTGGAAGATTGGATGAATTTCTTTTACAATGAAAATAAGATAAGAATGGAGGATAAACAATGAATAATCATGAAATAGATTACAAATTACACGGGGATGACATGCAGTTTGTCGAGGTCGAATTGGATCCCAAAGAAACGGTGATTGCCGAAGCAGGCAGTTTAATGATGATGGAAGATCAAATCAAAATGGAAACGATCTTTGGCGATGGGTCATCTAGCAGTGATGGAGGGATGATGGGAAAACTTTTTGGTGCCGGTAAAAGGCTGCTTACGGGCGAAAGCTTATTCATGACCACCTTTACCAATGAAAGTCATGAAAAAAGGCATGTTTCTTTCGCCTCCCCTTATCCAGGTAAGATCATCCCTATGGACTTGAGTGAGCTCGGCGGAAAAATCATTTGTCAAAAAGATGCTTTTTTAGCCGCAGCGAAAGGTGTATCGGTTGGAATCGAATTTCAGAGGAAAATTGGGACAGGCTTTTTCGGTGGTGAAGGGTTCATCATGCAAAAACTCGAAGGAGACGGAATGACTTTTGTCCATGCAGGGGGTACGATCCACCAAAAGGAATTGGCTCCAGGTGAGGTACTCCGTGTGGATACCGGCTGTCTAGTCGCCATGACCAGCGGGGTGGATTATAACATCGAATTCGTCAAAGGTGTAAAAACTGCGCTATTCGGCGGAGAAGGTCTTTTCTTTGCGACATTGAAGGGTCCTGGAACCGTCTGGATTCAATCCCTTCCGTTCAGCCGTCTGGCCAGCCGTGTGTTTGCTGCGATGCCACAAAATGGCGGGTCATCCGATGAAGGAAGCATAGCAAAAGGCTTGTTCGGCTTATTCAACGATAAATAATTGATGCAGTCTGTGGCCGGCAGGCTTTTCGGCCACAGATATCATCTAGCAGAAAAGGGTGGAATCGACATGCAGCTTGTTAAATGGTCCTACATGAGACGATACAATATCAAAGCGATTTTTGACCAATACCCCAACTCCCCCGTCATCTTCAGAAAAATAAGAGAGTACTATTTTGTTTACACCATTCAGTGGACACCTGCCGATGAGCCTGTTGGCAGAAACGAACTCGAACAAATGGAACGACTGCTTAACCGGGAGCTCGGAACCGAATGGCAATACCTCTACCGTAAAAAATGACATTCATTCTACTTATCTTGTCAGTGGCTTTCATATTGCATGGTTCTCCGTATCAAGTCGGTTTCTAACAAATCTTTAGTGCATGTTCACCTTTCACCTTGTAGCCACATTCTTCCCATCATTTCGAATACTCTGACCCATAATATTTTAGTAGTGTTCATGATTCATGTATGATAGAAGAAAAGCATGGTTTACTCTTGGAGTTTAAGGTGTAAAAAACTTTATATTGGAGGAATGTAAACATGGACTTAATAAAAAACATATTTTCCTTAGGCATAGGTGCTGCTGCAGCAACGAAAGAGCAGATTGAGAAAACGGTGGATACCCTGGTAAAAAAAGGCGATATCAGTAAAGAAGAATCAAAGGACCTTATTAAACAGTGGGTAGAAAAAGGAGAACAGGCCCAAAAGCAAATCGATGATTCAGTCAAAGTGAAAGTCAACCAGGCTTTGAATGGCCTCAATTTGGCCACAAGAGAAGAAGTTCAGGCATTAGAGCGCCGGATAGCTGCTTTAGAACAAAAAAACCAATCCATACAACCTTGATCTGGAGGAAAATGAATGTTTGGCAAGCGATTGAAACATGCACATCGGTATCAGGAAATCACGAATGCCTTTTTAAAAAACGGCATGGGTTATTTCATCTATCGATTGGGATTATCTGATGGAAAATCCACATCGAAAGTCGCACCCGAAGAAAACCTGAACCTGCGGTCGATCGGGGAACGGCTACATAAGATATTACAAAGTTTAGGCCCGACTTTCATCAAGCTTGGTCAGATTGCCAGTACCAGACGTGACATTGTACCGGAAGAAATTGTCCGCGAGCTAGAGAAGCTCCAGGATCAGGTCACACCTTTCCCTTTTGAAAAAGCACGCCAGATTATTGAAGCTGAATTGGGGGATTCGTTGGAAAGCCTTTTTCTTGAATTTCAAGAAACCCCTCTTGCGACCGCTTCAATCGGTCAGGTCCACGTTGCTCGGCTTCACTCACAGGAAGTGGTCGCCATCAAGGTCCAACGACCCGACATTTTGCCAAACGTGGAAACGGATTTGGAGATCCTCGATGATTTGACCAGGCTTATGGAAGCCCGGATACCTTGGGCAAGGCGATATCAAATCAGAAAAATGATTGATGAGTTCGCTAAGTCCCTGCGAGCTGAACTCGATTATAATTCAGAAGGGCGGAACGGAGAAAGGATAGCCAAGCAATTCATCGACAATCAAGGTATCAAGATACCGAAGATCCACTGGGATTATTCAACCAAAAAGGTCCTGACGATGGACTTCATCAAAGGCATCAAGATCAATCATTACAAACAGCTTGATGAAGAAGGATATGATCGCAGGATAATCGCGGATAGATTAGCCAATTCCATTCTTCAGCAGATTTTGATTGATGGTTTTTATCACGGTGACCCTCATCCAGGGAATATCGTCATCTTACCTGGGAATGTAGTGTCTCTGATGGATTTCGGTATGGTCGGCCGTCTTGAGGAAGAGATGAAGTATCAGTTTGCTTCCCTTGTCATAAATCTAAAGCGAGGAAGCACCACTGGATTGATCAATACCCTTTCCAATATGGGACTTCTCACGGACGAAACGGATATGTCTTCGTTACGATATGATATTGATGAATTGCGGAATAAATATTATGACATCCCCTTGAGCCAGATAAGCTTGGGTGGTGCAGTCAATGATCTGTTTTCCGTGGCCAATGAACACAAGGTCATGATTCCACCCGAATTCACGATGCTTGGTAAGGCTTTGCTCACCATGGAAGCCATCGTCGAAGAATTGGACCCGAACTTCAGTATCATGAAAGCCGCAGAACCTTTTGGTGAAAGGCTATTGAAAGAGCGTTTCCATCCTAAGAACCTGGCAAAGAAAACATGGAATCAATTTATTGAATCCGCAGAAGCAATTTCCGAGCTTCCTAAGGATATAAGGGACGTTTCAGATATCATCAAAAAAGGAAAGTTACGGTTGGACATCAACATCCCCGAACTCCAGGTTTTCTTACATAAACTTGATCAAATCTCGAATCGGCTGTCCTTCAGTATAATCCTGTTGGCCTTTAGCATCATCATGGTCGGTCTAATCGTCGGCTCTGCCATTGCCGGCCAAGCAAACATCCTTTGGAATATACCGGCCATCGAAATCGGGTTTGTCGTCGCAACCCTCATGTTCTTATTGATGATCTATACCATCTTTAGATCGGGGAGAATGTAGTTTCATCATGAAAAAAGAGAAAATCCCTTCTTGGCATTTTCTCTTTTTTTCATGGACATTCACAAATTCGCCTGCCCAATCACTGGTTATGTGTGCGTCGGTCATAAGAAACGGCATAGGCGCTATGACGGAAATTCAAGATGGGATCTTCCGAACACTCAATCCCATCCGTCACATTCGTTGGATCGAACCGGATTGCCTCATTCTGCGAGTCCAATTTACCTGTGATGGATAACTTCCCAACCGTAATGATTTGACTATCTTCCGGCCACACGACGGTAGGATCATCAGTCGGGGCATTTTCCTTACCGATTTGTATGTTTAAATTAAAGCTGGCTGGTCCTCGTTTCAGCCTTTCCTCCATGTCTCCAGTCAAGAAATCTGGTGGAAGCTTGGCCAATTCATCCTTTTCCAGCATACTTAACCCGGCATCCGGCTCCCACTGATATTTGATGGCCTGGCGCTTCCCATTTTCATTCACGAAATAATAGGCGTGTATGGAAAAGTATCGTGCCATTGTATAACTGGCAGGGGAACGCATTTCTTTAATCATCTGTAGACCCGCTTTGCTTTCAGGGTATTTCATCGCAATCGTTGCGAGTTCTTTCAAATTCGGGAAACCATCTTTGGCCGATTTGACAAACTCAAGAATCTCAACAAACGCTTCTGGTTTTTTCGCGAAGAACAAAGGAATCGTCACGGCAATAAGATCTGTTTCCTCCCCATCAGGCAAATGGAACTTGACAGCCATCCCTTTTACGGGAGAATGGGCATCCGTATGATTGGGGTTCGGGGAACTATTGGAGAATCGGATGGTGGCCTTAACTGCCTGATTCTGAAGATGTGGTGCGTCAGTTAACAATGCGGCTTGACCATTTGGGGTAAACACGCCCTCATAGTAATTCCCCCTCGCATGAGCTCGACGATTACCCGGAAACGTACCCACGACTTTTTCAATGGCATCCACCGCCTGATTAGCTAATTCGGGTTTTGCCTTTTCATTTTCCACGTTCATCACCCTTCTTTCCGCTAAAGTTATCTTTTACCAGTACCCTCAATCTCGATTGTCTATTCCATATAAAACGCAGGATAACACATCGTCCTTCTCTTTATTTCCATATGCAGATATTTTTAACGTGAAAACGACAAAAACGCCTGAAAGAATCCAAGCGCTGCCGTTTTTCCATTAGGGTTTTATAAAAGGGCTTCAATATCCTGTTCCATATCAAATGGGGCTTCTACCGATTCAAAACGCTTCACGACATTTCCTTCGCGGTCGATAAGGAACTTCGTGAAGTTCCACTTAATTGAATCATCTATCAAAAACTCTGGATGCTCCGCTTGCAATTTTGCATGCAGCATTCTTCCGCCTGGCTTGTCGACAAGACCGGTAAATGGCGCATTCATTGTTAAATAGTGAAATAATGGATGTGCCTGACTTCCCCTGACATCCACTTTACTGAATAGTGGGAAATTCACGCCGTAATTCAACTGACAAAATGTTTCCACTTCTTGGTTTTGGCCTGGTTCCTGTTCTCCAAACTGGTTACAAGGAAAACCAAGAATGTTCAATCCTTTATCTTTATATCGGTCATAAAGCTTTTGTAAATCCTCGTATTGCGGGGTAAACCCACATTTACTTGCCGTATTGACGACGATAAGGACCTCACCTTTATACTTCTCTAAAGAAACTTCCTGTCCATTGATTCGCTCTGCAGAAAATTCATAAATCCCCACTCTTCATTCCCCCTTATATTTCTATCTAGAATTATACGATAGGAATAGAAGGAACAAAAGAAATAAGCTTAAATACCTATGACTAATTGCTTACAAAAACCTTCATTCAACATATACGGCAGTTCCATAGGCAATGATTTCACAAGCGTTCTGCATGATAGCGGATGTTTCAAGGCGCATCGCAACGATGGCATTCGCTCCTTTTTCCTTCGCCTCATCCACCATTCTGCCAATGGCCTTTTGCCTAGCTTCCTTCATCATTTCCGTATACTCAGAAATTTCCCCACCGACAATGGTCCGCAAACCCGCCATAATATCTTTCCCGATATGCTTTGATTGGACCGAGTTCCCTTTAACGAGTCCCTTCAGTTCCTTTATTTCTTTACCCGGCACTTCATTAGTAGTCACGATAATCATTGAGCTCATCCTCTTCCCGTTTTCTTATTTTTTTTACGATTAAATAAAAAATTAGCGGAACCGGTGCTTGAATCAAACCAAGAATGCCCCATAACCAATGATTGAAACCATTCTTCTTTGCATCGGTGAATAAATATATGCTTTGGGCCAACAAGATAAGCCCACACATAATCAATACATACATCTGCATTCTATCCATGACTGCTTTCCACCTTCCTTTTTACATAAAACGTATATATGCCGATGAAAATCACGCTCAACACTTGTAATGTGAGAAATACTTCAGGTTGATGAAATAAAGATAGAAACAAGAAGCAGAGAATGAGAGCAGCCGTCACTAGAAACATAAGCACTTCTTTCCGCCATTCCCTTCTGGCTTTTTGACGCTTTCGTTTAATGGTTTGCTCAAAAAAAGATACTTGTGGGACATCGATGGAAATCGTATCGTCAAATTCCTCCAAGCTTTTCTTGATTTGACTAACCGTCTCTTGATCACTCTTGTCTGAGTGGTTTTGATAAACCGGATGGTTCTTTTTCATCGTTACTGACCAACTCCTTTCTAATCTTCTTTAATCCAATATGGACACGTGACTTCACGGTACCTTCTGGTATCTTGATGATTTTCGCAATCTCTTCGTAAGAAAATCCGTAATAATGCTTCAAGATGATTGGAATTCGCAGATCATCCTCTACATTCCCCAATGCTTCCATTACATCATCCCATGCTTGATTGTTGGCCTGCGTCTCCCATTTGAGCTTTCTGACCGATTGCTCTTGCCTTAACCAGGACTCTTCCCGCTTCTCCTTCCGCTTCTGATCCAAGTAAACCCGAGTCGCAATGGAAATCAGCCATGTGGAAAACTTGGAAGTCCCTTTGTACCTTGAAAGATTCTCGATGGCCTTAGAAAAGGTTTCCTGAGCTACATCTTCTGAAGTTTGTAAATCATAAGTCAATTTAAGCAAGTATTTTAGCAGAAAAGGATACGTGTTTTGAAATAGTGAGGCTAACGCCTGATCATCCCCCTTTTTCGCCGCTTTAATCAGCTCCAGTTCTTCCATCTATCATCACCTGCTCCCTGATCCTTAGCTTGTTACTTATATGACGGTTAAGGAAATGAATTCGTTCACTGACTTGTAAAAAAATTTTTCATTCAGAAAGTCTCTCTACTTCAGAAAGAATTACATGCGTCACCGTCGATGCAAAAGGAATGGCGAGATTAATGAATTCTTCCACTCTTTGAAGGCTTTCACAGCGAATTTTGAGCATGAAACAAGCCTTTCCCGCGATCCGATAGCAAAATTCCACATTTTCTTGACCCAAGATAAACTTTCTGAATCGGTCATATTCCCCATTTTTCACCGTCGCTTCAATCATGCATTCTATCGGAAAGCCCATTTTTTTATAATCAATCTCGGCTCCATAACCCTTGATGATACCAAAAGACTCCATTTGCCGGACACGTTCTGTAACGGCGGGTGCTGACATCTCCACTTTCTTTGCCAATTCCCTCATGGAAACCCTGCTATCATTCTTCAGTACGGCTAAAATGCTGCGGTCTTTATCGTCTAATTTCATATGAATACTATTCTCCTTATTTTCCATTCATCTAGTATTTTTTTGTTCCTATCACTTTTCATATGCGATTAATTTTTCATTTCTTCTAGATTATGATTATCTCAAAGGGGAGATATCGATGCCAAGAATTAAAAGTTCACAATTTGGAACAAGTCCATTTCAGCAATTGTTTCATAACGAAGGAATTGCGCATAATTGGAATGACCTCTCAGAAACCATTTCTGCTGATGGAGTGCTTACAAAGCAATTGAAGGAAAATGTCAGAAGAATTCTAGCCTATGGAAATGGCTGTGCGTACTGTCAGGCCAAAGGCATTCCAATGGAACCGGCCGATATAAAAGAAAGCTACGCAATCGCCTTTGCAGAGGTATTTTTAGTGCAACGCGAGAAAACAGAAGAACGTTTTTTTGTAGTATTAAAGGAAGTATTCAGCGACGAAGAAATATCAGAATTAATAGCCTTCATTTGTTTTTCCACTGCACAACAATACTTCGGGGCCATGATGGGACTAAAATAACGTTTGCATTCAGTTACAATTTCTAGGACTTGCAGTGGATTCGTACATGTGATGAATATAGTGTAAGAAGGTAAACACCGCTTCTCTATACAAATATTAAAGCAGAGTGGATTCACTCTGCTTTTATACTCATTCTCGTTATATCAATCAATCTTCTAAATGATCAAAAACCTGATTCAATACATCATCCTGTGACGTTTCGTTAGTCCATATCATTTCATTTTTGATACCTAGATAATCATTCAGCTTCCACCAAGCACGTAAAGACTCTTCTCCAAACTCCATCTTTTTTGAACGAGAGTTGTGACGTTTGACGGTTTCTTCAAAGGATAAATCAAAATAACAAATTAAAACCTTTTCGTTATAGAACCGTATTAAGTGATGTAGCATATCACCATAAAGATCTTTATGTAAGATTCCTTCCAAAATGACATATTCACATTTTCCTTTTCCGTATTCCGTAATTTGTCGGATCAAATCAATTGAAAGGTTGCCTTCTCTATCATGAGCATTCAACATGTCCCGGCGAACTGTATCCTGAGAAACCAATAGGGTACCTATTCCTAACTGATTTTGAAGGCTCTTTGCTATCGTTGTTTTTCCACTGCCAGAGTTCCCTCGTATGATGATTAGCTTCGATTTCATGGTCTCCCCCCCATAACCTTGCGCTCTATATATAAACCCTGATTGTTAGCAAGACATTTTCTCGGATTGAGGCTGAACCTGTACCGTTTAGAAAAGGTAAATGGAACAAGAAGTTCCTTGTTCCATTCCTTACTTGCTTAATTACTTCGCTTGATCCTTCATCATCACAGTAGCTTCTGGCGCCTTTTCATGGATGAACTTCGGTATGATGGCCATATATAGAAAGCCTACGAAGATCAGACACCCTCCCACTACCCAATATAACGTTTCTACTGCTATGTAGGTGGGGAAGCCAACGGCTATCAAGAATAACGTGATTGATTGCGATAACATCACCAAGGGGTTGATCCATCCTTGGACCCTCCCCATCATTTCGGGAGCAACGAGGCTTGGCAGCCACCCGCCAAGGGACACATTAAGTATGGGAAGCGATAGAGCCACGATGGCTAACCCAATCATATATTGCAGGGTTGTTTCGACAAGGCCACTGGCCACCGTGCCCACTCCCGATATCAGCAAGCCTACGACCATCATATGATGAAGCTTCATTTTTTTGGCCAGTACCGAAGCTAAGATGCTTCCCAGCAATACTCCTGTCCCAAAAATGACACCAAAGATGACGGCATACTTTTCATAATCAACAGGTTCAAGTTTGTACTTCAAGATAAAAACCTGCATCACGGAAAATCCACCATTCACAATCCCAAATACTAGAAAACCGCTGATTAACGTGAACAATAGCTTATACTGCCATATATATTGCCAGCCAATTTTAAAATCTGCCCAAACGCCTGTTACACTCAGTTCCTTCAAATTGTAAACTCCATTCGGCTGTCTGACTTCTTTTGAAATCCGACAGGAACGGATCAAGAAACCACTGATTATAAATCCGATCACATCGAAGATAATGGCTCCCTCGATGCCGACTGACCAATAGATAAAAATGCCGATTCCGTTTCCGAAAAGCATGAACAGACTCGATACCATCTGATTTAAACCAGCCGCCATCGTATAATCCTCTTTAGGCAAAATGCCTTGAATCAACGCTGACTCCGCTGGCACAAAGAAATTCCTGACGGCACTTCTCAGAAAAATGACAGCAAACGATACCATGAGAAGATGTAGCTCTAACGAAAGCAAGAATAAAACAGACAACCCTGCGCAAATCCAATCACAATACAAAGCAATCTTTTGCCTGTCCAATCTATCAGCAAAAACCCCCACCAGTAAGAAAACAGCAAGGGTAGGCAAAGAATACATTAATTCCGTAACCGTCGCATAAATCGGCTGATTGGTGAAGCGGTCCAGTAAATAAAACATAAATGCAGTCATGCCGATGGTCCCGCCCATTTGTGATGTTACGTTCGCTAAAAATAATTTCGTATAATTTCGATTATTAAAAAGTTTTATGATCTCTTTCTATCCCCCTTCATCCGACTTTCTGGTTAATTTTACCCAAAAATTCCAATTCAAGAAAGAGAAATCAATGAATTATTTTTCAAATGTGCCCTTCACCATCGCTTTGCCCTCACTGACCATAATCTGACCCATTGCGATGACGGTATCTATTTCAAAGGTCTCTTTTTTCAAAATCAGTATATCTGCGTCCCTTTCCGTTTCCACCCGTCCTTTATTAGTTAGCTTCAAAATATTCGCGGGATTTTCCGTGACCACACGGATGGAATCCTCTATCGAAACTCCATCATCGATAATCGCATCGACAACCGATTCATACAGCGACATGCAGGTCCCCATACTCAGTCCGGATATATTTCCGTTGCCATCAAATTCCGGAAGGCTAGCCTGTCCATCTGATGTAAGCGTGATGTTGCGGATATCAACACCTTCGTCGAGGGCTCTCCTTATTGCCGTGCTTGCTTTTACTTCCCCTTCATCCAGGAATTTTTGAATGGTACTTGTCGTGAAATCGATGTACCCGCCTTTTTTGGCAAATTGTATCCCGGCCTCAAACAAATGCGGGTTCCGGTTCATATGTGTAGGGTAGAACTGTGTAATCGGAATTTCCGTCGTCCTGACGACTTCCTCGATTACCTGTACATGATCCAAGCTATCCCCGACATGTATATTAACGATACCGGCTTTCCCGGACAAAAGTCCTCCATTCCTGGCCTGCGACGCAAGTTTTGCAAGCTCTGCCACGGTTGGCTGTGAAGAACGGTGATCGGCAATGGCAATTTCACCAACTCCAATGATTTTATCCACTAAGATTAAATCATCTTCAATCTTGTCCATTAGGGTCTTCACCGGGACTTGGTACGAACCTGTTTGAACGAAGCAACTAATCCCTTCTTCTTCTAGGGCCCTCGCTTTAGCAAGCAAGTCCGGCATCGTCCTTGTCGTTCCATCCGTGCCAATGACCCCGACTAATGTCGTGATACCGGCTAGCGTCGCATCGGTCAACTGAATTTCGGGCGTTCTTGTTTTGAATCCCCCTTCACCGCCGCCACCGATGATATGAACATGTGCATCGATAAAACCTGGTACAATGATTCGACCGTTCGCGTCAATCACTTGCATTTCAACGAAATTGGCAGGGACGTCGATTTTATCCTCAATGAAGCCAATTTGTTTTCCGACCAACAAAACGTCTTTCTTACCTATGTATTCCGGCGTATAAACCTCACCATTCTTTATCAGTGTCAGCATAGGGCCAAACTCCCTCCAAGTTTAAATATTCTAATAGGTTTCAAAACGATATACGCGGGTAAATATACACCATAACCCAATTACATGAATTCAAAAGAACTTAACTTAGTTTTTCTATCTTATAAGTATTACGGCACAAGCATTTAATTATATAAAAATTAAAGGAGTAAACAACCATGAACAAAGTAATTTCTGCTGATATTAAAACAAATACACGATTATCCATGCGTCAAATCATGAACTTATACCAAGTGACAAAAGAATTCAAAGGAAACATCTACTTTATCTGCAATCATAAAATGGTCGATGCCACAAAACTTTCAACATTTGTATCATTCGTTCTCATTCTACAAGAGTGTGTGGATATGAAAGTGATCCTAGAAGGACAAAATGTACATGCAATGCTGGAAAAGGTTCAGGCCATTTGTAAAGAAAATGATGAAAAAATAGGATTTCACTCCAACCAAACCGTTGGGATTTAATATACGAAAAAAAATTACATATAAATGAGGTGTATAGATATGAGAACCATTTTAATGATTATCGGGGCTATCGTCGTAATCGGTTTAGTTGTAAATTTCATCTTTTAATGAGGGAAAAAAAGCTGTCAATAATGACAGCTTTTTTTCATTTACTGGGAATATGGATATATCCCCAATCATCACCAAGGAAAATCCCATGTTTTCCACTTACCAAGCCCCTCCTTGATTTCATTCCCCTTATCAATCCAATATTGCTTCCTTTCCTCTTCTTCTTCCTTTTCCTGCTGTTCCGCTATCAATGGTCCGATGTCTTCTGCATGAAATGATTCAGCCGTTTCGTTCTGTAAGGCCTGAGCCATGATCTTTTGAAAGATGAGTGTACTTCCCTGGCTGCTGTTAGTGGTTAAATAATGTTCTTTATCCGTTTTATCGTAGCCAGCCCATACAGCTCCTACTAAAGAAGGGGTGTATCCCACGAACCATTGATCCTTCACACCTGATATTCCTTCGATCGGGACCTGTGTGGATCCTGTCTTTCCTGCGATTTCATAGCCAGAGACCGCGGCATTTTTAGCCGTTCCATAGTTAACTGTCCCAAGAAGCATCGCATTCATCTTATCGACGACATCCTTCGAAGCCACCTTTGTCTTCTTTTCCTTCCAGGCTGCTATTTCTTTCCCATCCGTGTCTTCTATTTTTATAATGGCATGCGCTTCGTTTCGCTTTCCTTCATTTGCAAACGCCGCATAAGCTCCTGCCATTTGGAGTGGGGACACCCCTTTATCCATCCCGCCTAAGGCTATCGATAGATTTCGGTCATTTTTTTTGTCATAAGGAATCCCAAACCGTTTGAGCGCATCCAGCCCCTTGTCGATTCCAATTTCATTCAGGAGCCAAACGGTTGGCACATTCAAGGAATTCATCACGGCTTCATACATTGGGACCTCCCCTTTATAAGTGCCGCTCAAATTCGATGGTTCATAATTCCCGAACTCCATCTTCTCGTCTTTTAAAGAGTCGGTCATTTCATATCCTTCTTCAATTGCCGGTGTATAAACAGCGAGCGGTTTAATCGACGAACCAGGAGATCTTTTCAGTTGCGTCGCCCGATTATATCCCATGAATTGATGCTCGCCCCTCCCCCCAACAAGTGCCTTAATGCCGCCTGTTTTAGGATGAAGAAGGACCGTCCCACTTTGCACCAATATGTCATTGCTTGTCCCAGAAGGGAAATTGGCATCCTGGCTATAGACTGATTCGGCAGCCTGCTGCATCGGTTGATCTAATGTGGTATATATTCTATAGCCCCTAGTGAGTAATTGCTGGAGCTCCAATCCATACATGGTGGAGGCTTCAGATAGGACATGGTCTATATAATAAGGATACTTCCCTTTTAAAGGATCTGTATCTTCACCTAACTGTAGTGATACTTCATCCTTTTTGGCAGAAGCCGCTTCCTCTTCGGTCAAATATCCGTGTTCGGTCATTCTAGACAGTACCAAATCCCGTCGTTTAACCGCCCCTTCTGGATTTTTGTACGGATCAAGCTTGGAAGGCAAGTTAATGACCCCAGCAAGCAAAGCCCCTTCGGCGACGGTTAACTCAGAAACATCTTTTGAAAAATATATGTTCGCTGCCTTTTTGAGTCCCCATGCTCCATGTCCAAAATAAACTTGATTCACATACATTTCTAAAATTTCATCCTTTGTATACGTACGTTCCAATTCTTGAGCGATGAAAAACTCTTCTATCTTTCTTTTCAAGGTCCGATCTGATTCAAGCATGGTGATTTTTACAAGTTGTTGGGTAAGTGTGCTCCCGCCTTCAACAACGCTTTTCGCCTTGACATTTTTCACCATCGCACGCATGATCGCTTGATAATCTATGCCATGATGTTCATAAAAACGGTGATCCTCAATGGATACGACCGCTTGAATGAGATGTTCCGGGATCTCCTCTATCGCGACGCCTTCCGATTTATTAGCCGTGACGGTACTGGCTAAGTTCCCATCCTCGTCATAAATCTTGGTCGGTTGCTGAAGTTGATCCTGGAGATTGCTTATATCCACAGTTTGTTTAAAATATATGAACAAACCGGCTCCCACTACGACAATGATTGATATAATTATAAGACCTATTTTCAATAACGCTCTCATTTGTACCCCCATTTTCCCAGATGCGACATGCTCCATTAAAAATATTTTGCCCTTTTTATGAAAGAAAACTCTTGCAATGGCTAAAAGGGAAAACAAATTCCACAACATTTTTCCCATTATCCTTTTCCATACAAAGTGCCTACAATATTTCTCCCTTTCATGCCTAGTCTTTTCTTTTTCCATACCCTTTACCCACATTTATAAATCAATATACACCTGAAAAAGGCATGAAACCAATAAAAACGGGTATATAACCTATAATGACAAATTATGGGGAGAGATGATCTTAGATGAAACAATTAAAACGTATCGTCGCCGCTTATGATGGAAATGAAGAGAGCAACCGCGCCGTGGAATATGGAGCTTCATTAAAAAAGGCCTTTCCGGAAGCTGAATTGACCATTGTTCAAGTTCTGAATCCAAAAGGTGAAAGCCGTATCCTCGAGAGTGCATCCGCTCCTGGGTTCGTACCGGCAGCAGGATTTTATGTCGACCCTTCACAAACGCATCCCGTAACAGAAGTAGAACAACAAAGTCAAATGCACATGAACGATACTCCCACCGTTCATGAAAACAATGTGAGGATGGCTGAAAGCAATATGATGAGGTTGCTCAGTGAATGCCAGGTTAATGGAAATATCGAGATTTTAGAGGGAAATGCCACGGATAGCATATGTGACTATGCAAAGCGGACGAACGCCGATTTAATCATCGTCGGCAACAGTGCAAAAAGCGGCCTGGAAAAGTTCTTCCTCGGAAGCACCAGCAGTTCCATAGCCAAGCAGGCACCATGCTCGGTATTTATTGCAAAATAATGGAGAAAAGGACCGGCTCATAATCGAGCCGGCCCTTTTAAAAGGTCTGTCTTTAGATGGCTTTCTTCAACAAGACATTCGAAGCAGCCGAATAGAGCACCATTACCACGATTGCTGATAAAATAAAACTAAACAGCATATATGTCCCATTGTAAATCAAGGAATAGAGGACGACTGGTTGCCCATCTGGCGCATATTCCCCAAAGAAAACGATACCTGCTGTAAAATGGCAAAGAAACCTCAGGAAGCTCCCCACAAACATGCCACAAACCGCATATATATCCCCTCTTAACCGTTTTCCCCCTTTACGGTTATTCACAAATTTATTCATGAACAACCCGGATAATCCCACGGCGGTAAAAGCAAGGAAATATTCGATAAATCCTTGAAGCGGCGTTGCCAGAAATGCCAAACCAGTGGCAATCTGCAAAAGCCCCAATAGTAAACCGGTGGCCATTCCGCCCTTGATTCCCCAACGATAGGCCATTAAGAATATCGGTACCATGGCAATGGAAATCGATCCCCCCTGTGGCCATATCCTTGCAAAGACAAAACCGGAGACTATATCCAGCAGTAATGCCAATGCAGAAAAAATCGCGACCTCTGTCATGAATAATGTTTTATGTTTCATCATCTCTCACCCTTCTCCACGTGCAAAAGTGCCCATGAGTCCCGTGTCGCTTTTTCGGCATGCAAAAAAGCAACACCAGGGCGGTAATGGATGCCCAGTATTGCTATCCAAAACCACATCCCTACGCTAGTACTAACTAACAGGTTCATAGGGTCTGAACTCAACCGTTCACTCTCAGCCATCTTGGCTCCCCTTGTGGAAGTATTTAATTTTTGTTCCTCGGTTAGAATATACTACTAGTTTCTCTAATTGACAAGTAAATAACACGATTATATCCACGAGCGTTTTTCCCTATTACTGGTTATATTTTTTCATCCAGCCAACTTCTTTACATGGCCTCAATACACATGCCATATGCCAAGTTAGATGGATAAAGACGACAATTTTTCTATAGACTCACTAGGGTTCAATTTGATATCTTTATAAAGGTTATTTTGCACGAGGGGGAAAAGACATGGATAAACATTCAATTTCTGCTGAAAAGGGCGCCTATATCAGTATAGCCGCATACATATTCTTGTCGGCCCTCAAATTAACGTTTGGTTACTTTGGAGACTCGAAAGGACTTTGGGCAGATGGTTTAAACAACACGACCGATATCATTGCCTCTGTCGCTGTATTAATAGGCTTAAAAATATCAAGGCGACCACCTGATAATAATCATTCATACGGTCATCTGAGAGCTGAAACCGTAGCGTCTCTGGTTGCCGCCTTCATTATGATCACCGTCGGATTACAGGTCATATACAGCGCCATCGAATCATTCTTTTCGCAGGATGCGACAGTTGTACCGAATATGTTCACAGCTTATGTCGCTTTATTCTCCGCCATCTTCATGTACGGGGTTTATCGTTACAACTTGGCTTTAAGCAAAAAAATAAACAGCGCCTCCATCCATGCTGTCGCACAGGACAACCGTTCTGATGCTCTTGTCAGTATCGGTGCTTTCGTAGGTATTATCGGTACCACAATCGGCATAGACTGGTTGGATGCGGTTGCGGCTTTAGTGGTAGGTCTGATGATCTGCAAAACGGCTTGGGATATTTTCCACGACGCTTCACTTTCCTTGACCGACGGTTTCGATGAACAGCATCTCCAACAAATAGGTCAAACCATCCTGTTGACGGATGGGGTGAAAGACATGAGTGAAATTAAAGCTCGGATGCATGGGAATGAAATTCTGGTTGAAACAACCGTGCATGTCAATCCGCTCTTGACCGTCATCCAAAGTCATGACATTACAGTGAAGGTTGAAGAAAACTTATTAAAGGAACATGACATCAAACATGTCATTGTCCATATCGAACCCTATACATTTCAAAAAAAAGGTACCCGTCAATAATGAACGGTGCCTTTTTTATATGTGTAAACCCCCTATTAATACAATGTTTACCTAATATAAACAAAGCCTTTCCCCTTTTACCGATCATTTACCGCATGAATGAGTATTTAAAGAACGCTTTCAATCTGTTATTATTAAAACCATATATTACATTTTGGAATTATATTCTAATTCATTCATAATTAAGTAAGATAAATTCATTTTCCTACACATGGAGGGCAAAATGGTATTGAATCGAGAAATGACTCTTCACTTCCTATCTTCTCATAAAACTACTATCCTTACCGAATGGAAAGAGCGATTAAAGCATTTGTCAGATGGCTATATAGAATATTTTGAAGAAGAAATAGAAAAAATTCTAAATTCACTGATGAAACAACTGAAAAATACAGATACTAACATAGATGATATGCTGAAGGATTTAGGGGAAAAGATTTCAGCCGGCCGGGTTAAACAGCATTTGAATATGGATATGTTCTTTTCCATAACCTCTACCGGAAGATCGATCATCATTGATCAATTTCTCTCTTACGAAGCCATCAAAGGAGAACTATCTGCGGTTATCCACCAAATAAATGCGTACTTCGATAAACTCATTTATTTCGCTTTATCCAGTTATACCGATTTAAAGACGAAGCAGGTTGCGGAGCAATATCAGCTGATCAATCCAAATCATAAAGACCGTTTGACCCTTTTAGGCCAGATGACATCAAGTTTTGTCCATGAGTTCCGGAATCCCCTTACTTCCATCATGGGTTTCATTCAATTATTACAAGCCGAACAGCCAGAGATTAAGTATCTGGACATCATTTCAAAGGAATTGGATCAGCTTAATTATCGGATTACACAATTTCTTAACCTTTCAAAGAGGGAAACGGATACTACACAAATTGAAATATTTCCAATCGCCCCCCTGGTAGATGAAGTGATTGAATTCCTATACCCTAGCATCTTGGAAGTAAATGCTTCCGTCTCCTGTAATATTGAGGGCGAAGCCCAGTTGGCCGGCTCCAAGGAGGAATTCAGGCAAGTGTTACTCAATATCATATTGAATGCCCTGGATGTAGTTACGGAAACGCCAAATCCATCCATAGACATTTCCGGTTCGGTAGCATCAGGTTGCCTAACCTTGAATATTTCTAATAACGGTCCAAAGATACCTTCCGAGGTGCTTCCTAGCATCTTTGAACCCTTCATCACAACGAAAAAAAGGGGCACAGGGTTGGGACTATTCGTTTGCAAGGAAATCATCCTCAAGCATCAAGGGACCTTGACTTGTCATTCAACGGACTTCTTAACTACATTCTCCATACGCGTAAAAACAAAATCATAAGTAAAAGTCACCAAATCACGGGGAAGTAGTGTGTAATTTTTGACTGATTCCCTGATAGTTCCTTATACTATAATTAGGTGACTTGTATAATCGTGATGAATAAATCTACAGATTCGTAAAGAAAAGCTCGAAGACATTCATTTCAAGATCATTCCATCTACTTTTTTTACAGTCATTATACATTTTATTCATTTTTGTTTTTGGGAGGTGACTGGGATAATTCACCCGTTTGGTGCAAGTAAACGGTTTAATTACATCCCTCACTATTGGACATATTTAGTTTAGCCTTAGTCATTATCTTAATCGCTTTAACCGCCTTTTTTGTTGCTTCCGAGTTTTCAATCATTAGGGTACGAAGCTCGCGAATCGACCAATTGATAGAAGAAGGAAACAGGAAAGCCTTAGCTGCAAAAAAGGTGACATCAGATCTCGATGAGTACCTATCGGCAACGCAGCTCGGCATTACCGTGACCGCCCTTGGACTTGGGTGGCTTGGGCAACCGACAATCTATAAATTGATAGAACCTTTATTCGAACTATTACATATTCCGAACAACGTGGCAGGTATTCTGTCCTTTATCATTGCATTTTCCCTAATGACCTTCTTGAATGTCGTCGTAGGTGAACTCGCACCTAAAACGGTTGCCATCCAAAAAGCGGAAGAGGTGGCCTTGGCCATCGCCAAACCTCTGATCCTTTTCCATAAGATCGCGTTCCCGTTCATCTGGTTATTGAATCATTCCTCTCGGTTTGTCGTTGGATTATTCGGCTTCAAATCCGCTTCGGAAAGCGAGCTTGCTCACACGGAGGAAGAATTGCGTTTCATCCTTTCGGACAGCTATAAAAGCGGGGAAATCAATCAATCTGAATTCAAATATGTAAGCAATATATTTGATTTTGATGACCGGGTAGCCAAGGAAATCATGGTTCCAAGAACAGAAATCCTTACCATTTCCAAAGATGAAACCGTACAAGGTTTCGTCGATGTTGCCAAAACGGAAAAATACACGCGTTACCCCGTTGTCGAAGGTGATAAGGATCATGTGATTGGCTTGGTCAATCTGAAAGAAGTTTTTTCTGACCTAATTAAGGACCGGGATATCCAGTCCAAAACCATTGAACAATATACCCGCCCGATCATTCGGGTCATGGAGAATATACCCATTCACACATTACTGCTAAAGATGCAAAAAGAGCGGATTCACATGGCCATCTTGATGGATGAATATGGTGGTACTTCCGGTCTCGTCACCGTTGAAGATATCCTTGAGGAAATCGTCGGGGAAATTCGTGATGAATTCGATATCGATGAAGTTCCTTCCATTCGTAAGATCAAGGATGGACACTATATCTTGGATTCCAAACTTCTAGTAAAAGACGTGAATGACTTACTTGGCATTCACCTGGATGAAGAGGATGTAGATACAATCGGTGGCTGGATCTTAACGGAAAATTATGATGTACTAGTTGGCGACATCATGGAAAAAGATGGTTTCTGTTTCAAAGTCATTGAGATGGATGAACACGCCATCCGTTTTATTGAAGTGACAAAAAAAGTAGAACAGCTGACACTTGAGGAGAACCTTCCACAAGATTAAGAATAAGAAAAATGGCCCTCGTATTCTTACCGGGGCCATTTTTTTATATTCTTTTATCAGACCCAACCTTTTTGACCGTCACGATTGGCGGCGGGCTCTTTTTCTTCCAAATGATATACAACATGATCAAGACGAATGAAAAACCTGCTACAGGAATCAAATAAGGTGCAGTGATTTCTCTAATTTGTTGCCAATTCTCCCCCAAAATCCGACCCAATGACAAGAACAATATCGTCCAAGGAATGACGGCTGCCACTGTATAAAAAGTGAATGTCCAGGCGGACATCCGGGCAATCCCAGCTGGTATGGAAATGGCATGTCGTACGACAGGAATGAAGCGAGCTGTGAACACCACCCCCACCCCATACCGTTGGAACCATTCTTCGGCCATTATCATATGAGCTTCTTTAATGAATATATATTTTCCATACTTTAAAAGGAATGTCCGTCCTCCATAATAACCAGCCCAATAAAGGAATAATTGGGCAATCGTACCTCCCATCACCCCTGCGATAACGGCACCCAAAAAGTTCATCTTACCCATTCCGATCAAATAGCCACCGTATCCAAGTACGAGCTCACTGGGGATGATTTCCACCATCAACCCCAATAAAATACCGATATATCCCATCTCCGCAAACCAATTCAGTATCTTCATAATCAGCTCTGACATCATGTAATGACTCCCTTTTCCGCTAATTTTGACTTGGTTGTCCTTCTATCCTATTGCGGAAAAATCCGTTCTATTCATTTTCCTGAAAAAAGGAACAGTCAGATTGGGATATGATTTTAGATAACAAAAAAAAAGACCAGCTTGTCTTTCCCGGTCTCCTTGTGATTAATATTCTTTTATTTCCTGTTTTTGTACATCGTTTGAAAAAGCAGTTGCGAACTCTAAGGTGAGTAAGGATGAATCAGTGTGAGAAATATTCGTGAAAATCTCCTGACGTGATTTCGTTTTTTGAATATGGACCCCGAGATTTTTGTACTTGTTGATTATTTCATTTTTCATGCTTACCCTCCCTTCCTGCTGTATTCGTTATCCTTTACGTTCCCATTAAAAGTAAGGCTAAAACCTATCTGGATAAATACTCGCCAAAAAGGGTAGATATTCTCATCAATTAACCTGTATCGTTTGTAACTGATGTTCATGCACTTCTTCTTTTTCCACATGCACCTGAATCTTATAAGTTCCCGCCTCGTCAAAGGACACTTTATTTAGATAAGTCCCTTTTCCCTCTTCTTTCGCCTTGGTGAAAGAACTTTCTTCACTGCCTTCTTTCCACACCTCAAAATTTACATCTGCATCAGTCAAAGGCTTCCCATCCAAATGCACATTGGCTTCAAAGGTGGAACTGTTCCCCGCCGTCACAGGATTGTTATGAAACTCGATCAAGACATTCGACCTTGGGTGTACCGAGGTGTTTTCACTTTCATTATCAGTAATGACCACTTCTTTTTCCGGCATCACATGTTGATTTTTAGCTGTTACATGGGCAATTACATGATACTTCCCTTGTTCCTTGAAGGTGTGCATCACTTGATATGTCCCGCTTCCCGTATTCTTTGCATCTAACATTTCCCGTTTATCCTGTCCGGATTTCCTCACTTCAAAAAGAACCTCACCAGCTTCATTTACAAGTTGGCTTCCTTCCTTCACTGTGGCTTCAAGGATGACCTCTTTTCCGGAAACCAATGTCCCTTTAACGGATATAGTAGCCTCCATGGTTTCAGGTATGGCATTGCTCACTTCTTTATCTTCTGGCTTTTCGGTTTCCTGACATCCTGCTAACGCAAACAATAATATGGCTGACAAATAAAATTTCTTCATCGAAAACTTCCTTCTTTTTCATAATTAACCGATAAGACGGTCGTTTTATACACCATCCTTCCCAGATAACTGAAATATATACATTCTATTAAGTTGCGGTCCGCATCACGGTTACCGAAGTCAGCATCGCCACAGCAATGATGGTCAAAAATGAATAGAAAAACACAGTCAGGTCCACCACGCTCAAGCCCACAATGAGGACACATCCATCTATGAAGAAAATTAACATGCCGGCATTAAGCCCGCTTTTCCTGGAAATGATCTGTGCAAGCATGTCGGTCCCGCCTGTTGATGTACCATACCGGAGCATGAGCCCAATTCCCAGCCCGATTAATCCCCCTCCGATTATGGCACTTATATAGATGGGAAGATTCCAATCGATGACAGCCTCGGAAAAAATATCGATGCATAACGAAGAGAAAAGTAGGCCATGCAAACTGTTGAGGAATAGTTTTTTTTCGTAATACCAAGCATATATATATAGGGGAATACTGCTCAGAATAACGCCTAACCCAGTTGGAAGCCCTAGAAAATAATGAATGATTAAACCAATCCCAATCATGCCACCATCCAACAAGTGATAAGGAATGAGAAAAAAATTAATTCCTACGCCCACAAGCAAACTTCCGGCCATTATGGCTGCCATCTTTTCGATGATCATCATGACTTCCACATCCTTTTTAATGGATAATCTTGTCCCAATCCTATATCCTATGTACAGAGAAGCTAAAAATTAATAAAAGGCCTTTTTTATTTTTTATAGGCATAGACCTTTAATTTTCTGAATATTCCATTATATAATGGTTATAGGAAAGGAATTGGTCAAAAACCGTCAAATAGTGAAACAAATGAACCTTTTACAAGCCATTTCCACCATTTTGCGAGTATTAGGCAATTTGACTGGATGACTAACTCTTTCTATAATGAAAGTATTTAAATCAATTAAACTGAGGTGATTGGATGGGACATTAAAGAACGTTCGTTGTGACGGACGGACGCTGCTTTGCCTGGCGAAAAAGTGCACGGTATTAAATAATCTTGCTTGCATTTTCCTTGCAAAATTCTTCTATTTCCCGTCTACGTATCGCTAATACACATATACTAGTACTCTATTCATTTAAAAACGGAGTGTAAACTTGCAGCCTTCATGCACGACTCCAGTACGTTTTAGCTATTTAGCACGACAAAAAAAATATACTTGTATATTTTAAAAATGTAGGAGGTGGACTCCTTATTCGTCTCATAGGCGATGTAAGGGAGACTTTTTGGACATAATAAACTTGGTACTTATTGCCATTTTAATTGCTTTAACAGCATTTTTTGTAGCTTCGGAGTTTGCGATTGTTAAAGTGAGGAGCACGAAGATCGATCAATTAATTGAAGAAGGTAAGCCGAATGCCCTAGCAGCAAAGAAGGTCACATCCAATCTCGACGAATACCTGTCAACATGCCAACTGGGAATTACAGTTACGGCATTAGGACTGGGGTGGCTGGGAGAACCGACAGTTGAAAGTATTTTGGGCCCGCTTCTCACTCAATTAAATATCCCTGAATCTGCTTCACATATCCTTTCAATCGCGATTGCCTTTTCTTTGATCACCTTCATTCATGTGGTGGTGGGAGAACTGGCACCAAAGACGATGGCCATTCAAAAAGCAGAGCAAGTAACATTATTCATTGCCAAACCGCTAATTGGATTTAACAAAGTCATGTATCCTTTCATCTGGGTACTTAATGGCTCTGCAAGAGTGCTAACAAAAATGTTTGGATTAAAAGCAGTTTCTGAGCATGACTTGGCTCATACGGAAGAAGAGCTTCGCATCATTGTTTCAGAAAGCTATAAAAGCGGCGAAATTAACCAATCTGAGTTTAAATATGTGAATAAAATTTTTGAATTCGATGATCGCATAGCAAAGGAAATCATGGTTCCTCGTACCGAAATCGCCACGATTTCCAAAGATGATACCATACAGCAGTTTTTTTCCATCATGGCTGAAGAAAACTTCACTCGATACCCAGTTATCGATGGTGATAAAGACCATATCATCGGACTGGTCAATATCAAGGAACTTTTCACGGAAATGATAGACAAGAAAAATCAGGCAACATCTACGATCAATCGTTATGTTCGTCCGATCATTCGTGTCATCGATAGCATCCCCATCCACGATTTACTATTAAAGATGCAAAAAGAACGTGTACACATGGCAATCCTCATGGATGAATATGGCGGCACATCGGGATTAGTCACCGTTGAAGATATCCTAGAAGAGATTGTCGGTGATATCCGGGATGAGTTCGACTTAGATGAAGTCCCTGACGTTCGTAAAGTGAAGGAAAATCATTATATTATCGATGCAAAGGTATTGGTCAGTGAAATAAATGATTTACTTGGCATCGATATCAACGATGAAGATATCGATACGATGGGTGGCTGGATTCTTACCGAGAACTACGAAGCCAAACAAGGCGATATTCTGAATTATGGACCTTACCATTTTAAAATAAAAGAAATGGAAGACCACCATATCAGCTATATCGAGATTTATAAACCTGCAAAAGCAGTAAGCGAAGTAAAGGAATTTCCTTTAATGTCGCAGACTGAAATCGTTTCTTAATGGAAAACCCCGCCCTAGTTTATTAGGACGGGGTTTTTTCTACCCTACATCATGGCATCTTCCATGATTTCACTTTCATTATGGTACATGAGACAAAAAACTTTCATATTATAGTAATAAATCCCCCTCTATTTATAGTGATTGAGGTATAGTTCTACCTTTCTTGTTTCATACTGTTAAAGAAACATCATCATAATTAAGGAGTGAAGACTGATGAAAGTTATAACCATTTGCCAGCAATGCAAAGGGAAAGGCAAAACTCGCTATCTACAGTTCTTTTCACGGAACTGCAATCATTGTAAAGGAAAAGGTAAAACGGTTAAAGATATGTCCAATTCAGTAAACTCCATTAAGAATTTCTAACAATGGCTCATATTTTAAAATGATGAAGCTTGATGACACCAGCCCTCTTCAATGTATTATAAACGATGAGAATAGCCGGCCCTAGGAAAAGTCCGATTACCCCCAGCACTTTAAATCCTAAATAAAGACTGACAAGTGACGCTAGCGGGGTTAAACCCATATTTGCTGAATAGATTTTTGGCTCAATGGTCCTCCTGACAACGGTTATGACCAGGAACAAGATGATTAGACCAATGCCAAGGTGATGATTTCCTTGCGTCCATACAATGACAGCCCAAGGAACGAGCACTGACCCTGTTCCCAATATCGGGAGAATATCGACGATGACGATTAAAAGAGCCAAGAGCAAGGTGTATTTCACATCTAGAATCCATAGTCCCGCATAGGCCATCAAGAACGTGAATAAACTCAATACAATCTGCGCCCTAAAGAATCCGACAGCCGCCATACTAAGATCTTGATAAACCATGGTGATTTTTTGGTAGGTTGACTCCCTTAAAAAAGAAACTAGCTTTCTCTTCAACATCGGAAGCTCAAGACTGATTAAGAATAAAGCAATTAAATAGATTAAGAAATCTATAAAAAAGGCGGGTACGAGCGTAACAAGCTGAACCATGTCCTGGACAAAGTCCTTCGTAAACCCTTCAAGAGCCATGACCCCTTTTTCCATCGTAAGTTCGATTGACTGAATGAGATTAGGCGGCAACGTTTGGGAATATTGCTCCCATTGCCTGATGACCGGCAAAATTGCCGTGAGATAAATTTCTCGAATTAAAATCGGTAGCTTTTCAGAATGGACGATGATCCGTTTGATAAGAACGGAAAGCGAGAAATAAATCAAGCCGATAAAGCCACCTACATAGATAATGAAGGAAACCAACACGCCCCAAAGGCGATGTACGTTTAACATTTTGCTTATAAAGTTCACTAATCCATCCAATATGATGGCGGTTACTAGAGCAAAAATCAGCGCCCACGAGTAAGGAATCAAGAATATAATCCCTAAAAGGATAGCCGCCTTCCAAAACCAGCGAAAAAACATAGCGAAATTCAATTACTACACCCCCTTGCCCTTTCCTATTTCTCCTATATTTATGAAAGAATCTCCCATATATTTCGGTTATACGTTTTATTTTCTCATTTCAAGGGAAAAGATAAGGAAAGAGATGGAGGGATCGATTATGGATAACTTAAAAAAAGATA
This sequence comes from Peribacillus sp. NPDC046944, assembly GCF_050272735.1. Lineage (NCBI taxonomy): Bacteria > Bacillati > Bacillota > Bacilli > Caryophanales > Bacillaceae > Peribacillus > Peribacillus sp. NPDC046944. The sequence goes on from NZ_JBNNML010000010.1 coordinate 89,594, forward strand.
AAACTCTGCAGGAACGTAATGATAAATCCAAGGCTTTCAAAGAAAATCAAGAGAAACAACTAGAACGTGATCAGCTTGTCATGCCCATCGACGATTTGCCACTAGAAGACATTAAATACGAAAAAGAAGAAGAACGAAATAAAGAAGAAACCAAACACCGCTCCGCAAGCGAAAGAATTTAACGACAAAAAACCAGCTTCCATGCTGGTTTTTTTAGTTGATATTTTTGTAAGGGGCAAATTGGAAAAAGATAGTTCCCCATGATTTTCAAGACGATACTTAAAATTTCTGTATGTTTGTCGTATAATACAAAGGGTCGTTCTCTTTTTGGCACTTGTTTATGTTCAACTGCTCACAAAGTACGACAAATGATACCCCTTACATGTCTTGAAGATAAAATCGGTTATGAGTAAAATGAATCATATGAATCTTTCTTTATCTTAGACTTTTTCAATTTATAAATTATAATGAAGTGGCCGCTCATTATGAAGGAGAATTATATGAAAAACAAACAAAATCAGCTATTCCATCAACATTTACAATTATCCAGAACTATCGTAAAAAATATGAACGAACAGATCACAAGCCTGAATATTTATCATAACCAATGGACAATCTTGAATTATTTAAAGAACTGTGGTTATTCTACCATCAATGACATATCCAATTATCTAGACGTTGATAGCGTGATCATTACCCGTTCCGTGAATAGCATGGAAGAGAACCATATGATCAAACAAGTCCCTGGGAAGGATGAAGAGGAAAAGCGAATTGAACTCACGCCCAGAGGAAAAGAAGTACATATGAAATGCATGAAGATTGCGGATAAGATCGAAGGAAAAGCCTTAGATGGCATTTCCGAAGAAGAGCAGGACTTATTTTTCCAAACACTGCTTAAAATTCTAAATAATATTAGAGATTAATTGCCATCATTCTTTTAAATCCCTTTTATATAAGCGATTCAAAAGCTAGAGCCACGCCTTTTTTAACAGGCGAATCCCTTCTTTGATATCTGATTCAGATAAACCGCCATATCCCATCAAAATGGTTGGATGGTTGTCTTTCTTTGAATGATAAACCGAAGTGGGGTACACCTTCACTCCCTTTCTTTCAGCGGTTTGAATAAGCTCGGCTTCGGATTTATCACTATGGACTTGCACTAGAATATGTAGTCCGGACTTCTCTCCTATTACCGTTATTTGATCATGGAAGGTTTCTTCTAGTTCAGCAAGCAACACTTGATTCTTTTTTCGATACAGGATTCTCATTCTATTCAGATGCCGTTCCCAATGGCCATCTTTTATAAAAAGACAGACCGTTTCTTGGATCATTTTGGAAATGGTCTGTTTGTATCCTTGTAATTTTCTTTGGTAAAGATCGGCTAACTCAGGAGGTAGTACCATATATCCCGCTCTAATCGTGGGAATCAATGATTTAGAAAACGTGCCTAAATAGATCACCCTTCCACCTGTATCCAGACCTTGCAGAGACGGTATAGGTTTGCCTGTATGTCGGAATTCCCCATCATAGTCATCTTCAATAATATAGCCATTCTTTCTACCTGCCCATTTCAATAATTCCACCCTTCGTGATATGGGCATGATCATTCCTAACGGGAATTGGTGAGAAGGGGTAACATAGGCGATATCAGCTTGGCTTTCCTTTAATGATTCCACACACAACCCGCTTTCATCACAAGGAATGAACCTCATCTCAGCTCCCTCCACTTTCAATACTTCTCTCACCCGATGAAACCCGGGGTCTTCCAACCCAAATACTCTCTCCTTGCCAAGAAGAAGCCGCAAAAGATGAATGAAATACTGTGTACCCGCTCCGATGATGATTTGATTAGGGACACACCGCACCCCTCTTGACTGAAAAAGGTAGTCCGCAATTTCGTTCCTAAGACCATGCTCCCCTTGAGGGTCCCCGCTGATGAACATGTCCCTTTCCTGAAGGTACAGCGTATTATTCATGCACTTTTTCCACACGGTATGTGGGAAGGAGTCGATATCCACATGGCCATAATGAAAATCTATCATGTTGGTTACAATTGGCAAAATGGTCTCTGGATTACTAGTCGTGGTTACTTGCTCCATAATGGAAGAAATCCGATCGATTTCCGCTGCGAAATATCCTTTTCTCACCCGGCTCTCCACATACCCTTCCGCGATTAGCTGCTGATAAGCTGAATCCACCGTATTCAAGCCAATACCTAAATGAACGGCTAGCTTTCGTTTTGAGGGTAACTTCATTCCAGCCTTTATTTGCCCATTCTGAATTTCCCTTTTCAAATAGTGATACAGTTGAACATATAATGGTCGATCCTTTGTTTTTTCGAGTTGAAAAGTGATTTCGTACATGGCGCCCACCCCTTTACTGGTTCCATAAATTATAACAGTTCTGGTTCTTATTATAGTACCAGATTTTTTTTATAATCAGGATATTACTTGATTGGAGGAATGAACATGAAGCCGTTTGAATTAACCGGGAAATACGTTTCACTGGTACCCCTGATGGAAAATCATATCGAACCGATTTACACAGCCTCCCTCCCCAAAGAAATCTGGGTGTGGAGTGCGACGAAGATTTTGTCTCATCAAGACGCTGTGGAATTTGTACAGCAAGGCATCTTATCAAGGGAAAAGAATCAGCACCATCCCTTTGCGGTAATCGATTCTTCGACTCAATCGGTTATCGGCAGCACAAGCCTAAGGGATATACGATTCGATAATCAAACAGTGGAAATCGGCTCGACCTGGTATCACCCTTCAAAGTGGAGGACAGCCGTCAACACCGAATGCAAATATTTACTTTTACAGCATGCCTTTGAAACGTGGCACATGAATCGTGTAGAATTCAGGACAGATGAGCTGAACAGAGCTTCACGTGCGGCCATTGCTAGGCTTGGAGCTGTTGAAGAGGGGATGTTACGAAAAGAAAAAGTACTGAAAGATGGGAGAGTCAGAAACACCATGGTGTTCAGCATCCTCAAAGAAGAGTGGCCGAATGTGAAGCAGAAGTTGGAAGGGTTTTTGGGGAAATGAATCAAGAGAGTGCCCATTCATTTGGACACTCTCTTGACCATGGATTAATTTTCGGATGATTGTTTATGAGCTGTACTTTCCTTCTCCTTTTGCTGTAAAGATTCATTCTGCTTTTTAATAGAACGAATGAATATGAATACGACAATAGCGAAAAAAAGTGGCATGAGCAACGCAAACAATAGATAAATGGAATCGCCGAAAAGCATGATTTTTCCTCCTATGCTCTATCCAGTAAGATGGGATGCCTACATTGGATTGATTTCCCTAACGGCATTAGGTGCTCCCGATGGTTTGAGATAAACGAATCATGTCCCTGCACTGTATCCCATTTTCATAAATGGGCTCTGGATAATTCCTCGTGAAAAAATCGCGATCGATTTCGGTTATTCTAAATCCACATTTTTGATAAAGGGCCAGCTGCCCCATCCCTGAATTACCCGTGCCGATTTCGATGGAGTGATACCCCAGTGACTTCGCATGATGAACCGCATGATTGACCAGTCTTTTCCCCTGGCCTTCACCTTGGTATTGTTCCGCTACAGCAACGTTGACGATTTCTATCGTGTCATCGGACAATTCCTTCAAGACATACACGCCGGTTATCAGCCCATCCGATTCAGCGACAAAACACGTGCCCCTCTCCAAATAGGTCTCAACCAATTCTTTTGAAGGATCAGCAAGCAACAGTAACTCCATCGGTGGTGCCTCGCCTGGATTCAAGGGTCTAATTTTCATGACATACTCTCCTAGATTCTATATTCATTTCTTCAACCAACTCTCCCATCAATACCGAGACGGGAAGCGTTCGACTCCGTTTGTATCCTTCTCCTGCCCATAGAGCCATCAATTCAGGTTCGCCTTTTTGTCCCGCCACCTTTCGCATCTGTTTCGTCATGTGATGAACATAAGGATAGGCTGCCGGGGCGACCCTGTCATATTCCATTAAGAAGCAATTCACCAACCCCCGAGCACGGCGGCCGCTAAATGCCCGGGTGATCGCCGTTTCGGTAAACCGTGGATTATGGAGCGCTGCCTTATGAGCTGGGCTTGCGCCACTTTCCGGGCAACATAGAAAAGCGGTTCCCAACTGTGCCGCTACTGCCCCTGCTGCAAGAACACCGGCAATGTCTTTTCCATCCATCAATCCGCCTGCGGCAATTATCGGCACGTTCGTTTCTTTTTTTACGATCTTGATCAATTCCAAAAGCGCTTGGTCACTTTCTGACTCGTTATCAAAACTGGCACGATGGCCGCCTGCCTCAATCCCTTGTACACAAAGGATATCCGCTCCCGCCGTAACTGCAATTTGTGCCTCTGTAGGGTTCGTCACCGATACCGTAACAAGCGTACCGGCATGTTGGAGTTCCTTGATGATACCGGATTCTGGACACCCAAATGTGAAACTCACAACGGCGACCCGGAGTTCTTTTAACACGGCTATTTTATTGACCCAGTCATCATCGTCGCTCATGGGTTCCCCTATTGAAGCCCCTACACTTTCCGCCTCTTTTTGTATTTTTTCCCGGTAGGCGGTGAGTCTGGATTCATCCACAACCTCTTTACTTGGCACGAACACATTCACGCCAAAAGGCCGCCCAGTCAATCGGCGCACCTCTTCTATTTCGTTTCTCATTTCCTCTGCAGTTTTATATCCAGCTGCGAGAAACCCCAATCCTCCTGCAGCAGAAACCGTTGCGGCCAGTTTCGGTGTGGATGCGCCTCCAGCCATTGGGGCTTGAATGATGGGATATTTCATTAAATCTTGAAGCATTTTTAACAGGCCCCTTTCATTTTTCATGATTCACTTATCAAAGTTATGTTTTCTTGGTATAATGATTGTCTGTAAGAGAAAAGTGTCTTAACTGATCACCCTTTATATCTTGCAAATATAAATCACAGGTGGTAATTAAAAAATGGAAACAAAACCATATAGAGTTTTATTGTATTACTTGTATACACCAATCGAGAATCACGTAGAGTTCGCTGCCGAACATCTTGCGGCATGTAAAGAACTTGAATTGAAAGGCCGGATTTTAGTTGCCCAGGAAGGGATCAACGGTACGGTATCCGGTACAATCGAACAAACCGAAAAATACATGGACATGATGAAAAGCGATCCCCGCTTTGCTGATATGGTCTATAAAATCGATGAAGCCGATGGCCATGCCTTCAAAAAAATGCATGTCCGTCCAAAAAATGAACTGGTTACGCTTCGATTGGAAGATGACGTCGATCCAAACCAGACGACAGGGAATTACTTAAGCCCAAAAGAATTTTACGAGCAAATGCAAGATGAAAATACAGTCGTACTTGATGCGAGAAATGACTATGAATTTGATTTGGGTCACTTCCGCGGCGCAATCAAGCCAGATATCACAAATTTCCGTGAACTTCCGGAATGGGTACGTGAGAATAAAGAGATGTTTGAAGGTAAAAAAATCCTTACGTATTGCACAGGCGGAATCCGTTGCGAAAAATTCTCCGGATGGCTTGTCAAAGAAGGCTTTGAAGATGTCAGCCAGCTTCACGGAGGCATCGCAACATACGGAAAAGACCCTGAAGTGCAAGGCGATCTTTGGGATGGTCAAATGTATGTATTCGATCAAAGAATTGCCGTTCCGATCAATCAAAAGGAACATGTCATCGTCGGCAGGGATATCTTCTCCGGCGAACCATGTGAGCGTTATGTGAACTGCGCGAACCCGGAATGCAACAAGAAAATCCTTTGCAGTGAAGAAAACGAGCACAAACACTTACGCAGCTGTTCCCACGAATGTCGGGTGCACCCACGTAATCGCTATGTAGTCGAGCATAACTTGTCTGAAGAAGAAGTGGCAGAACGACTACAACTTATTAAAGAAACCGCTACAGCAGAATAAGCCATGAAACCCGAATCAATCGACTCCTTGTCCTGATTCGGGTTTTTTTCATGCTTTTCTCTTACTTCTATATCACGATAGAAAAATCCTTTTTTTCAGCTTTTTTGTCTATGGTTGAATTAATATGTTGCGTGGTTGAAATATTGCTTGGTATGGTTGAAATAATTCGGATTGCGGTCGAATTATCGCCGTTCGTGGTTGATTTAGGCTAAGCTAAGCTACAAATAGTATGTAAAAAGCGATTCCTCCATAGAAGAATCGCTCATGCCCTTACTTATCTGCGCTTACTACAATCCCGCATGCTTGCCTGTCACCGGCATCACCTGTTTTCAACGTGTCTTCATTCGGTCCCTTTTCTCCATCCGTTTCATAATGATCAGGAATATTGGCAAAGTTGTCCGGATTTGCATGAACGATGACCGAAAGCTCTTCTTGCTTCAGTTGTTCCACTGTCATGTTATCCAACGTGGCTGTATATTTGGCCGTTCCATCTTCTTTAGCAAAAAGAGGAAGCATATCCCCAGCATGATTGGAGTGCTTTTCATCTGTTGGATTGAAGTGCCCCCCGGCTGTAGTAAAAGGCCCTTCCTTTGCATCCGCTTCACATGCTGCATTTTCATGAATATGAAACCCATGATAACCGGGTTCTAACCCTTCCAGTGCCGCTTCGATCAAGACGGAATTCTCTTCCGCGGAAAAATTGACAGTACCTAAAGTTTTACCCGCAGTATCCTTAACTTCCGCCTGTGCTTGTGGGTCCACTTCCGTTTGGGTTCCCTGTACCGGTTTTGAATCTTCCACGGTTTTGTCTGCATTCGTTGAGTTATCCTCTGAATTGCATCCATACAACAAAAAGGCGGCACATGCTGGCAACAGCAGCTTTTGCTTATAGTTCATCATCAGTACCCTCTCTCTCTCTTTCATTTATGTATAGTCTTCTTAATCATTTCCACTATTTTGAAAGGATAAACAGAGAGAGGGATAAATGGGAAAATAGATTCTATGAGCATGATAAAAAATCTAACTAATCTCACAGTAAAAGATTTTCCATACTAGTTTATTAGACTCACCTCTTATAATGGAATCACCCCAAGAATGATAGCCACGATCGTCATAACAATCGTTGTCCCACAAGCCCATTTAAATAGAAACTTTTGATGATCACCAAAGTCCACACCAACCAGCCCAATCAGAATGAATGTGGCAGGAACCAAGGGTGATAAGGGAAAACCTGTTGTGGAGTGACCTAATAAAGCGGCCCTCCCGATTTCAACTGGGGCAATTCCAAAGTTCGCCGCAGCCTCGCTAATGATGGGAATAATTCCAAAGTAATATGCGTCAGGTGAAAAAATGAAGCCCATCGGAATGCTAGTAAGTGCCACAACAACAGGTAGATGTGCACCAAGCCAATCTGGAATAACGGTCACGATGGAAGAGGCCATCGAATCCATCATCTTCGTTTCCGTGAAGACGCCCGTGAAAATACCCGCTGCAAAGATAAGTGTACAGATCATAACAAAACTATTGGCATGGCTTAATATCCTTTCCTGCTGTTCTTTTGGATTTGGAAAGTTAACGAATAATGCTATGGCAAAAGCAGAAGCGAATAAGATTTGCAGAGGCAACACTTCCATTACCAAAAATACCATTAACGCGATCGTCAATAACCAATTAAACCAAAACTTCATGGTTGTACCATTAGTAGCTTCAACCGCAGCGGCCTGTTCACCTAACCCTGAAGGCATTGGTGTCTGCAATGTAGTGATGCCCAATCTGGCTCTTTCCTTCTTCCCAAGGATATAGGCGGAAAACAGCGTCCATATCAGCCCTGCAATCATGACCGGAACGAGCGGAATGAATAAGTCTGATACTTCCACTTGTAGACTGGCTGCTGCTCTTACCAACGGGCCGCCCCAAGGGATGATATTCATGACGCCTGCAGCTAAAGCAACCACACACGCCAATATAAGCCTATTCATCCCTAACCTTATATAGAGCGGCAACATGGCTGTTACGGTGATCATAAAGGTGGAAGACCCGTCACCATCTAACCCTACTAGCATCGTGATGATGGCAGTGGCCATCACAACCTTTAGTGGGTCCCCCTTCACAAGGCTTAGTATCTTGGCAATCATAGGTTCAAATAAACCAACGTCTAGCATCAAACCAAAATATAAAATAGCAAATACAATCATAACGGCCGTTGGCGTTACCTTTATAATCCCTGCCATCATCATTTCTCCCATTTCCGACGCAAACCCACCGATCAATGCAAAAAGGATGGCAGTGAAAATGAAGGCAACCACTACAGAAAGTCGCTTTGAAATGACCAAAATAAGAAATGTAAAAATCATGCAAAATCCAAGAATCGATAACATGTAGACTCTCCCCTTACTATTTGAAATATTAACTTTCATCAAATATTTTATATTTTCTGAAAAATTAGTATTTAGTTAGTATAACACTGGGTATTTCATTAAAAAACAACTTTTTCAAACTAGATTTTTTTCTTGCCCTGAAGCATGTCTGAATCAAATACATTTAATAGAAATTGGTAAATCTGTATACTGAATAGTAAATATCAGGTAGAAAGAAGTGTTACATGTATATGGATGTTCATAAATTGGCCAAAAGGAATCTTTTCATCATGTGGTTTGCCAACTTCTTCATCGGTGGTAGCATGACGATGGTTCTTCCCTTCATCTCGTTATACATCGGTACATTTGGCAATTATTCGGCACAATATGTCCAGCATTGGTCGGGGTGGACATTCGGAATTACCTTTGTGACCGCCTTTTTATTTTCCCCCATTTGGGGACGAATCGGGGACCGTTATGGTAGAAAGAAAATCCTGATTGCCTGCGCCTTCGGTATGGGCCTATCGATTTTCTTGATGGGATTTGTAGAAAATGTCCTGCAGTTGTTCTTATTAAGAATGTTCATGGGCATATTCACTGGATTCATCTCCATGTCACAAGCTTTCATTTCCACACAGACACCTAAAGAGATTGCCGGAAGGGTCTTGGGTACTCTTCAAACGGGGAATATAACCGGCTCCCTTTTCGGACCATTGATTGGCGGCGTACTTGCGGATACTCTCGGCTACTCAACAGCGTTTAAGTTCACTTCCATCACAATTTTCGTCTCTGGACTTCTTGTATTCGCAACCAAGGAATATCAAGTTCAGCGACAAAAAGGAACAAAAGCCAGTTATTCGAGCCGGGAGGTCCTCTCGCACATTTTACGGAACCCCATTCTAGTGAATGTCATGCTCATATCAACGATTGTCCAGGTGGCTCATTTCAGCATCCAACCCATTCTATCTTTATATGTCGGGGAACTGCACGGAACTACTAATCTGGCCTTTTACTCAGGCATCGCCTTTTCCGCAGCTGGTCTCGGAAACTTATTGATGGCCAGGTACTGGGGCAGGATAGGCGACCACCATGGGCATATAAAGATTCTGGTGCTCCTTCTTTTCCTCACAGCACTCGTATATTTGCCTGGAGCTTTCATCAATCACTTTTGGCAACTTGTATTTGTACGGTTTGCATTAGGTATAGTCATAGGAGGAATTATCCCTGTAAGGATTGCCTATATCCGCCAAGAGGCTCCCGTTGCCATGCAGGGGGAAGTGCTTGGATATAATACTAGTCTCCGTTTTTTAGGCAATATCATCGGCCCGGCAATGGGAGGGATGGTTGCAGGATTTTATGGATTTTCAGCCGTTTTTATAACGACCAGCTTCCTGCTGCTGATAGCAGGACTGGTCCTGTATTTGGCGTTGCATCGCAACCCGGAGTTGGCCCGGCATTCACATTGATTAGAAGACCTTTAGCAAAAAGAAGACACCCGTTAGATGATCCTTCTAACGGGTGTCTTCTTTTTCATTCAAACTTACCCAACAAGATGGTTGAACCCTCTCTGTAACAGAACTCTTCTTCGCCTGATTTCTAAAGATTTATTTTTTTACATATTCACGATAAAATAGTATTATATACCTAGTAATATATACCTATTAAGGGGTGTCAACATGTATCCGACCTTCACATATTATGCAAAAGTTCACATCATCAAGGATCAGCGTTATTGTGAATGTGGAATTATTCATAACTACCGGGGAATATTCGAGAAAAAAGACCTGAAGAAGGTTAAGTTTAAATCGGTTTCCGATATCACCTGCAGATCTTGTCGGGAAAAGTTCTTAAACGAAAAACCTAAGTCCTAGGGATATCTATTCATTTCCTCGTCTTCCTCCTTCTGTTTTTTTAAACATTATCGTGTTTTTCTGTATATTTATAGATTTGATTCTTTTTTATGTTAAGATTATTTAAGGTGAAAATCCACAAACCAGACATATCAAGCTTTTGTCGTGGTGGGTAGATTTCCAAGATTTACTTTTTTCTTGGTTTTTTTCGCCTAAAATTAGTTTAAAAGAGGGTTAAAATGCTTTTTCCTACTATCAAAACGGATGAAAGACACATCGTAAAAGACAAACATACCTGTGTATGTGGTACGAGATACAACGTATTCGCTATGTTAACCAGAAGAGACCTTAGAAAGATCATCTTCAAGCATTACAAAGAAGTAACCTGTACAGCATGTAAATCTAGCATTATACATAAAGAAGAATAAGCAGGACATATCCCCCTCCTCTCTCTAATGCTTCTACATACTCATGCAATCAAGTCCACCCCTTTCATAGTATTATTTCATTCATCCCACAGTGTAAGGAACCGGAATTTACTTATGACTCGTAAGTTCAACAAAAAAAGACCATCTCGGGTCTTTTTTTGTTGAAGGTGGCCCACTTGGATCTTTCTATTTGGCCTAATTGATATAAATAAGGAAATTTCCATTCAATTATGAATCCATAGATAGAATAATGAAGTCATGCTATAATCTAGTACGTTACAATAGCCAATCCATACTTATATAGAGAAAAAGGAAGTGTCGTTTTGAATATATCTACATTAAAACAGGAGTGGTTTTGCAACGTTCGCGGAGACGTACTTTCCGGAATCGTCGTTGCCCTGGCCTTAATTCCTGAGGCAATAGCTTTCTCCATCATTGCCGGGGTCGACCCGATGGTGGGATTGTATGCTTCCTTCTGCATCGCCATCGTCATCTCCTTTGTTGGTGGAAGACCAGGCATGATTTCAGCGGCGACCGGGGCGATGGCACTCGTGATGGTTGACCTTGTAAAGGATCATGGCTTGAACTATTTACTTGCCGCAACTATATTAACTGGGATCCTTCAAATTCTACTGGGCGTCTTTAAAATTGGGAAGCTCATGAAGTTTATACCGAAGCCGGTTATGACTGGCTTTGTGAATTCTTTGGCCATTATGATTTTCATGGCTCAGCTCACTCATTTCAAAGGGGAAACGTGGGTCATGTATGTCATGACAGCTGGTTCACTCGCCATCATCTACCTATTCCCACGGATAACCAAGGTCGTTCCTTCCCCGCTGGTCGCAATCATCTTCATGACCATCGTGGCCGTTGCAACAGGGGCTACTGTACGGACCGTAGGCGACATGGGGCAATTGAGCGAGGCTCTTCCCATGTTCTTGATTCCGGATATCCCTTTGTCATTCGAGACATTGGCCATCATTTTTCCTTATTCCATTGCCCTAGCGTTTGTCGGATTGCTTGAATCCTTACTAACGGCTCAAATCGTTGACGAAATGACCGATACGGATAGCAATAAAAACCGGGAGGCCAAAGGTCAGGGAATAGCGAACATCGTGGCCGGTTTCTTCGGCGGGATGGCCGGATGTGCAATGATTGGACAATCCGGTATCAATATCAAATCCGGGGGACGAGGTCGGCTGTCCACTTTCGTCGCCGGGGCCTTTTTGTTAATCTTGATCGTGTTATTGAATGATGTCCTCATTAAAATTCCGATGGCCGCCCTTGTTGCGGTCATGATCATGGTTTCCATCGGGACGTTTGATTGGTCCTCCTTGAAGAGGCTTCGGATCACTCCTAAAACCGAGGCGATAGTCATGATCGTAACGGTTATCGTTGTTCTTTATACGCATGATTTATCCAAAGGCGTATTCGCCGGGGTACTCTTGAGTATGATTTTCTTCTCGGCTAAAATTTCAAAAGTGTCTGTCGAGAAAACAGCGGACAACCAGGATCGGCAAATCACTTATCGAATAAAAGGCCAGATGTTTTTTGCATCGGTCCAGGACTTCATTTCGAAGTTTGATACGAAGGAAAAAGCAGATTCCATCATCATTGATTTTTCCAATTCGAAAATATGGGATGCCTCGGCTGTAGGAGCCGTCGAGAAAGTCATCTTAAAATACAGAGTACAGGGGAAAACGGTTCAAGTGCTTGGCCTTGATCAGGAAAGTTCTCAGCTGCTAAAGAGCCTGGCCTCATATGAAAAGTAAAAGGATGCATGGCTCCCCTGCATAAATTCTTGCTGAACCGCCAAACTAGAGTGAATGATACTCTGGATTGGAGGGAAAATCATGTCATCCGAACAGGATTATACTGCAGCAGATTTATCACCTGACCTTCTCAATGAGTTAAAACTCTTTGAAGGAAAAATACGTGAGGAATCAAACAAAGAGCTTATCGTGATTGCGTATGAAAAAGAGAAAGAAGCGTTGAATTGAAAAAAGGACTCGAAGCCACTTTCAAAGTGGCATCGAGTCCTTTTTTTATTACTTAGCGAAGATATCTGTTAAAACTGGTACAATTTGTTTTTTACGTGATACGACGCCTTCCAATACAGCAATGTTCTTATTCAATGTTACGTTATACGCTTTCTCCACTGCATCCGCTGATGCTCCTAGAGCCAAGGCAACGGAATCATTCGTTAAGATATCCGTTACGACGAATAAGAATAAATCCAATTCTTTCGCGGCAATAACTGCATGAATCGCTGCTTCAATTTCTGATTGCTTTGCAAGCACTTCATTCGGGTCAACAGCATTCACTTGAGCAATCTCAACTTTTGCCGTTCCCATTGAAAATTCTTTTGCATCAAGTGTGATGAGCTGATCGATGGTTTTGTCACTCAGGTCAGCACCCGCTTTTAGCATCTCCAAGCCATATGTTTCAGCATTCACGCCAGCAATTTCCGCTAATTCCATAGCAGCTGCGACGTCTTGCTCCGTGCAAGTAGGCGATTTGAATAATAAAGAGTCGGAAATGATGGCTGAAAGCATAAGTCCTGCAATGGCTTTAGGCACTTCAATTCCGTTTTCTTTATAAATCTTATTTAAAATAGTAGCCGTGCAGCCAACTGGTTCTGCGCGGTAATATAAAGGATCACTTGTTTCGAAATTAGCGATACGATGATGGTCGATGACTTCCAATACGCGTACCTGGTCAATGTCTTCGGCACTTTGCTGACGTTCGTTGTGATCGACTAAAATCACGCCATCCGCTTCCCCAGCCACTTTTTCAACAAGGCGGGGTGCTTCGAATTTAAATTGGTCCAACGCATATTGTGTTTCACCATTCACTTCACCAAGACGAACAGGTTCAGCTTGGATGCCCAGCTGCTTTTTTAGGTCAGCATAAGCGATTGCTGAACAGATAGTGTCGGTATCCGGATTCTTATGTCCAAAAACTAATATTTTTTCCACGATTTTTTCTCCTTTTTCCTAAATGATTTGGCAGGGATTTTTCTTTTCATAACCAGAATCCCTAGTTTTGCTATGCAATTTATTTTAACACAAAAACCCTGACATTCCGCGATGGAATTTTGTATTCCTCCCTATATTCTTTCATCATCCTCTTCCTTTATCCGACCTTGTCAATAGATATGAATCAGTTTTTCACAAATATATATGTTGAATTATCAGCATGGATGGCTTACGATAATATAAGCATACATACTAGATATTGACTTTTCTAACAACATAAATAACTATATATAGAATTATTAACCAAGGTGCCAGAGATGGCTGAAAAGGGAATCCGGTGTGAACCCGGAACTGTCCCCGCAACTGTAAATGTGACGAAATGAGAAAACCACTGTATAGCTCTCTATACGGGAAGGACTCAAAGTAGGATGATCATGAGTCAGGAGACCTGCCTGGTTTTTTCAAGTTTCTTATTCTTCGGGGATTGAGATGATGAAACGATAGTGTAACGGCTATTTTTTCATGGCTCTTTTATCCTATCGTTTGATCCGCTCAATTTATTGGGCGGTTTTTTTTTATTCGCGTACATTTAAGAGGAGGAACATTTATGACTCAAACATATAACCCTACCATAAAAAATGACACAGAAACAAATTCAATCCAGCTGGACATGTTATCCAAGGATTTCGAAGGCCGTCTTGATATGGAAAAGTTCAAAAAGCGTTTTACTAAATGGCTCGATCGAAAAGGTGATGCTTCAGAAGAACAAACATCGAAAAAGTTGATCCAGCTTGCACTTGAAAGTGTCGATATCGATGCCCCAGACTGGACATTCGTCGCCGCAAGGGAACTATTGAATGCCATGTATCGTGATGCCCAAAAGAACCGGGGCTATGAAGGCCGGAACTATGGACCTTTCTATGAATTGATTCAAGAACTCTCTCAGCAGCATGAAGGCCAACGTTACCCTGTTTATAAAGCAGAGCTTCTCAACTCCTACACAAAAACGGAAATCGAAGAATTGGGTTCGGTCATCGATCCGGAAAAAGATAAACTATTTTCATATATCGGAATCTATCTTTTGAATGATCGCTACTTGGCCCGTCCAAAAAAAGACAAGGTCTATGAACTTCCCCAGGAGCGCTTCATGATCATTGCCATGGAAATCATGAGACTGGAAAAAACGGAACACCGACTGCAGCTTGTTAAAGAAGCCTACTGGGCAATGTCGAACCTATATATGACGGTAGCGACCCCTACCCTCTCAAATGCCGGAAAGACACACGGGCAATTGAGCTCATGCTTCATCGATGCAATCGAGGATTCAATCGACGGAATTTATCAATCAAACTATGATGCCGCAAAAGTTTCCAAGTTCGGGGGCGGCGTTGGTCTATATGTCGGGAAAATCCGTTCGCTTGGTTCTGATATCCGCGGTTTTTCCGGTAACAGTTCAGGCACGACTCCCTGGATTCGCCTCTTTAACCAAACGGCCGTCAGCGTCGATCAATTGGGGCAACGTAAAGGCGCAATCGCCATCTATCTGGATGCGTGGCATAAGGACATCATGAGCTTCCTTGACTTGAAGACGCAAAACGGCGACGACCGCTTAAAGGCGCATGACATCTTCACGGGCGTCTGCATCCCCGATTTATTCATGGAAGCCGTGCGTGACCGGAAAGATTGGTATCTCTTCGACCCGCATACCGTGAAGCAAACCCTTGGGTTCTCCCTCGAAGATTTTTATGACGAGAAAAAAGGGGAAGGCAGTTTCAGGGACCATTACGCCCTTGCTGTAGAGGCGGCGGAGAATGGCATACTTCCAGGCTATAGTTTCGAGAAAATCAAAGCGATGGACATTATGAAAGGCATCATGATTTCACAATTAGAAGAAGGCGTACCCTATATGTTCTACCGGGACGAAGTGAACAGAAAGAACCCGAACAAGCATAAAGGGATGATCTATTGTTCTAACCTTTGTACGGAAATCGCCCAGAACTTAAGCCCTTCAACGATCACCGACGAATATGAAACGGAAGATGGCGATGTCGTCGTAGTTCGCAAAAGCGGGGATTTCGTTGTCTGTAACCTTTCTTCCATCAACCTGCCTCGCGCGGTGAACAGCGATGTATTGGAGAGACTGATCCCGATTCAGATCCGCATGCTCGATAACGTCATTGACGTGAATACCTTACCGGTCAAGCAAGCTTCCATTTCGAATAAGCGCTACCGTTCCATCGGCTTAGGAACTTTCGGGTGGCATCATTTACTAGCGACGCAAAATATCTACTGGGAGTCCGATGAAGCCGTTAAGTACGCCGATACCTTATATGAGAAAATCGCTTATTTAACCATTAAAGCATCCAATGAATTGGCCAAGGAAAAAGGAACCTACCCATACTTCGAAGGGTCCGATTGGCAAACGGGGGAGTATTTCGACCTTCGTGACTATAGAGATCCAAAATGGTTGGAATTAAAAGAAGAAGTGCAGCAGTATGGTACACGAAACGGCTATTTAATGGCAATCGCCCCCAATTCATCGACTGCCAAAATCGGTCATTCCACGGATGGCATCGACCCGTTATATGAAATCGAGTTTTATGAAGAAAAGAAAAACTTCAAATTTAAAGTGACAGCGCCTGGATTGACGCCCACTACGTATGAATACTATAAAAAAACGCGCTTCCATTTGGACCAAAAGGAAAGCATCAGGCAAAATGCAGCACGTCAACGTCATATCGACCAAGCCATCAGCTTCAACCTGTATGTACAAAACACGATCAAGGCTAAAGTGTTATTGGACATCCACCTAACAGCATGGGAAAGCGGATTGAAATCGACTTATTATCTTCGTTCCACTTCATCCGAATACGACAATGCCTGTGAGAGCTGCTCGAGTTAACGAGTGGGAATGGAATTTACTTTATTGAAGGAGATTTTACAAATGACAAACCATATCAAGAAAATCAGGATGCTCGAACCAACCCATCCTACCAAGGCAACCGGCGTTTTCAAAGGAGAAGCTTCAGGCTTTCTCCTTTGGAACGACATTCAGTATGAAAAATTCTATGATACGTATACACAGCTCATCAACAATTTTTGGAAGCCATCGAGTGTGAACATGATCCAGGATAAAAAGCAGTGGGGTGAATTGGATGAGGATATCCAGGACGCTTTCCTCGACATCCTCACGATGATTGCCGGGATGGACAGCCTGCAGACACCGACTTTAGTGGAAATCCTTCGATACATCAAGGATCCGGCAGCAAAGGCGATCCTCGCCAACATGGCCCAGCAGGAATCCATTCATAATGAATCGTATTCTTACATCCTTGCTTCCTTGATTCCTGTCGGCAAGCAAAAACAGCTTTTTGACCGGATCAAAGAACACCCGGAAGTGATCAAGCGGAACCAACCGATCGTGGATGCCTACCAAACATTTGTGGACGACCCTAGCCCTCAGCACTTATTCGAGGCGCTCATCCATTCCACGAACCTTGAAGGGATCTATTTTTACCTGGCTTTCGCCTTCTACTACAATCTGGGCCGGCAAAATCTGATGACCGGTTCGGCAACGATGATTTCCTATATTCATCGCGATGAAATGGTCCACTTCGATTTCATTGGCATGCTTATACAAATTTTAATGTATGAATATCCGGAACTGAATAATGAAGACAATACGAAGTTCATCTATACGACGATTGAAAAGGCCGTCGAGCTTGAAAAGGAATGGTCCGAATATATGCTTGAGGATATCCAAACGAAAGCAGATCTCGATTTGGAAGAGTTCAACGAGTATATCGAATATATCGCCAACAAACGATTACGCATGCTTGGACTTGAAAACTTGTATCAAGAGTATAGTGAGAACCCGATGCCCTGGATCAAAACGTTCGACGATGAATCCATCGGGCTGACTAAGACCGACTTCTTCGAGCAAAAATCAAGGACCTATAGCCAAGTAAATGCAAGCAACGGGTTCGATGAGCTTTAAAACCGCCATCGTCCATCATTCGGCAGGAGGCAATACAAAGGCGCTTGCTGAAGTCCTTGCATCCCTTTTGCCCGAAGCAGAGCTATTTCGGGTTCTTGAATTTGATATACGTACAGTGCATGAGTATGATTCGTTGATTGTCGGTACTTATACTTGGGGAAATGGCGAGCTTCCTGCCAGAATGTCCGCCTTCTATTCGGAGCTAGAGCAAATGCCGATTTCCCACCTGAAAACAGGAGTCTTCGGAACGGGTGAAACCAATTACAATCATTTTTGCGGAGCCGTCGACCAATTTCGTGACATGCTATTTGCCAAGAGCCAATTGGTCGCTACATTGAAAATCGAACAAATGTATCAAGAAGCGGACCTACCCAGGATAAAAAAGTTCGCCTCTCTATTTACAAACTAACAAACTCCCAAGCTTGTAAATACAAAATAAAAAGACCCCAAATTGGGGTCTTTCAGACTGTAGACAAACTCGATGAAAATCGACTTTGCCTACAGTTTTTTTTGTTTTAAAATAGAAGTATTAAAACTTGGGGTGATGAGGATGC
>NZ_JBNNML010000011.1:0-40998 GCF_050272735.1 Peribacillus sp. NPDC046944
AGCGAAGAGGTCACACCCGTTCCCATTCCGAACACGGCAGTTAAGCTCTTCAGCGCCGATGGTAGTTGGGGGTTTCCCCCTGTGAGAGTAGGACGTCGCCAAGCTTGTATTGTTCCGCAGTAGCTCAGTGGTAGAGCATTCGGCTGTTAACCGAACGGTCGTAGGTTCGAGTCCTACCTGCGGAGCCATATTGGAGAGCTGTCCGAGTGGCCGAAGGAGCACGATTGGAAATCGTGTAGACGGGTAACCCTGTCTCAAGGGTTCAAATCCCTTGCTCTCCGCCATTTAATACCTGGCCCGTTGGTCAAGCGGTTAAGACACCGCCCTTTCACGGCGGTAACACGGGTTCGATTCCCGTACGGGTCACCATTTCGATAACTTATTGGAGGATTAGCTCAGCTGGGAGAGCATCTGCCTTACAAGCAGAGGGTCGGCGGTTCGATCCCGTCATCCTCCACCATTTCTTTTAAAAAGCATCAAGTTGTTTCTTTATGAATGGAACACTTAACACGAAAACTTGAGGCATATAGTAACATTATTATTATCGCGGGGTGGAGCAGTCCGGTAGCTCGTCGGGCTCATAACCCGAAGGTCGCAGGTTCAAATCCTGTCCCCGCAATCTATGGTCCCGTGGTGTAGCGGTTAACATGCCTGCCTGTCACGCAGGAGATCGCGGGTTCGATTCCCGTCGGGACCGCCATTTTTAATTGTTTGGCTCAGTAGCTCAGTCGGTAGAGCAAAGGACTGAAAATCCTTGTGTCGGCGGTTCGATTCCGTCCTGAGCCACCATAGTAGTGCCGGTGTAGCTCAACTGGTAGAGCAACTGACTTGTAATCAGTAGGTTGGGGGTTCAAGTCCTCTTGCCGGCACCATGTTTCATCCGTGGAGGGGTAGCGAAGTGGCTAAACGCGGCGGACTGTAAATCCGCTCCTTCGGGTTCGGCAGTTCGAATCTGCCCCCCTCCACCATCTTACAGGGGTATAGTTTAAAGGTAGAACAGAGGTCTCCAAAACCTCCGGTGTGGGTTCGAGTCCTACTACCCCTGCCAATTTTATTGTTATGGCGATTGTGGCGAAGTGGTTAACGCACCTGATTGTGGTTCAGGCATTCGTGGGTTCGATTCCCATCAGTCGCCCCATTTTCAATAAAATGATGGTATAATGAATATAACATTAATGGGCTATAGCCAAGCGGTAAGGCAACGGATTTTGATTCCGTCATGCGAAGGTTCGATCCCTTCTAGCCCAGCCATATGCGAAAGTAGTTCAGTGGTAGAATACAACCTTGCCAAGGTTGGGGTCGCGGGTTCGAATCCCGTCTTTCGCTCCAAAAATGTTGGCGGCATAGCCAAGCGGTAAGGCAGAGGTCTGCAAAACCTTTATCACCGGTTCAATTCCGGTTGCCGCCTCCAACAAATTTTGCCCGAGTGGTGGAATGGCAGACACGCTGCACTCAAAATGCAGTGCCGCAAGGCGTGCCGGTTCGACCCCGGCCTCGGGTATCATACGGTCGAAGATATTAAATACAAAAAGGATCTCAACTTAATTGTTGAGGTCCTTTTTGTATTTAATAAACATGAGATTTAGATTATACGTCAGAAAGGATGTGAAATATGTCCATTCTCAATTCAGGTTATGCAATTCTTTCTTCAATAACTTAAGACATTCCCCTTACTTGTTATTTACTATGGTGATTGGATTATCAAAAATTCGAACCATAATGTTTTTATATGCGTTTAACAAAGCGTTAAACGCAATGCTCTTAGTGAACGAAACTTATTGAAATAGGTTGAAACGCTAGGTGGTTTGCCCTGAAATTTTTTAATGACATGATTAATTTGAAAAATAAAGAGTTCAGTATAGGCGTTCTTACCCATTATCCTGTAATATTATTACTAAACGTAATAACAGGGGGTTTTTTGATATGAGCATTTCTTTAAGGACTAACATAAGCACTCAAGTATTGGATGAAACATCCGTTTTAGCTGCACTGGAGTCAAATTTAGCAATGATAGAATTCAATCTAAATAGAGAAGTAATATGGGTAAATGAAAACTTTGCAATGACCTTGGGATATACAATTGGTGAAATGAAAAATATGCAGCATCATCAATTTTGTACAACGGAATTCAGGAATACCCGAGAATATGAATCATTATGGGTTACCCTCAAAAATGGAAAAAGGTTTCAAGAAAAAATTCAAAGGGTCGGTAAAACCGGGAATCTCCTATGGCTCGAAGCCACCTATATACCCATCCTAAATGAAGAAGGTAAGGTCCATGCTGTTCTTAAAATCGCAACAGATATTACAGAGCGTGAAAACAACACAATAAAAATCATTTCTCAGCTAAAAGATATGCCTGAAAAATTAGTGAATATCGTTGTTGAGAATTCCAATGAGAAAATTCAAGCAGTGGAGTCACTAAAAAAACAAACGGGTTTAATAAGTGATGTATCTAAAATCATACAAACCATCTCTTTCCAAACAAATGTATTGGCCTTAAATGCAGCGATCGAAGCAGCTCGAGTAGGGGAACAAGGTCGAGGTTTTAAAGTTGTTGCAGACGAAGTTAGAAGATTAGCAGGAAATGTTGATAAAGCCATAAAAAATATAAATTCCAATGTAGAAAATATTACTTTAGACGTAGAGAAGGTTAGTGAGATAACAGAAGATTTACAAAAAAAAATCATCGACACTCAATCCATATTCAATAAGACGATTGAAAAGTTAGAAGGGATGACTAAATAAATGAGAATGCTAGGTTTCCCTAAACTAAATATTCTTAATTTTTAAAAAATGTGGATAAAGAGAAATCATTACTTGATATCATAATGGAGTTATTGAAAATCTCTACAGATTGGCCCTCTTAGTATAGGGCTTTTTTTGTTTTCCAAGCTATGGGCTATATCAGGGCATGGGGCTGAATAGTGAATCTAGGTATTAGGGATGATACTGCTAGATTTTTCGAAAAAATCATTGACAATGATAATCATTCTCGACTATGATGATTTGGTGTGGTCCACCACATATACGGTAATGAGTAGGGAGAGAGCTTATTTTATGAGACAGAAAAAAACTTGGCTTCAAACGATGGCGGCAATTACGCTTGCCACATCTGCAATTCTACCAGTCGGTTCAATAGCTTCTGCGGAGGAGGAATCCAATACAGAGACCGATCAATTAATAGTTAAATATAAAACGAATAAAGCCGCCTTATCAAAAAAACAAATGAAAAACATAGGCGTTGAAGATGTAGAAGAGGAAAATCAACTGGGGCTGTATGATGTAAAAGCTGAAGAAGCAAATACTGCCATTACAAAGCTTGAAAAGATGGATAACGTCGAATATGTTGAGAAAAATGTTACATATCAAACCGCTGAAACTATAGATGTAAATGATACATATTATAAAAACCAATGGAACTTAAGTGCCATCGATGCACAGGGCGCATGGGAAAACGTCAAGGATAATAGCAATCTAGTAAAAGTAGCTGTGCTTGATACAGGTGTTCAAGGTACTCATGAAGACTTAGCAGGCCGTGTACTAGAGGGGAAAACATTCGTAGAAGGATATGATGCAGCGTTTCAAGGGGATGACCAAGGTCATGGTACATTCGTATCCGGGATCATTGCCGCGAATGCTAATAATGGAAAAGGGATTTCAGGTATAGCAGGTGAGAAGAATGTCCAAATACTCCCTGTTAAGGTCATGAATAAATCAGGTGTCGGGGATGCCTTCAATATTGCACAAGGTATTGATTATGCAGTTGAGCAAGGTGCTGATGTCATCAATATGAGCATAAGCGGTGAATATAGCGAAACAATAGAAAAGGCCGTAAAGAATGCCGCGGATAAAGGTATCGTGGTTGTAGCTGCTTCAGGTAACGGCGGCGGCAATGCAGATGCATCCTATCCTGCCGCTCTTCCGAATGTCTTATCGGTTGGTGCCGTTGCTACAAAAGATCAAGTGTATGAACGCTCGAATTATGGGAGCACTTTAGATATCGTGGCACCAGGCGTCAATGTTTTAAGTACTTCATTACTTGGTGATTTAGGTACGGATGCAGGCCACTACTCTACAGGTTCTGGTACATCCTATGCTGCTCCACATGTTGCTGCCGTTGCGGCGCTGTATAAGCTCAACCATCCAGAAGCGACTTCGAGTCAAGTCGAGGAAGCACTAACATCAACGGCAATCGATTTGAACGAAGAGGGCTGGGATGAGAAAACGGGCCATGGTAAGCTAAATGCGAAAGCCGCGTTAGCGGATGATGTGGAAACTCCCTCATTAGCATTCGTCTTACCGAAAAAGAATGCGAATGTCGTTGGCACCACGACTGTACAAGTAGCGATTAATGATGCGAATACAAGTAAGACTATTTTCTATACAGACGAAGTAAACGATGGAAATGTCATCGGTGAGGTAAAGACAGCGAGTCAAACCTCGGTGCAATTCAAATGGGATACGACTAAGGTGGCAGACGGGTCACATCAGGTAATTGCCGTTGCACTCGATTCGAATGGTAAAGAACTGTCCCGTACTCAAACATCGGTGAAGGTAGTGAATGCCCCGCAATCAGGCTACATGTTCACGGTTACGACACCAAGCGGTACGATTGCAAAAGGTGCATCCGTTAAACTGTATGAAAAAGTGGAACAAGAGGATGACACAAATGCTTATGGCTACAATGAATTGTGGGCAGGCACGACAGATACGGAAGGAGCCGTTCGTGTTCCGAGCCATGTGGGTACGGATTTGAAAAACTTACAAGTTGTTGTCCAAGGGAAATTCGATACGGCAAAAGGTAACTCGTGGTTCATGTATTCACGTGAGGTGGCTTCATCAGGAACGATTACGTTAAAAAGTGAAAATACCGTTCCAGTCGCATTGAATACGGTGGATGAAGAAGGAAAAGGTTTGCCAGGTGCACAATACTTCATCGCCATGAAAGATGCAAAGGATATGACATTAGGTTCAACGACAATGATTAATGAGGAAGGTGCGAAAGAGGCACCGACTGTCTATTTAGATAAGGGCGCATATAACATTTTCTCCTACCATAAGGCCGAGGGGAAAACGTACTTCCTATCAAATACAGCAGCCCAAGTAGGGAACGATACGAAGACTTTGAATTTTGACAGCCGTGAAGCTGGGGAAGTGGCCATTGATAATCGTGATAAGGGACTGGAAAATGGCGTGTTGTATTTATATAATGATGCCATTTCAGAAGCAATCGGTTCAGACGAAGTCATCACTGGTCAAAAATTCTTTGTCACACCGGGTGACTACGATTATATGGTTGATGCGGAAGTGAAGGATCCGGATGGCGGGGAAAACTGGGTTTACGTCCTTGCGAATGATAAAACAAAAGCCGTCATCAAAAAAAATAAAAAGACGGTGATTAAAGCCGGTGGTTCAATCGATATTACAAAATTTGAACCGGATCAAGAATCACTTAAAAATTACTACAAGCAACGGGGCTTAACGTACATTGAACGTCCTTATCCAAATATTGCGTATAAACTAGATAGAGCATTTTACACGAAGCAAACATTTGGTGATGATTACGGCAATAAATTAGCGGGCATGTACCGAGGCTCCCTACATTCAGAAGATGCTTTGTATAAAAAAGATGTGAATACAGGAAAAACCGTGACCACTGTGGATGACGAAGCACAAATCGAAACGATTAACTTCGGTGACATCTATTCGAAGTACAAAGTTATGAGACTATCTGATAATAAAGTGATGCTTGATAGCCATGCGAAGAACGCAACAAACCCAGCCAACCGCCAATATTATTTCTATTCTTTCTGGGTGACGAGCAGTTCGGACGTGACGGAAGGGAAATATGAAATTTCACTGACGTTGGATGAAAATCCTTTAGCGAAAAAGGGCTTATACAAGGCAATCCATATTGACATGCAGGATTCAGGCACGACGATGCAGGTGAAAAATGAAAAAGGAGATAATGTTCCATCATACATTACGATCAATCGTTTAGAGAAAACGGAAGATGGCGATTCGGAATGGGTTCAATCTCTGGGTCAGAATACGGATACGACGAAAAGCTTATCATTACCAAGCAATCTCGAATTAAGCGATGAAGAAAATGGTAACATGGCGATTATTCGTTACACACAGCCATCAGGTGAATACTCGTATATATTCCGCCAGTTCACCAGTTTAGATGAATTAAAGAACATCTCCATTCCGGATAATATGCAAAAGGTTGCGGTGACGGCGATGGATGGGGACAAAAAGCTTGATGGTGTCTCTACAAGACTTTGGATGATTAAAAAGCCTGTTACAATAGGTGGTCAAGCAACCTATGTAACGGCGAATAATTTACAAAATTATAAGTATGATTCAATTTATCTAGAACCAGGAAACTTCGTCATGGAAGGGAACTATGTTTCATTACCGGATGAAAACAACCAGAAGGCCAACTATTATTTCCTTGAACCAACAGTACAAGTGAAAGATGGCCAAACGAATACAGTGGTTTTCGATAAAGAGAAATTAGCCCAAGTGAAGGTCTCAGCTGACGCAACAGGCTACAGCGATGTACGAGGGGCCATTATTTATCCGTACAACGAATATAGTCAGTCCTTTATAAAAACATTACGCGTTGGTCATACCTTTTATGTACCGTCCAACTTAAAAATGGATTTACAAGTTCAACTAGGTCTTGGCGACAATGAATCAGCGAATATCATTTGGAACTACTTCCTATCAAAAGGTGAACAAACATTCCAAAAAGGGCAGAAAGTCCAGTGGCAGGTTGGAGGCGACTTCAAGGCTAATATTACCCTCTCAAAAACAAAACTGCTTCAGGGAGACAAGCTTTCCGGTCATACATCCATAAACGATGCATATGGGAATGCCGTATCATCGGTATTAGTCAATCAGTCGACTGACTTCAGCATAGCTGACGATGCACTCATTGCCTATGAAAAACAAGCGAACGGGCAAATTGTTGAAAAAGCAGTGAAGAGCGACTATACGATTAGTCATGGTGGAACAACGGCTTCAGCTTCAAGTGTCAAGCCTGTACTGCGTATTTACGATAAAGCGGATAATAAGGTATTCGAAGACGCCAGTCTGGAATATTACGGACATATCGATGATAAGGATATATCTTTGAAGGAAGGTCAATATCGTGCAGAATTAGCACTGGCCGCAAGTCCTAAAGGACCAATCGCATCAGCGAAGAATACGGGTCTATTCCAAATCGGTAAAGATGCGGAGATCGTAGCACCGGTTCCGGGCATCAAAGAGGAAGTAAAGGTACCGACTATCTCACCGGTCACCGACCAAACAACCGTGGTAAAAGGAAAAACGACGCCTAAAGCGGTTGTGACCTTAAAAAATGGTAAAAAGAATATCAAATCCGCAAAAGCGGATAAAAATGGGCAATACACAATGAAGATTTCCAAGCAAAAAGCGGGTACGAAGTTATCTCTTTCTGCGACACTAAAAGGCTATAAGGCTAGTAAAGTAAAAACGATTACCGTGCTCGACCGCACTGCGCCAACCGTAAAGGTAAAGCCCATTACAGTTACAGATAAAACGATGGCTATCACGATCGTTACCGAAAAAAATGTGACGATGACATTCACAGCAAAAGGAATGACGTATACTAAGCCTGTTTATAAAAATGGCAAGTATACATTGAAAATCGCTAAACTCCCTGCCAAGACGAAATGGACATTGATCGTCAAGGACAAAGCCGGGAATAAAACGAAGAAAACAGGCGTTGTATTAGACCGAACTGCTCCAAAAGCAGCAACTGTGGAAAAAGTGACAACGACAACTACTGTCGTAAAGGGAAAAGCGGAGAAAAAAGCAACGGTCACCATATATAAAGGAAAAGAAAAAGTAGCATCGGGTAAAGTCAATGCGAAAGGTGCATTCTCAATCAAGGTGCCAAAGCAAAAAGCCAATACGATATTGCATGTTGTCGTCCAGGATGAAGCGAAAAATAAGTCAAAAGTGGCGAAAGTGAAAGTTGGGAAATAACTACGAATCAACCTCCGATATAGGAATATCGGAGGTTGATTTTTTTTAGCTGTAAACGATTTGGGGTTAAGCGGATTGGATTTCTTATAATTCAAATGAAGATCATGGAGTCCTATCAACATACTGAGAAGAAACAAATATCTGGTAGGCTCGTACTATCACTTATTTCTTATTAATTAGTTTACTGGCTTCGCCTTGCTGATTTACGGGAATATCTTTTCCGACTGTGACACGGCGTACAACGCGTTGGTCTTCGTAGTCTGCTATTGCGTAATGTTGAGTGGCCAAGTTATCCCAGATTACGACATCCCCTTCAGTCCACTGCCAGCGTACGGTGTTTTCCAAGCGCGTGACGTAAGAATCAAAGATGCTTAGTAGTCTTTCGGATTCGCTTGTGGAATAGCCTTCGATCCTGCCTGCAAATCCTCCTAGTAACAGATGTTTTTTACCTGTTTCGGAGTGCACATGAACTACGGGATGTCTTGTTTTATAAACGGTCGATGCAAATACGGCACGATAGTTCTTTTTCACTTCATCATCAATCGTTTCACTTGGTTTGAATTGTGCATAATCATATTCATTTGTATGAATACCCCATGCTTCATCTGCAAGCTTTTGCAAACCTACCGGAAGGTCTTCATATGCTTGATTCGTATTCGCCCAAACCGTGTCTCCACCCACATTTGGAATGGTGACGCCTCTTAGAATGGAGTATTTGGGAACTTCGGGAACGAACGTGACGTCAGTATGCCAATGGTTGGCTTTGGCACCTTGTTCGGAATCGAGCTCGAAGATATAGTTGGTCTTGTCTTTTACGGGTACGGTTGGATGTGCGTAGGGTTCACCCAATAGACTGGAAAATGCTTCTTGGCCTGCATCGTCTAAGTGGTGTTGCCCTCTGAAGAAAACCACTTTATGCTCGTTCAGTGCTTGCTTGATTTCGTTAAAAATAGCCGGGTCCAGGTCTCCGCTTAATTGAACACCTTGAATCTCCGCTCCGATTCTTCCTGCTACTGGTACCACTTTCACTTGTTTTGTCTTAACTTCAGTCATACTATATTCCTCCTCTATTTTTGAAATGAATGTCTCCTTGATATAACCTTATCAACTAAAAATATGATAAAGTGGGGGACTACTGGAAAAAAACCACTACGCTCTATCGCTGCATGATGTTTCAGAAAAATCCACTTTGAAAAATTTCTTTTTTCTTTCCACTAACTAGAAGTCCCGTTTTTTTAGATAGGTTGATTTTCTAGTGAGGTTTCACTGACATTTACAATACATCCCGCTAATACTAATCGAGAGACCGTACCTTTTTAACTGGTACTATTCCTTCAATAAGTCCCCTCCTTGTTTTAAATTACACTTTACCTACTCGAATAGTCGACTTTTAAGACGTAAGAAACAAAAAAGAGATCCAACAAAGAGTTTCCTCTTGTTGAATCTCTGGTAGACCAGTTGATTCCGAACGTCTAACTATATGGTCTATTCTGGAAAGTGGTTTGTGTATGAATGCATCTTACCAATGATTGGATGAGTTTGTCAATGAATTTTATATTATTCTTATAGTTTTAGTTGGAATAAATGGCAAGATCATTTTAACGTCCAATAGAAAAGGATGACCTTATGATAGCGGGTCACCCTTTGTACCTATAGTATCAATACACTCATCCCTTATATACAGGGAAATAAATAATAAAGGAAGTTCCTTTATTCACTTGGCTTTCAACGACGATTTTCCCCTTGTACTTTTGGGCAATGGTATAGCAGACTGTCAGACCGATACCGGTTCCTCTATCTTTCAGTGAATAAAAGGGGGTGCCGATTATTTCAAGCTGTTCTTTGGATAGACCGACGCCTGTGTCGGTTATTTTGATTTTTGCCATGTCTCGTTCCTGACTGGTCTCGACGATGATAAATCCTGGATTGTTCATGGATTCAATGCCATTTTTCATAATGTTGACCAGTAGTTGCTTGAGCTCAATGGGATTGATCTTGATGATTAAATCTTCCTTGAATCGTAGTTGGAATCCTATATTACGATTGTTTGCAAAGCTGGTCAAAAGGTCAGAGGTCTTCTGGATTTCCTGATTCAGCTGGATGACCTCAATATTATCGGTATGGGGTTTTGCCAATGATAGATAGTCATTGATAATGACCTGTGTGAATTCCAGTTCGGTAAGCATCGTTTGTACGTAGAATTTTTCCGTTTTGCTCAATTCCTTTTCTTGATCCAATAGCTGGGCAAATCCCTTTACGACCGTAATTGGGTTTCGAATCTCGTGGGCGATGGTGGCAGCAAGCTGACCGACCGAATCCAATTGCTTGGCTTGTTGTAATTCGGTATGAAAGGCATTTATGGAATTCATCCTGTTGTTCGTACTGATGAACACAAAGGCCAAGATGATCTGGATTGCGATGAAATTCAAGATATTTCCGAAACTATCAAGAGAGACGTACTTATATGTATATTGTAAATCTGTATGAGAAATAAGATGGATGGAAATTGGACCAAGTATGGCATTTGATGCAGCTACA
Source organism: Peribacillus sp. NPDC046944 (assembly GCF_050272735.1). NCBI lineage: Bacteria > Bacillati > Bacillota > Bacilli > Caryophanales > Bacillaceae > Peribacillus > Peribacillus sp. NPDC046944. Next base: position 10,561 of record NZ_JBNNML010000011.1, read on the forward strand.
ATGTAAAATCCGATTTTATCAAATAAAAATATGGGGATTAAGGGTGCCATGGCAAACATGGCCATCATGATGGCGGTATCTGGATACAACCAGAATTTCAGGTATAGGTAAATCGTGATGAGTAGAATGAAAATCGTTTTCCATTTGTTTTCGTCTTTTTTTATGAAAAAAAACAAAGATAGTATGATGGCGGATATCAAGAAAACTTGTATAGCCATATCGATAGGGTCATGTTTCCAGCTTATTGGCGATACGGAAATGCCCACCACTAGTAATAAAGACAACACAATCATGAAACTCTTAAGAATGAATCGTTGTTGGTTTTGAAAATACTGATGGTTTTTTAACATACATCACCTTATTCTAAAAATTCTATTTAATTAATAGTAATCTTTTCCTGGTTCTTTGTAAATCAGAAAAGATAGGGTGTGTGTTCAGCTTTTGATTTCCTGTCTATTACTAGAGTATGAAAGGCAGGTCAGTAAGGAAGTTGTTAGGCAGCAATAGGAATAGGTAGGAATGTATGCCCTGATTGAATCGTGGAAGTTTATTTTTTTACAAAATTTTCTTTGAAAATTTGCAAATGGGGACATATTAGTAAGATGGACGGGTATAAAAAAAGTAATAAGAATCCATTAGGAGGTTGAATATGAAGGCGGTAACTTTTCAAGGTGCAAAGGATATAAAAGTAAAAGAAGTGGAGGATCCGAAATTACAGCAGAAGGATGATATCATCGTACGGGTGACATCGACGGCGATTTGTGGGTCCGATCTTCATATTTATCAGGGAGCGCTCCCGACACATAAGGATTACGTCATTGGCCATGAGCCGATGGGAATCGTGGAGGAAGTCGGACCGGAAGTCACGAAGGTAAAGAAAGGGGACAGGGTCGTCCTTCCTTTCAATATTTCGTGTGGACATTGTTATTATTGTGAACATGATATGGAAAGCCAATGTGATAATTCGAACCGTAATGAAGAAATCGATACGGGTGGATATTTCGGCTTTACGGAACGTTATGGGAACTATCCAGGCGGACAGGCTGAATATTTGCGGGTACCATACGGAAACTTCATGCCATTCGTGATCCCGGAGTCGTGTGAACTAGAGGATGAGGCGCTTCTGTTCATGTCGGACGTGCTCCCGACCGCTTATTGGAGTGTGGAGAATGCGGGTGTGAAGGAAGGCAGCACGGTCGCCATTCTAGGGTGTGGACCAATCGGTTTGATGGCCCAGAAGTTTGCCTGGATGAAAGGCGCCAAGCGTGTGATTGCCATCGATAACCTTCCCTACAGGCTGAACCGGGCAAAACAGATGAACAAGGTGGAGACGTATAATTTCGATGAGTATAATAATATGGGTGCCTATATTAAGGAAATCACTTCAGGCGGAGTGGATATCGTCATTGACTGCGTCGGAATGGACGGAAAAAAATCAACCATTGAAGCCATCGAGCAAAAACTCAAGCTTCAGGGCGGAACATTAAGTGCCATCGAGATTGCGATGAACTCAGTCAAGAAATTCGGTACGATCCAACTGACCGGTGTATACGGATCCAAATATAATATGTTCCCGCTTGGTAATTTATTCGAACGGAACATTAACCTGAAAATGGGACAAGCCCCGGTCATTCACTACATGCCGATGCTTTTTGATAAAATTACAAAAGGTGAGTTCGATCCGACAGAAATCATCTCACATAAAGTCCCGCTCGACCAAGCGAGTGCCGCTTATCAAATATTTAACGACCATGAAGATGAATGCATCAAAGTCGTGTTAAAACCATAAAAATGCTTCATGCATGCCAAAAGCCAATGCGTCTATCCATTGGCTTTTTTTTGTGCAGAGGATGAAAATACGAGTATACGAGGTCCGGTTATTCCAGTATGGTCGATATGGGAAATGGACATTTTGGTATGTTGTCTGGCAGATCGGGGCCAGGTGAGGAAGAGACTATCAACATTCACTTTTATGCTAAAGAGAAAAATGTACTGTTATTAAGAAAGAATCGCTTCGAAGGGAGATTGAATAGACGCGTCAGGGGGAGAAAATGTTATATAATAATAGCAAAAGTAAGGGGGAAAGTGAATGATAGTGAATACTGTAGCAGAATTGTGTGCAGAAGTTGAGAAGGTGTACCAGCCGTTACATGTTACATTAACGATTGACATCCTAGATAAGAGATTCGGTCCTGTAAAGGCGGAAGCGGAGATTACCGTTTGCCCCGTTGAATCCAAGGGGTATTTCGAGATCCTGGTCGAGGAACTTGAATCGGAGCATATCTATGCTGCTGAAAATGGGTCCATTTATGGCAGCTTTGGCATTGACCAAAGTATCCAGGTTTATGATGAGGTATTGAACACGGTTCCATTCGATGCATTAATCGGAACGGGAAACTGGAAAGAAAAGATGGATTCATATTTGGCGGAAGATACATTAAAGAGTCAACTTGAAACCGTGCTGAAGAATTACCAGTTCAGCGATATGAGCGGGAAATATAAATTCAGAAAAATATGCACGATAACGGACTTTCACCTTGAAAAGTGAACAAAATAATAGAGAAGGCGATGTCGCCTTCTCTTTATTCTTTAATTAATTTAAATCCATTGGTATCCAAGATATATTGAATGCCTTGCCTAAAGGAATTGAAGGGACGAAAATCGATATCTATCCGAGTTCGGAGGATCGACTGAGCAAGTTTTGGTCCGATGCCGACCACGACGGGTTCCACACCCATTAAGGACAGGGCCTTGAATATTTTATTGATACCATCCAATTCGAACATATCAAAGTCATGTTTAAACGAAGTGAAATCCAGGATGATATACTCGATTTGGTGATCTCTACAATAGTTCAGGATTTTAGATTGAATCGTTTCTAAACGGTCGGGCGTCATTTTTCCTATGATAGGCACTAAAGCCGTTGAATCGTGGACGGTTGGGATTATCGGCGTATCGATTTCCATAAGCAGTTTTTTGCCTTCCTTGATCGTTTCCTCATATTCCGTTACATCTTGCCATGAGAGGATAAAGCCTGTTCGCTTTCCACTTTCATTCAGTATTTCATCCACCATGATATTGGCACTGAATTTTTTGAAAAGAACGATTTGTGCCGAGTGTGGAAAAGGACCATCCCGAAGAATTTTTTCCTGTCGTTCCCCGTGAAAGGAACTGACGTTTAGTCCAATGAAATCATCGGGATTTGTTATTCTCACATAGGGACCGATGGTTACTAAAAGATCCCTCGCATATTGGTTAAACCAAACAATGGTATGGTCGGAATCCGTTAAAAAGATGTTTTCTTCTATTTTATCCAACAGTTGGTACGTGTTGACGTTATTTAATATATCTGACATGGAGATACCCCTTTATGCGATTTCTTATGATGCTCGCTCGCCAAAAATCGTAACAGATTGAGATGGATCTGTCTATTCTTTATCATATGTTAGCGAGAATGAATAAAGGGTAGTAAAAAGGCATAGGAGTTAAAGCCAATCCCCATGCCAAACTACATCATTTATAAACCGCCCCCGGGATTTTTATGGATGGGTTTCCGGAAGAATAGGGAGCTACTTCGTATTCCTGGAATATTAGATAAATTCCGTCTTTAGTGTAATAAAACTGGGAATGTTTGTTTACGGGAACATCACTTTGTTTATCGACAAAAAAGTCTTCATGTTTGCTCATGTATTTGTAAGCGTACTTCTGTACTTTCTTATATTTCTGTTTCGATGTGAGGATGTCGGCAATTTTCATTTGCTTGCCGGAAGATATTTTGAAATTATATGATGTTACAGCGCCGATTCCGTGTGCCCCGCCCTCATATACATAATTGTAGAGCAGGATACTTAGCTTTCCGTCTTGGTTGTACTTCACTTTATATTGGGTCGCATACATATAGTTACACGTTTTCCCATTGCACCACTCTTCATTTTTATCTTCCTTATCCGCTTGTTTCACTTTTAAATAGGATGTATAAGCTTCTTTGGCATGTTTAGTGAATGTTCGGTTGATTTTTTCCTGGGCTGTTTTACTTTTTAGTCCGGATACTTGAGGATACGATAAGTCACTGATACTTTTATACTTCTTCTTGGTAATCTTCACGGGGCTGAACGCTAAATATTTAGTAGATACATAGGATTTTTTGTCTTTGTAACGAATTTCCGACCATCCCGATTTGGTTCTGGAATAGACGGTCACTGATTTTCCTTTCTTTAGGGAGCCGACTTTTTTATAGTTGGTCCCAGGACCGCTCCTGACGGTCAAATCACTGTTCTTCGTATTGACCAAGGCATTTTCGGTAGTGGCAGCGGAAGCAGAGTCAGTTGATAGCAGAAAGTATGAAATAGTTGAAAAAGCTAGTATGGTAGCGAGGACGATTTTTGAGAGGTTTTTGATTGGCCACATGCGCATTCCTCCTAGTGCTATATTTTTACAGTTCCATTATATAAGGGTATTGATTAACTAGATAGTGTTATTTACGTATCAATTATATTACACAGATAATGAGGGGAATAGGATGAAAATTGGACTTGTACGACATTTTAAGGTCAATCATGATTTTCCAACCGGAAAGTATGTGACGGCCGATTTCATGGACCAATGGTTCAAGGATTATGATGAAGCGGATATTGTTTATGGGGAAACTCCACTATTGGATGTGGAGTGGAAGGCTTGCTACACAAGCGATATGTCGAGGGCACTGAAGACCGCCGAGCATATTTATCCCGATAAAATCATTCAAATGAAGGAACTGCGTGAAATTCCTTCGCCCCCTCTTAAAGGGAAAGTGAAACTGCCCTTCATTCTATGGGCCATCTGGATTCGGTGCTCCTCATTCTTGAACAAGCAAACGAGACTGGAAATCAAGAAAGCTGAAAAGCGGATCAATCAAGCACTGGATCAAATCTTGGCAAATGGGGAGCAAGATACCCTGATCGTGAGTCATGCGGCTCTCATGGTGTATATAAGGAAAGAGTTGATCCGAAGGGGGTTCTCTGGTCCGAAGTATGCAGTCGCCAGCAATGGGAGGTTATATATGTTCGAAAAGGTCCCCTTTCCTAAATAAGTGGAAAATAGTTTGTAAGGGGCCACAATGATAGTGGTATGGGTGGTTTGTATCCGTGTAAGTAATGCGAAAATCTTTTTATTATTCCAGAAAAAGATGTAGGTAATTTCCCCAATAGTTATTCTTTTTCCAACCGTTGTGGTTTATTATTGTAATAGTGCAATTTTTTCGAATATAACGAATGGAAAAGAGGGTGAACGTCTTGGTGAAAGCTATATTTTTTGATTTGGATGATACATTACTCTGGGATCAGAAAAGTGTGAAAGAAGCTTTTGTAGCAACATGTGAAGTGGCAAAGGCGAAGTATGACGTGAATATTGGCGAGTTTGAGGAAGCGGTGCGCAAGGAAGCACGTGAGCTTTATTCTTCTTATGATACATACGAGTTTACGAAAATGATTGGAATCAATCCTTTCGAAGGGCTTTGGGGAGATTTTCAGGATGACCATGATGAGTTCCGGAAAATGGCCAAGATTGTGCCGACATACCGGAAAGAGGCATGGACCAGAGGGTTGAAGGCCCTAGGTATTGATGATCCGGCATTCGGGGCGGAACTTGCAGAACGCTTTCCGGCTGAGAGACGGAAAAAGCCGTTCATCTATGAAGAGTCCTTCCGCGTGTTGGATGAGTTAAAAGGAAAGTACAAATTGTTATTGCTGACGAATGGTTCACCCCAGCTTCAAAATACGAAGCTTGAAATCACGCCTGAACTTGTCCCATATTTTGATCAGATTGTCATTTCCGGTGCGTTTGGACGCGGAAAACCGGATGCTTCCATTTTTGAGCATGCACTTGAACTCATGAATCTTGATAAGGATGAAGTGCTCATGGTCGGTGATAATTTAATGACGGATATTCTTGGTGCCACACGTGCCGGCATTCAGTCGGTATGGATCAATCGTCATGACAAGGAACGGAATGAAGTCATCCCTTCCTATGAAATCAAACATCTAGAAGAACTATATCCCATTCTTGAGGGGTTAAAAGAATAAAACAGAAATCCCCCTTTATTCGGGGGATTCATTTTATTTCGTTTTATTAAAATGGAGGGGTGGCGGGACCAACCATCCTTTTTTCTTGTTCAAATGAAGGAATTTGGCACCCATAGCTGCATGTTCAGCATGGAATTGTTCGAACATCCCTGCAATATCCTCCCGTATGGATTGGGCTATCATATTGCTGCAAGCTATTAAACCGGCTGCAATATCCATGGATATGGAAGCGGCGATTTCCGGGTCCTGAAAGCGGGCGCCAACGGGGATTTCATCAATATCGACTTTTGATCGATCAGGTGGCGTTGGCGGTAATCCGATACCATTTTCCTTCAATAGTGCTTCCACTTCGGCGATTTCCTGTTTCCCTCGTTCGATTTTTTCTTAAATCAATTTACGCAGATCTTCATCACCAGCATGGTTGAGCAAGGTTTGATGACAAGCGACACAGCCCTTTGTCGTTACTAAATAGGTCCACGTTCCAAATACTTCTCCATAGTGCATCGGTTCTTCTTTTGGATTTCCACTTAATATTCCCATCGTCAACCTCCTTATGAAATAGGCAATCATATTGTAATGTACCCCGATATCAAACCGTTATTCATCGCAACGAAGAACGATATATCAATGAGAAATTTGGTCAATGGAAGGGAACAGGCATGAATATTCCCTATCGGTTTACCCATACTAATATTGGTTCCAACATCATACAAGGAGGGGATGTAAGTGCAAAATCAAAATCAACAACAGGGTCAAACACATCAAAATATGCAAACAGGCGCGGTACCTCCGCAAATGAATCATGGTGGTCATGAACTATTTGATGCACACGAAGTGCTAGCGGGGACGATTAGTGTTTTGGATACCTATATGTTGCTCCGTCAACATGTACAGGACCCAGAATTATTGGATATCCTTGATCGTCAATATCAGTTCATCCAACAGGAATATAATACTTCCTTAGAGGCTTTCCAGACGGGGCAAAAACCTTCCGTCCCAACCCAAACCTACAATATGAATCAAGGCAATGATTTTATTTATGGCCTAAAACCATCGAAGCCGAAGAAACCTTACCAATCGGTGTCAGAGATTAATGATCAAGGAATTTCGGGCTTGATGCTAGGGGCTTTGAAATCCAGTGCAACGTTAAAAGCCATGTCCGCACTTGAGATGACAAATCCAGTACTGCGTCGGGTCATCGCTGATTCCGTTCCGAATTGCATAGAGATGGCCTATGAGATTTCGCTTTATCAAAACAAACATCATTATTACCAAGTACCACAGCTTCAACAGCAGGATATGCAACAAATGATAAACTCATTTGCTCCTGCAAGCGGGAATCCAACCAATACCAACAACAATATGACCCATTGATCGGACCATAATCATTAAAGAAGGCGAGCATGCAATATGCTCGCCTTTCCTTGTTTCGATTGTTATTGTTTGAGCTGGTTCAAATCATCAATGCACGTTTGGATGAGCGTGACTGCCTGGCTCATCGCTGCACCACCACCAAATGCAACGGTTACGCCTATTGTTTCAAGTATTTCCTGTTCCGAGCAACCTTGATCGAGGCAGCCTTTCGTATGATAGATTATGCAATATTCATCCTGGGAATATAAGCTTATCCCTAAAGCTATCAGTTGTTTCTGCTTCTTCGATAAGGTGCCTTCTTTAAAGCATTCTTCCGTTAAAGAATTGAACTTTGTTGCAAGTTCAGGCATCTTTTCCGTAAAAGAGCCAATTCCAGCTTTATATTCATGAAGAGCGGCTTCTGTCGTGTTCTTCGTTTCATATTCCAAGTTCCATTCAGCTCCATCCCTAATATTCTTTTCCTAGAAATTAGTATGAGCCAAATAGGGATGATTAAACATAAAATCATAGGGATTAAAATTCCGTATTTAGCGGCGGACGGGGTCTGGCGGTTTTATACCATTGAAAGCAAAGCAAACCAATGAGTACGAGGTCGATGGCATCCCCGGCATAGTACATGAGGACGGCTCCGGATTCCGCCTGGTGAGACATGACCCCGATTGGAGGGTTTGCATAGATGTATTTGGATAGGATTCCATGACCGGCTAAAGCAAGGACGAAGATAATGCATCGGAATACGAAACTGAACCGGTGCGGGGCCGGATCGATATAAACCATGGAAGCCGTGAAAAGATAGCCGGCAAGGAATACATGGATATGCACCAACAGATAGAGAGAGGCATGTTGGTGCATGGCCGCATACAATTCCGTCGTATAAAGCACCCAAAGCCCTCCGATATTCAAGGTGGATGCTGTGATGGGGTTACTCAAAATGCGCACTGGCCAGGTTTTCAACAGACGTGAAAGTCGTCTTGCGTGAGGTACTTTTAATGTGCGGAGCAGAAGAGTCATGGGTGCTGCAAGGACCATCAGCAGTGGAGCAAGCATGCCAAGGAGCAAATGGCTGACCATATGTGCGGTGAAATTCATATGACCCCGGTCTGCTATGGGTCCGATCACTGAAGCGGCAGCACAAGTCACTCCGAACACCCAAAAGAACATTCGGTAAAGTGGCCACTTTTTATGCTTCCGGTTGGAAAGGATCATCGCTGCTATATATAGGACCAAAATGATGACGAGTAGAATCACCAGAGAGAGTCCGGAAGCAGGCCCACTCGTGATATGGTGCATATGTTCATCCTTTGTCATGATGATTTAGATTCTTTCGCTCTTATTATCGTGCTTCGTCTTGTTCGATAGATAAGGTAGACACCGACTACAATCAATGCCGCAGCAATTATATTCCAAATCATATCGTACGGGAGGATATCCACATCATAACGAATTTGATGCAGCCTCATCAGCTTATGTTGAATGGTCCCGTCATATAATTGGAAGCCACCAGCCCCTAGAAACACACCGCCTTGCCATCTTTTCAACCATAAGGCATTCCGTCTGCGAAGGTCAGCGAACATGAATAAAGAACCGATGGTCGCAAACCAGCTCAAAGCATGAAATAAACCATCAGAAACGAGTCCGATATTGGTCGTCGACTTATCATAAAAATGATGCCAATGCAGGAGTTGATGAAAAACCATTTCATCTATGAAGGCGACAAGGCCAATGCCGAATAAGATGCCCGACCAAAGATTGCGGGACGAATGGATATAGCGATTTTCCGACATGGATTTATTTTTATGGTGCCGTGGTCTAACGTCCATATATGTATCCTCCTTCAATGAATCGTAGGTATACTAAACCGTGAATCCTCTCAGTTTTTTTGAAACTATAAGTCTCCCTACAGTTAAGTATCTTCCATATATTGATAATATCCATTGTTTCTACTATACCACCCGAAGGACAAAATGAACCTCTTATTCAACCAGTATTCACAAATTTTTTTGTGAAGATTTTTGTGGTTTTGGGGCAGGAAATCCGGGTAATAAAATAAACGTGACAGTAATTAGTAACCTTCCATTCGGAAAAAGGAAGGGACGATGTCAACCTAACAGCAAAGAAAGATTCATAAAATAGCACGGATAAAAACTCTAGAAAACTAAAGGAGGAATCATTATGTTTCGTCATCAAAAAGAATTGCAATTTGAAGTGAAACCAGATCGTCCGGATCCTATGCTTGCCCGTCAAATCCAAGAGGTATTGGGTGGACAGTTCGGGGAAATGACAGTCATGATGCAATATTTATTCCAAGGCTTTAACTGTCGTGGAGAAGAAAAGTATAAGGACATGTTGATGGACATTGGTACGGAGGAAATTGGACACGTTGAAATGCTTTGTTCCTTGATTAGTCAATTGCTGGATGGAGCTTCACCCGAAGATCAAGCAGAAGCAGCCAAAGACCCGGTAACAGCAGCCATCATGGGCGGCATCAATCCACAGCATCTGCTTGTAAGCGGACTTGGGGGACTGCCAACGAACTCAAATGGTGTTCCTTGGAACGGTTCCTACATCGTAGCGAGTGGTAATTTATTAGCGGACATGCGTTCAAACCTGCATGCTGAGAGTCAAGGACGTTTGCAGGTAGCGCGTTTGTACCATATGACAAAAGATGAAGGTGTACGTGCGACCTTCCGTAAAATGCTTGCACGCGATCGTTATCACCAATATCAATGGATGGCAGCCATTGCAGAGTTAGAAGAGAAAAATGGTGTAGTCGTGCCGGCTTCCTTCCCACCTGAAGCCGAATTGGAATCACAGAAGGAAGCCTATGAATTCTGGAACCTTTCAGAAGGACAAGAATCAGCAGAAGGTCTATGGGCGACAGGAAGCGCTCCGGATGGAACAGGAGATTTTGTCTATGTAGCCGAGCCCGTTGCAAAAGGTCAAATCCCTAATCCAAAGGTTCCCGCTACTCAATTGCATCATGATCTGGATGGTAAGGCCGTATTGAAATAAGACCTTTTAATTATCATGTTTTGTAACCTGTCCCTCGGGGGGCAGGTTTTTTCTGATTAGGAAGCAAGGGAATCATGCTTATTTTAACGCTTTCCTAGTTTTGACATTCAATGATTTGCCTGATGCTTTTATTTAGAGTAGCATATAGCTCACAAAAAGGACTGGGGGAGATTATAAATGAAAGCAGTGACAGTGAAGCAACCTGGAGGTGCGGATCAATTAGAATTTGAGGAATTTTCCATTCCACGTATAGGTCCTGGTGATTTGTTGATCAAGGTGCAGGCCTCTGCAATCAACAGAACGGATATCATAGCCAGGGAAGGAAAAGCTGGATACATGACCAATCCCATTTTAGGCATCGAAGTGGCCGGTGAAGTAGTGGAAGCAGCACCTGGAACCCGTATCGATTTAGGAACAAGGGTAATGGGACTCGTTAATGGTGGGGGATATGCAGAATACGCCGTCATGCCCGCGGACCGGGCAATGTTGGTACCGGAAAACCTCACATTTGAAGAAGCTGCAGCCATTCCCGAAGTATTTCTGACAGCTTTTCAAACTCTGTTCTGGTTAGGACAAATAAAAGATCAGGATACCGTGTTGATTCATGCCGGAGGAAGTGGAGTCGGTACGGCCGCTATCCAATTGGCTAAACAAATGACCCAAGCAAAGATCATCACAACCGCCGGTTCGGAAGAAAAACTGGAGTTTTGCCAATCCCTTGGGGCGGATGTATGCATCAATTATAAAAAACAATCGTTCGACGAAGAAGTACTGAAGGCCACTGATAATAAAGGCGTGGATGTAATTCTTGATTTCGTCGGTGCTTCATACTGGGAGAAAAATCTTAGAAGCATAGCCACGGATGGACGCTGGGTGTTAATCGGCATCCTGGGCGGAACCGTGGTGAATCAAGTGAACTTGATGGATCTGCTGCTTAAGAGGGTCCATTTGAAGGGTACCTTATTGACTCCAAGAAGCGATGCGTATAAAAAAGAGCTGACGGAAGAATTCGTCCAAAAAGCGATGCCGTTATTCAAACAAGGCAAAATCAGGGCGATAGTGGATCGAGCCTTCCCGTTTGAAGGTGTCCAAGAGGCCCACCGACATATGGAACAGAATAAGAATACAGGGAAAATAGTCATGAAGGTACATGAATAGAAGCAAAGGGGCTGACCAGAAATTTTCTTGGTCAGCCCCTTTTTCATGATCATCAGAATGTCGATGCAAGCTTTTGAAGGATGCGTTCGATCACTTCATGGATCTGTTCATCCACTTCGCCGTCAATTGCCTCAGGTTTTAGCACTTGTACTGTCTTCGCTTGATAATGATCATAAAGGACATGCTTCAAGGAAAGTCCTTCTTTTAATAAAAAGGAGGAGTCCGTCATGACTTTCAGTGCAGCTTCATCCTGAATGATCAGGATTGTGGGATTCAGCTCATGGAAAATTCCATCTGCCATTCCCTGTGAATAGAACGAGTGGACGGTAGCCAGCCGTTCTTTTCTCGCCTCCATCTTTCTTGAATAGAGTGCGGGACAGCCAATCTTTAAGTCACTCATGAATATGTCAGATGCATAAAGCGCCGATAAGATCGTTTGCTCATACACCTTTTGAAGCCGGATCTGATACGATAAGGACTCATCGGCAATCATCTGATCGGCTTCATGGATGTAGGCAAGGTAGTATTCGATCACTTCTAAAAGGATTTCTTCTTTTGAGGAAAAGTAATTATATAAAGAAGCCCGGCTTATATTCATCAATTTGGCCATATCTGAAATGGTCAGGGATAGGAACCCTTTCGTACGTACCACGTTCATGATTCTTTTTACATAGGATTTTCTCAATAATTGTTTTTCTTCAGGTGCGATTTTTCGCAAAAACGACACCCCCTTCAATACGAAAATTATATCATACTCCCATTTTCCATGCCTTGAGGCGGATAAGTTTACAAAAAGACGTAAGAGGTTTAAAGTATGAATATAAACACTTTAGACGCTTTCTATCTATTTTGTCTAAAGTGTTGGGCGGTTGCTTAAGCACATGAACAATCCCCTCGAAGTGAATGACACAATAGATACATGTAAAGGAGAAAACATAAATGATGAATATAGATTTTACTCGTATGTATATAGATGGAGAATGGCAAACAGGGAATAGTGACAAGTCGATGACGAACGTCAATCCTTTTACAGGTGAAGAACTTTTCACCATCCAGGCCGCTACAAAAGAAGATCTGAACAGGGCCTATGAAGCAGCAAGCCTTGCACAGGAAAAGTGGGCTAACGAACTTCCGCAAGTTAAACGGGCAGTGTTGGAAAAAGCCATCCTTGTCATGCAGGATAATAAGGACCTGATCACCGATTGGATTATTAAAGAATCAGGAAGTACCTTCATGAAGGCTCAGTCTGAATTCCAAGCTTCCCTCAACATCTTGAAAGAGGCTACCACTTATCCATATCGCATGGAGGGGAAAATCCTTCCTTCACAAGTACCGGGAAAAGAAAATCGTGTGTATCGAAATCCATTAGGCGTAATCGGCATCATTAGCCCATGGAATTTCCCTTTCCATCTGGCGATTCGATCTATAGCCCCGGCACTAGCTACCGGAAATGCGGTCGTCATCAAACCTGCTACAGATACACCGGTCACTGGCGGTTTGATCTTTGCCAGCATTTTTGAAGCGGCAGGCCTTCCAAAAGGCTTGTTGAATGTCATTGTCGGGCGCGGATCTGAAATCGGTGATGATATCGTTACCCATCCGACCCCACGCCTGATTTCCTTTACGGGCTCCACGGAAGTGGGCAGGCATATTGGAGAGCTAGCAGGTCGGGGACTTAAGAAAACAGCATTGGAATTGGGCGGAAATAATGCCTTCATCGTGCTTGATGACGCAAATATCGAGCAAGCCGTCGATTCCGCATTATTCGGGAAATTCTATCACCAAGGACAAATCTGTATGGCAATCAATCGGATTTTTGTCCATAAAGACATTTATGACGAATTTGCTGAACGATTCACCCAACTTGCAGGAAAACTTAAATACGGAAATCCTGCGAATGAGGATACCAATGTAGGACCGCTCATCAACCGAGATCAGGTCGATCGTATCTTAAAAGATATAGAAGGAAGCGTTGAGCAAGGAGCCAAGATTCGCTTGGGCGGACAAGCAAATGGCAATATTCTTCAGCCGACCGTGATCACTGGAGTGACAAATACGATGCCACTTGCTGAGAACGAAATCTTTGGACCGGTTGCCATCTTGATACCTTTTGAAAATGATGAAGACGCAATCCAAATGGTCAATGCGTATCCATACGGCCTAAGCGGATCCGTTCATTCTTCAAATCTTGAACGTGGCACACAAGTCGCTCATAAAATCCACACGGGCATGATTCATGTTAATGATCAATCCGTTAACGATGAGCCACACATGCCTTTCGGAGGAGAAAAAGACTCAGGTCTTGGCCGCTTCAATGGAGAATGGGTACTTGAAGAATTCACGACGTTAAAATGGCTGTCCGTTCAACATAACAGCCGTAATTATGGTCCATTCATCAATAGATTGAAATGAATGGGATAAACCGAAAACATCCAAAGAGAACGTTCTTTGGATGTTTTTTGCGCGTATACATTTTTAGAATGATTAAAGGAATCAAAGTATGAATATTCATATTTAATATTTTTCGATTTCACGGGGGATATGATAAGGTACAAGACATATACCACATATCTTATCAAAACATTGAATAAGGAGAGTCGAACATGGGACAAATCAATGAATTGTTTCGAAAAAGAATTGGAATCTCGGAAAGTGAAAAAGTAACGTTTGGAAATATTCCCAATATACTTGAGAAAACGGCCAACACGATTCCCTTTGAAAACTCATCGGTCCTTGCCAAACAATCAAGTGATATCTCCGAAGAAAACATTATGGAGAAAGTCTTGATGAGGAATGAGGGGGGCGTTTGCTATGAACTGAATGCGGCCCTCTATTTTTTCTTCCTCGAAAATGGATTGGATGTCTCCTTGGTTCGCGGAGTGATATACAACCAAGGATGGTCGATAACCGGAAGAACACATGTAGCCATACTCTTAATGCATGAAGGGAAACCCTATTTAGTGGATACGGGTTTTGGAGGCAACTTACCGTTAAGGCCAGTACCGTTAAACGGGGAAACCGTTCATTCTAACAATGGGGAATTCCGGGTGAAACGGATGGATACCGATCATGGCGATCATATCCTGGAACTGAAGCTGAAGCATAAAGATCCTGAATGGAGAATAGGCTATGCCTTTGATACGGCACATCCTGTAGAACAAATGAAGGAATTGAATGAGGTACAAACCATCATCAGGCAACATCCGAATTCACCTTTTAACAAAAGTCGACTGATTACAAGACTTACCGACAATGGGAGTATCACGTTGACGGAAACCTCCTTTACCCGATGGGCAGACGGGAAAGTAGAAAAAGAGGAAGTCGATAAGAAACGTTTTAAAGAGATACTGAACCAATACTTCGGATAATGCTGCAAATGGTGATAGGCTAACATGACCTGCGTATCACCATGTCTGATTTAATTTGTCACTATAAAAAACGATGGCTTCTTTATACTGTAATATGGATTCGTCAGATGTCGTTTCGACTAAAGTGTTTAGAAGGACTGCCATCGCTTTTTCATATTGCTTTAAATTATATAAGGTCATGGAATAAAAAACTTTTATTTGCTCAGAGTCTGGGAATAATAATAGCGCCTCTTCAAAAAGGTTCTGTGCCTCTACATATCTTCCTATTGATCGATAAGTACTTCCCAATCCTAAATAGGCTCCTTCTAAGTCTTTAGGAGGGAGTCCTAATTGAATGGCTTTTTCGTAATGAGGGACTGCCTCAGTTTCCAATCCCAAATTATCGTAGCACCAAGCCATTTGATACTGAAATATGGCATGGTCAGGTTCTTTATTTATTAATGTTTTCATTACGTTTTTAGCATCTTCAAATCTTCTCGCTTTTCGATATGTGAAAACTTTCATCAGTAAATCATTCATAGTAAACATCCTCCTGCCTCAGGTTGATTTGGTATAACTTGGAATATGGCCATTTATATCAAACTCCATAAAAACCCGCAAGAGAAAAAGAGACCAGGAATAAACGTTTTTATTTTTATATTCACCATATAAGCAGGACTATCATGTATCTCTGTCGAATAAAGTACGTTAGGTGAAAAGAGGATGATGAAAAATGAGTAAAGAGAAATATAAGTTTTATTATGTAAATGGAGTAACGGAAGAGTTAGAGGCAAATGAGCCATTAACTGATCATGCGAGCATCATTAACCTGCAGTTAATTCAGAATGCGACGTGGCTTCAAGTCGGCGGCAAACATATAAATTTGGCAAATGTCATTAGTATTGAGTTTGTTGGGGAACAAGATAGACTGAAACAAGACCCAATCCAGTATAGACCCAATAAATAAAGCGCAAATGTTTTTATTATGGAGTGAAAACTTTACGAAAAAGAATAATCCAGGGATGGTCATTTATGATCGTCCTTTTTCTTATGGGGATGAATTCTGGAAGAAGGGACAAGGCATATAGGTATCTACCCGTCTAGTAGGGTTATCGTACTATTCACCGGTACGAGTGTACTCCTCCCTAGTAAATAAAAACTTTTCATAAGAAATCTAGCCCATCCTCGAAAAGATTCTACTGAACCAGTAATGGATATCCAGCGGATGTTTTATATTTATCCAGACTACAAATATAACATTTTTTTATATTTATGTTATATTATAGGATATAAGTAGTTAGTGAGAAAATACCTAAAAAGGTATATCGGAGGGATTTTATGAAGAAAATTGGTGTACTTAGTTTGTTTTTCATTCTTACTCTTTTAATCTCAGCTTGTGGAAGCAGTGACACAACAGTGAAAGAGAAAGGGAATGGTAGCGCCACAGAAGAGAAAAATGAAAAGGTTTACAAAGTGGGTGTGGATACAACCTACCCACCATTTGAATTTAAAGATGGAAATGATTATAAGGGTATTGATATTGATTTAATCCAGGCGATAGCGAAAGACCAAGGCTTTACGATTGAACTTTCCCCAATGGATTTTGGTGGGATCATCCCGGCACTGCAAGCGAATCAGCTTGATGTGGCCATTGCAGGAATGAGCATCACCGATGAAAGAAAAAAAGTAGTGGATTTCTCGGAGCCATATTTCGATGCCGGATTGACGGTGGTCGTCAATAAGGATAATACGGCCGTTAAATCTGTTGATGACCTTAAAGGAAAAACCGTGGCCGTGAAAAAAGGAACGACGGGTGCCAAATATGCACAAGATAATTCTAAGAAACTAGGAATTAAAGTCGTTCAATTCAATGACAGCCCAGCTATGTTTCAGGAAGTGTCGAACGGAAATGCAGAAGCGCTTATCGAAGATTACCCGGTTATCTCCTATGCAATCACTCAGAAGGACCTAGGCCTACAAATCGTGGGAGATCGTTTGAATGGTGATCAGTATGGCATTGCCGTATTGAAAGGGAAGAATCAGGAGCTGCTGGAACAAATCAATAAAGGGCTTGCCAACCTTAAAGAAGACGGAACATACGATGAGATTTTAAAAACATATCTTGGTGAATAAAGGATGCTTAAGGCGCGCTTAAAGCGCGCCTTCTTTTTTGAAAGGAGATGAAAAGAATGGATATCATTGTTTCGGCGTTACCCTATTTATTACAAGGACTGCAAGTGACGCTATATATATTTGTGATTGCCATCATATTAGGTTTTTTAATCGGTTTAGTCGTGGCCATGCTGCGCCTGGCCCCACTCAAGATATTGAATTGGATAGCGAAGATCTATGTAGACGCGATTCGGGGAACTCCTTTTATCGTTCAATTGTTTTTCATCTACTTCGGGATAAACTCCCTGCAATGGATCTCCCTGAACAATACAACGGCTGGGATCATCACCGTTGCAATCAATGCAGGGGCATACTTTGCCGAGATAATAAGAGCGGGCATACAATCCATTGATAAAGGACAAACGGAAGCAGCGAGATCCATCGGATTCACCAGTCCACAAACGATGCGCTACATCGTTCTTCCGCAAGCTTTCAGGAGAATGCTCCCTACTATCACGAACCAATCAATCATCAGTTTAAAAGACACCTCGCTTCTATCGATCATAGGCATTGCGGATTTGACCCAGCAAGGGCAGATTCAGGCGTCGGCGACATTTGAAGCGTTCAAGATTTGGCTGACTGTCGGTGTAGTCTACTTTATCATCATTTACCTGTTAACCTTGCTTGCTAATTTCATAGAGAGGAGGGTCCAATTAAGATGAGCATGATCACGGTGAAAAATTTGAAGAAATCCTTCGGTCAGGTGGAAGTCCTGAAAGATATCAATGCAGTTGTGCAGGAAAAAGAAGTGATTTGCGTTATTGGTCCTTCGGGTTCTGGAAAGAGTACATTCCTTCGTTGCCTTAACCTCCTTGAGGATGTTACGGGTGGGGAGGTAGTGATAAACGGGCATGAGATAACGAATAAAAAAACGAAAATCAATATAAATAAAGTGAGACAAGAGGTAGGGATGGTTTTTCAGCATTTCAATCTATTCCCACATAAAACCGTTTTGGAGAACATTACATTGGGACCCATTAAAATAAAGGATATCGAGAAAGGAAAGGCGGAAGAATTCGCATATGGATTACTGGATAAGGTAGGGCTTAGAGAGAAAGCGAAAAGTTATCCCGGAGAGCTATCAGGCGGGCAAAAACAACGGGTGGCCATTGCGAGGGCACTAGCCATGAATCCAAAAATCATGCTTTTCGATGAACCGACTTCCGCACTTGACCCTGAAATGGTGGGGGATGTTCTAGAAGTCATGAAACAGCTGGCCAAAGAGGGGATGACCATGGTTGTGGTCACCCATGAAATGGGCTTTGCCCGGGAGGTCGGGGACCGTGTCCTATTCATGGACGGTGGGTATATCGTCGAAGAAAACGAACCAAATGAATTATTTGGAAATCCTCAGCATGAGCGCACCCAGTCCTTTTTAAGCAAGGTGCTTTAATAGAAAGGGCTTCGTTAGGGGGCTGATGTCGATGTGTAGCGAAAACGATGCGTTTTAAGGAAGGCAACTTACCCTCAAGGGAAGTTGCCGTTTTTGCGATGGAGAACTTTTTTATGAAGCCTTTTGCATCAACAGACAACCTCTTCTCTACCATGACAAATTCCGAGTTTTTTTACCTTATTATTTTTGATTTTTATTGATTTACGCTATACTTTATAACAGAACAATAAAAAATGTTATCGTTAAAAGCCACTTGCACCATGGGCTGGAGACTGAAAAATAAGTAGGAACGAAGCGAAATGAAACGGGGAAATCAAATGCATAGTAGAAAGAAAAGAAGTAATAAACTGAAGGTCGTTTCCAAAGTAATCCTTATTATAATCGGTGCGCTTATTGCAGCATACGGATTGGAAGCCGTATTGATCCCGAATAACGTATCGGATGGAGGCGTAACAGGGTTAAGCATCGTTGGTTCCCAATTGTTTGGATTACCGTTAGGCGTTCTGATTGGAATCATTAACATTCCTTTTGTTTGGTTAGGGTATAAGCAAATCGGTAAGAGTTTTGCTTTTTATTCCGTTATCGGCATTGCCTCGTTGGCAGTCGGTACGGTCCTGATGCATCATGTCCCTACAATCATTGAGGGTGATACATTGCTCGTTACCGTTGTCGGAGGGATCATCATCGGTTTTGGTATGGGTCTAGCATTGCGTAATGGTGGGGCATTGGATGGAATCGATATGTTGGCCGTATTACTTTCTAGAAAATTACCTTTCGGAACAAGTGACCTTATCCTATTCTTGAACACGTTCGTGTTTATTGTCGTTTCCACAGTATTTGGCCTACAGGGGGCTATTCTATCGGCAATCGCATACTTTATTGCATCTAAAGTCATTCATATCGTGGAAGAGGGTTTAAGTGGTTCAAAAACTTTCAAAATCATTACGAAACAACCAGAATTAATGGTAGAGACGATTCGCGATCGTTTAGGTCGTGGTGCTACTTATAATGATGCTTATGGCGGTTATTCAAATGAGCTATTCAAGGAAATCACTTGTGTCATTAACCGTTTGGAAGAAAGTAAAATGAAAGAAATCATTTATGAAATTGATAAGAATGCCTTTGTGACCGTATATGACGTAGCTGAAGTCAAAGGCGGCAGTTTCAGGAAGCAAGATATTCATTAAAAGTATCTATACAAGGCAACAAGAAGATGACCTCCGTGCTTTATACGGAGTGTCATCTTTTTTTTCTTTCTTATGAATCATGAAGGATTAAGTATATTGCTAGTATTAAAATAATATCTTAGAACATACACTCTTATTAGGATGGAAAGGAAAGAAGGGAAGGGGAAATATGAATTTCGAGATGCAAATGGCGAGAATGCTGGCTGAAAATATAGATGGTTTTGTGAAATTTGTCCAAGAACAGTACCAAGACGAACGTAATTGCTTTACATTGAATCGGGATAAACTGTATCAGGTGAAGCTTCTAATAGAAGAGTATAAGTTTCAAATATTAGCGGATGAGCTCCAAAGAATAAATCGATTCACTTGGGATGAAACGTACACATATTTATTGGTTGATAGATTTAGGGAAGGAATGGCCATCATCGATGAATATGTCGAAAATAACTATCAAGATTTATTCATCTTAACTGCTAGAATCTATACCTTGACTAACTTCAGCCTATCCATAGGCAGGAAGGAATCATTCAAGGAAAGTTGAAAAGGGCCCTGATAGGCCCTTATGTTATTTATATGATTTCATCTTAATTTTTGATTTAATTTTTCCTAATTTTCTTTCGTTACGCTAGCCTCTTGAGCTTAATGGAGTCCATATTCATCCTCTGCAGCCTTCGATTTTACCTTATTTAGGTTTAAGGACTTTAGGTAAAGTGATGTTCACTTCCGTTCCTTTCCCTACCTCACTTTTAAAATCAATGATTCCCTGGTGTAGCTCGATAATGCGTCTATCAATCATCAGGCCTAATCCTGTTCCTTTTTCCTTCGTCGTATAAAAAGGTTCAAATAGCCTTTTTAACCTTTCTTTCGTCATGCCTGAGCCCTTATCCGTTATTTGGATTAAATAGTGCTGTTGGTTGATGTCTTTCAATGATACTTCTATGTCCCCACTATTTTCGTTGGTTGCTTCCAAAGCGTTTTGGATAAGATTCTTCAAAACCTTTGCGATGAGGCTTTGATCACATTCTGCTGTAATCATCGTTTGGTTATGAAAGTTGAGCTTAATGCCCTTTATAGCAACCTGACTTTCCAGACTTTTTATAACAGAAGCGATGATAGAGTTAATGGAGCATTCACTAATATTCATAGTTTTATCAGGTTGTGCTATAAACATGAATTTATTGACAATGTCGTCGATTCTATCTAATTCGTTCCTCATGATATCCAGATAATCTTGGATGGAATCATCATTCACATGTTCTTTAATGACTTGGGTGAACCCGAATAGTGAAGTTAATGGATTTCTGATTTCATGAGCGATTCCCGCTGCCAACTCACTAACTACTGATAGTTTCTCTAATTCTTGTATTTTTATTTCGCTTCTTTTCTGATCTGAAATATCGATGGATGTCCCAATGACCTCCACGACTTGTCCATCCCTCATGATTGGATTTAATGAGGCAACATATTGTACGTCAGCGATACGCCCTTCATATGTAACGCTTTCCCCATTCCATGCCCTTTCATAGTATGTTAGCTTCTCCAAGGCTGTTTCCTGAGGTAAGAAGTCCTCTAAGGTATGACCAACAACCGTGGCGGAAGGGGTTATCGCATCTGTAATGAACGAACCTTCAACGAAAGTATGAACGAAGCGGTTATCTTCTTTTCTGAATTTAAATATAAACCCATTCCTTGGGATGAGTTCGCGGTAGTCAAGCGTATCGAAATCATGTAAGTCTTTATTTTTCATGTTTTTTCATCCTTAAAGGTGTTTTGTAATAAATTCCACATAATTCATGGCAATCCTTCATTAGGGAGAATTTTAATCTAATTGTAACAAACAAGGAAAATAATAGTGAGTAAGGGTGAAACCCTTACAAGGGATGTGGTGACTTACAATCCGAAAAAATAAAGAGAATTCTTCAGAGTCAGGGTGAGCAGTTGACTGATAGTAAAGTCCCTTTAAACAAAATCCCCTGACAATGTAAAATTGTCAGGGGATTTTATGGTAGAGATTTTAATTAAAAGGGAAATTCACGATAATTTGTTTGAAGGGAAATCCATTTCGTCACAGTGAATTCTTCGACAATCCATGGGTTACCGAACCTTCCTAAGCCACTCATTTTGTTTCCGCCAAATGGTACATTCGTGCCATCATTAACCGTTTGGTCATTGATGTGTGTCATGCCACTGTCGATTTGAAGACCTAACCGTTCCGCTTTCTCCAAATCCGAAGAGAAGATGGCAGAGCTTAGTCCATACTTTGTGTCATTGGCAATCTCGATGGCGTCTTCATCTGTTTCTGCTTCAATGATGGAAACGACAGGAGAGAACAATTCCGTTTGGGCAATGGCATCTGAATTTTTAACATCTCGGAAAATGGTTGGAGTCAATACATTGCCAACGCGTTCTCCTTCTAATGCTACATTCACGCCGGCTGCTTTAGCATCTGCGATGACTTGTTGAACCTTTTCTAATTGGCGTTCGTTCACAAGTGGTCCAATCACGGTTTTAGGATCTAATTGATCACCATATGGAAGAGCTTTTGCCCGCTCTACGAATTTAGTGATGAATTCTTCGTAAAGGTCTTTGTGGACAATCAGGCGGTTGATGGCCATGCAAATTTGCCCTTGGTGAATGTATTTTCCAAAGATCGCAGCATCAACAGCACGATCCACATCCGCATCGGACAAGACGACGAATGGGTTGTTCCCACCAAGTTCTAGTGCAACTCGTTTCAGGTTTTGTCCAGCGATGGCCCCGATATGTTTTCCGACAGGAGTAGAACCTGTAAAACTGATTAGTCTAGGAATCGGATTTGTCAGCATACCGTCACCGATTTCCTCTAAATCCGTAAGAATCATATTGAAGATTCCTTTTGGTAGTCCAGCATATTCGAAGGCTGCGGCAATGAAGATTCCGCCTGCAAATGCAACTTGAACATCGGGTTTATGAACGATTGCGTTTCCTAATGCAATCGCTGGAGCAATGGTTCTCATTGATAAATTCATAGGGAAGTTAAATGGTGAAATAGAAGAAATAACTCCCAAAGGCAAACGATGTATATGATTGACCTTTCCATCGATGGCTGATGGCACTTCATGCATTTGATGAATTTCATCGACCATATTGACCGAAGCTTCTACTATTTCTGCAGTTAATTGAAACTCTACAGTCGCTTTGATAAGTGATCCACCCGTTTCGCGAGCGATCATCTCGATGATTTCTTCACGATTTTCCTGTAGGTATTCCCCGACTTTCATCATAACCTGGCGACGTGTGTCTGCAGAAGCTTTTGCCCAGTCTTTTTGAGCTTGTTTCGCTATTTCAAAAGTATCTTCCAGTTGCTTTGCTGTAGCCAAGCTAACGTTCGAGATTACTGAATTGTCATATGGGTTTAAGATATCATATCTACGTGAACTTAATCCTTCTACCCATTCTCCATTAATGAAGCTTTTGTTTAAATCTTTGATAGTTTTCATTCCATCCACCCCTTTTTTATTGAAACGTAATGAGTTTATCATGGTTTGCAACTAATTAAAAATACCTATATTATTACTTTTATATATGTTTGTCATATATAAAAATTCGAGGTGAAATATGGATATTAGACAGTTACGCTATTTTCTTGCCCTTTCGGAGGAGGGGCAAGTTTCTCGTGCGGCCAAAAGATTGAATATGTCTCAGCCACCGTTAAGCCAGCAACTTAATCTTATGGAAGAAGAACTGGGCGTGACGTTGCTTGATCGGAAAAGAAATGGAAAAAGGATGGAGTTAACCGAGGCTGGAAGAGCGCTATATGAGAAGTCTAAGGTGCTGTTGGAATTATTCGATGACTCCATGCTCGAAGTGAAGGAGACAGGTGAGGGGATACAAGGTACTTTAGCCATTGGAGCAGTACTTGCTTATATGTCTTACTTACCAAGCAAAGTCAAACAATTTAACGATAAATATCCTTCTGTTACTTTTAAATTATTTGCAGGAGATCCCTATGAGATCAACAATTATATGGAGAATCAGGATATCGAGCTCGCAATTGTTTATTTACCTGTGGATAGTAATCAAGTTTTCATCAAGAATATAGGGGAGGTACCGAACGTTTTTGTTGTTCCTGAAGAATGGGAGGACTTTCATTTTAAGGATAAAATTTCGTTGAACGATTTGGAAAATACGCCTTTGCTATTAGTACATAGGGAAAAAGGGTTGGGGATCTATGAAGAGATTATTGAGGAGTTTAAGAAAAATGAATTGAAGCCCAATATTCTGTGCGAGTGCCATGATGTAAATGTACTGCTTTCTTTGGTTTCAGCGGGTATCGGCGCAAGCATCGTCCCGAAATCTGCCGTCTCACCACACGGTATAAAAGGCGTAAGGGTGCTTGAAATTATCGATTCGGCGATTCAATCGAAAATCGCATTGATCTGGCGGAAAGACCGCTACCTTTCTAAAACGGCTAAACACTTCATTGATTTGTTTTAATTATAGTAGTAAAAGGCATTCACCCGATCGTTACTTGCAATACCCGCAAATTTAATCTTCGAAGTATCTTCGATAGGGCATATTCCCTGGCATCGATTTGATTGAAGGATTTATTAAGTGAATGGTTAGGATCTTTACAAAAGCAGACTCAAATGGGTTTGCTTTTTTTTTCTTAATTTTGTATAGGACAATCTTGTATCCGTAAATGCTGAAAGAAAGGAGGCGATGAAGGAATGGGCACTTTTGAAGTTCTGTCTCTCATGCTTGGTTTTGGGATGTTTGTCATTGCGATTCTTGATTTTAAAAATCATGATAAGAATTCTTGAATGGGTGGCTATATATAGATCATGGGCCCTGTGCGATAGGCTTGGCCATGGATTCTCTGGATTGACAAAGCACAGGGCTACCCTTATTGTACTAGTAGACCGGTTGTTATAATTTTCAAGGAGTGATTCAGTATTGTCTGAAAAACCAACTTCCAAAGACATCCTTATTGAAGCGGCTTCTCGTCTTTTCAGAATCCGAGGTTATTATGGTGTAGGGCTAAAGGAAATCATTGAGGAAAGCAGTATTCCCAAGGGTTCACTTTATCATTACTTTCCAAAGGGGAAAGAAGAACTGGCTATTGAAGCGATTAACCATGCTAAGGATCTAGTCTTACGGGAGATAAAACATGTATTCGACAGCAATGATGATCCTGTCAAAGCACTTCAAGATCATGTTTATGAATTATCGAAGTTATTCGGTGAGAATGGGGATCTCGTTGGCTTGCCGATAGGTACGATAGCGGGCGAGACATATTCCACGAGTGAGCCAATAAGATTGGCCTGTCAAGATGCGTTTACACAGTGGCAATCCATTTATGTGAATGAGTTTCTGGATGCGGGATATAGTAGAGAGCGGTCGAAGGAGCTAAGTTTTGCCATTAACGCTTTGATCGAAGGGGGCATCCTGTTATCGTTAACAGCGAAAAGCGCAGAACCCCTACAAGCAATTTCCAAGCTTATTCCGTCATTATTCATGAACAAGTAAGAGATACAGAAAAACTATGATTAGCTAGGTCTATTCAGTTAGTAATTGGAGGGAATTATTTTTATGTCAGATGCAACACAGCAACAAAATTCGACACCCGTCATTAGAACGACCCCTATTTTGATCGCTTTCCTAATAGCGGGATTCATCGGATTATTTAGTGAAACAGCTTTAAATATGGCACTGGGCGATTTAATACAAGAATTCAGTGTCAGCCCTTCCACGATCCAGTGGTTAACGACAGGCTATCTGTTGACCCTTGGAATATTAGTTCCGGTTTCAGGGCTTTTGATCCAGTGGTTCAGTACTCGCCAATTATTCTTTGCTTCATTGGTGTTCTCCATCATTGGAACGCTCATCGCCGCCTTAGCGCCAGGTTTTGGTCTTTTGCTACTAGCCCGTGTGATTCAGGCAATTGGAACAGCGCTGTTATTGCCTCTTATGTTCAATACGATATTATTGATATTCCCAGTTCATAAACGGGGAGCAACGATGGGTCTAATGGGGCTCGTCATCATGTTCGCACCAGCGATCGGACCAACGGTTTCTGGCTTGATTCTTGAACATCTTACTTGGAATTGGATTTTCTGGATTTCGTTACCTTTCCTTGTGTTCGCATTATTATTTGGCTTGATATATATGCAAAATGTCTCTCCAATCACTAAACCAAAAATTGACGTTCCATCGATTATTTTATCGACGATTGGTTTTGGCGGAATCGTATATGGCTTCAGTATGGCCGGGGATAAAGGATGGGGTAGTGCCATCGTCTTGATTACGCTCATTGTCGGTTTGATCGCCCTTCTCTTATTCTCGTTAAGACAATTGAAAATGGAAAAGCCGATGATCGATTTAAGCGTGATGAAATACCCTATGTTCACGTTAGGGCTCATTACCGTTTTCCTTGCTTTCATGGTCATCCTGTCTTCCATGATTCTTTTACCGATGTACTTACAAACGGGGATGGCATTGGCTGCATTCACAGCTGGACTTGTACTTTTACCTGGTGGTGTCCTGAACGGGATCATGTCGCCAATAACGGGACGTATCTTTGATAAGTATGGTCCTAGAGGGTTGGTCACTCCAGGATTCATCATCATGATTGTCGTGTTATGGTTCTTATCGAACGTCACGACAGAAACGACGATCACCATGATCATCATCCTGCATTCTTTATTGATGGTAGGGGTTTCCCTTGTCATGATGCCAGCACAGACGAATGGTCTTAATCAACTTCCGAAAGAATTGTACCCTGATGGAACGGCTCTAATGAATACATTACAGCAAGTGTCGGGTGCAATTGGTACGACAGTGGCGATCACCATCATGTCTGCTTCCCAAAAATCTTATATGATGAAATTGGAAAATCCATTAGACCCAGCTGCCATAGGAGCTTCATTGACAGCAGGTGTTCAAGATGCTTTTATTTTCGGTCTGCTTCTTGCGGTCGCCGGACTGGTTGTTTCCCTCTTCATTAAAAACGCACGTGAAAAGTAAATAAAAAAAATTAGCCAGAGAGAGAGTGATTCTCCTCTGGCTAATTTTTTTATATCGGTAGTAATCAAGCTAGCTTAGATTTCTTAAGTTCTTCCATGGCGGCATGTTCTTTTTTACCATGTAAGAAGTAGTATAGGACGGTAGTGACAAGGACGGTAATACCCAGGATGACGTACAATGTACTGTATCCCGTTTTTGGAATGATGTATCCAAGAAGGTAAGGCCCAAATCCGAGCCCTGCATCAAGTGCAATGAAGAACGTTGATGTGGCTAACCCCATCCGGTGAGGCGGTGTCAGTTTGACTGCAATGGCCTGTGTGCTTGATTGCATGTTCCCAAATCCGAGTCCAATCAAGATACCGGACAATAGTAATGTAAAGCTATTTGTTGCTGTACTTAGGAGTAACATTCCCCCGGCAAAAATGATGAATGTAGGATACATAATGTAGTTTGCACCTTTGGAGTCCATCAATCGGCCTGTGAAAGGACGCGATACCAATACGGCAACAGCGTAGACAAGGAAGAAGAAGCTGGCTGTGCTGACCAGGTCGATTTCAATCGCATAGAAGTTAATATAAGAAAGGACGCTGGAATAACAGAATGCCACTAACAAAGTGATGATTGCAATTGGGACGGCATTCGGTTCAATAAAGCTAGAAAGCTTAAAGCCTTTCACCTCAGCTGTTTTAGTTGAGATCTCTAATTTCGGTACATATATGAAAAGAGCCGTCAGTACCCCGATGATGCCCAAGGCTACACAGAAAATCAATATCACTTGGAAGCTTGTATGCTGACTTAAAGATAGCCCGATGAAAGGTCCGATTGCTGTGGCTAATGTTGCACTCATGCTGAAATAGCCGATTCCCTCCGCTTTACGCGTAATCGGTATGATCTGGGCGACGATCGTTCCAGATGCAGTTCCGGCCATCCCCATTGTAAAACCATGAATTAAGCGGTTGGCGAGGAGGAAAGGAACCCCGAAATCCACAAAGTATAAAAGGGTAGCCAAGGTGAAGAAGACTAATCCGATCAATAATGTATTCTTCCGGCCAATGGCGTTGATGAAGCGACCGATCAAAAGCCGTCCAATCAATGAACCGATGATGAAAATTCCGGTAATGAGTCCTGCCTGGCTCGTGGTAGCACCATATTCTTCTACGGCATAGACCCCGATCGTGACCATTAATAAATAAAAGATTAACGTTATGAAAAAGTTGACGGAAGAAACGATGATAAAATCTTTCGTCCATAATTTTGGTTTAGCAGCTTGTTGCAATTTTTTGTCTCCTCACTTTATAAGTTTATTTCTTATGCTTTCCATGACGCGTATAGCTTCTTGCTGCTCAGCCTCCGAAACGCCTATCAGGATGTCCTGTTCGAATCGGTCAATCGTTACACGCACTTCCAGATAAACGGTTCTCCCCAGCTCAGTAAGATGCATGATTTTTTCACGCTTATCCTTACCAGGAATCTGTTCAACGTACCCGAGTTCTTCTAAGCGGTTAATCGTCCTTGTGACGGTCGGTTTTTCCACACCTTGATAATTGGATAACTCTACAAGCGTCGAAGGTCCGTCATTAAATAGGCGATATAAGATCGTCCATTGGGCCCTGTATAGATGGTGTTTACCAAGCTGTATATTGAGGTTGTTTTCAAAGGGTCTATATAACAACATTAGTTGATGGAAGAATTTACGATATGTCTCGATTTTTATTGCCTCCTCACCGATAATAGTTACCCTTGGTAACTATAGTAGTGTACCAGATATGGTAATGGTCTGTATAGTGCTATTTTTCTTGTTTTGTGGATTGGGAAATTCATTTGATACAAAATAAGAAAGTTTAGGATTTACAAATAGGGCTACATATAGAATAGTATGGAAAAAGTAAGCAGAAACTTTGACCGTTAATCTGCATCAATGCTACGCTAACTTTTCTATAGTATGTAATAAAAATCAAGGAGGAACATGCATGACACAATCAACGCAACAAACGATCACACTGGCAAACCGTCCAAAAGGGATGCCTTCCAAAGAAGATTTCAAATTTGTGGAGAGTGAAGTTCCCTCACCGAAAGAAAATCAGATTTTAGTACGGACGCTTTATTTATCCGTTGATCCTTATATGCGTGGAAGAATGCAAGATACTAAATCCTATATTGCCCCATTTGAGTTGAATAAAGTCATTACTGGTGGCGTCGTGGCTGAAGTGGTGGAATCCAAATCGTCCAGCTTCAAGCAAGGCGATGTCGTTGTGGGAAATATCGACTGGGCGGAATATACGGTCGTGAATGAAAAGCAAGTCAGGGTGATTGATCCTAAAGTGGCACCAATCACGACTCATTTAGGCATACTGGGCATGACGGGATTGACTGCATACTTTGGGTTACTTGATATCGGTAAACCGCAAGAAGGCGAAACGGTCGTCGTTTCCGGAGCGGCTGGAGCCGTCGGTTCTGTCGTTGGACAGATCGCAAAAATCAAAGGTGCCAAGGTAGTGGGGATTGCCGGTTCGGATGAGAAAATAGAGTATTTAACAAAAGAACTGGGCTTTGACGGAGCTGTTAATTATAAGAAGGAAAGTTTTGAAACGGATTTGAAGAATGCAGTCCCTGATGGAGTCGATGTGTATTATGATAATGTTGGCGGCCAAGTAACGGATGCCGTTTTCAAACTGTTAAATATGAATGCACGGATCCCATTATGTGGTGCAATCTCTTCTTATAATGCAGAAGGTAAAGATTTTGGGCCACGCCTGCAATCGGCCATGATCAAAACGAGCGCACTTATGAAAGGCTTCACGGTCGGGAATTATGCAGATCGTTTCCAAGAAGGAGCTTCAGATTTGGGGCAGTGGCTGCAACAAGGTAAATTGAAGTACGAAGAAACCATTGTGGAAGGGTTCGAAAACACCCCTGAGGCATTCTTGGACTTATTTAAAGGAAAGAACCTAGGGAAGCAGCTTGTCAAAGTTGCCGATCCAGAATACGCAGTTCTTTAAGTTTTTATACTGGGCATAGTGGAGGGAGACCTTTACTATGCTTTTTTTATGGTCCATGAAAGGGAACAAGTTAACTATTTTATAGGGAATGCACGAAATATGTGTAAAAATGCCATATTTCGTTATAAAATGTACATACAGACAGAAAGGGTGAGAGATGATGTCAAATGTTGCGAAATTTAGAGATTTTTTAATGCGCGAAAAAATCCATATGAATGAGTTCAAAGAGGAAGATATCACCTTTTTCAGAGTGGAACAGAAGTTGAAGGATGGATGGAAGGTCCTGTTAGTCTTTTCATTTAATCAAGATGAAAAAGTGGCGGATTTATTTTGTTTTAATGTAACAGAGCTAAAGAATCCCGATAAGAAGGCAGCCGTGCATACGTTATTGAATGAATATAATGCTCAATTCCGATTTTCAAAGTTATATGAGGAAAATGGGACGATTTCGATTCGCTATTCGTATTCCCTTGATGGTGAATTTTTACCGGACTTGGCATTCCGAAAGCTGATCATGTTGCTTGAAACAGCGGAACAAGTTTATCCAAGGCTTATGGAAGTGATCTGGTCTTAATGTTTGGAAGAATCCTTTTGCCGGGAACTTTTTAACATCTTTATTGGGTAGAAACATATACTAATTCTATCTCCAGGAATTATTATTATTTTTTTCGAAAAGACTATTGCACTTTTGTGAAATTAGCTATATAATTATTTTTGTTGTTAGTAATTCGA
>NZ_JBNNML010000011.1:41096-99755 GCF_050272735.1 Peribacillus sp. NPDC046944
GACAAAATTCTACAAGGATATGCGGGTGTAGTTTAGTGGTAAAACCTCAGCCTTCCAAGCTGATGATGAGGGTTCGATTCCCTTCACCCGCTCCAACTATACATACTCATAACGCAGGGTTTCGTTACCTGGAGAACGAAGCTTTGCGTTTTTTATTTTCAAACAATAAGCGGGTATGAAAAAAGTTTCATTTAATGGTTGCATATTTTTCTATTAAGATATATAATTATTTTATTAGTTAATTCGACAAAATTCTACAAGGATATGCGGGTGTAGTTTAGTGGTAAAACCTCAGCCTTCCAAGCTGATGATGAGGGTTCGATTCCCTTCACCCGCTCCAATCATACATACTCATAACGCAGGGTTTCGTTACTTGGAGAACGAAGCTTTGCGTTTTTTATATTTTCGGGCAGAAATCCTACTGATTACAGCAGGATTTCTTTTTATTGTGCAAATTTGTAAGTATCTGTTCTTTTGCCTATAATTCAGGTAAGCACAAATGGAGGAATGAGGTTGTACATGGATAAGAAGCTGAATGTGAAATCATTTTTTTCTTTGTTAAGATCGGAAAAACTGCCAATGGGAATGGTGTTATTTGTCGTAGTGTTAAGTTTGGTGGAAACGGTAGCGAGTCTCGTCGTCCCGTTGGTTACGAAGAATCTGGTTGATATGATATCTGGAAGCGGGATAGAGCGAACAACGATATTCCTTTTGCTAGGGGCTTTTATTGTCCAGACCGTTGCGGGAGGTTTTTCCTTCTACTTTTTGAGCTATATCGGTGAAAATGTTGTAGCTGGAATCCGCCGGAAATTATGGGACCATATTTTACAATTACCCGTATCATTTTTTGATTCCCATCAGTCCGGTGAAACGCTTAGCCGGATCACTCAGGATACAAATACGATTAAGACGATCATCACGAATCATTTCGTGACATTCATTTCAGGGATCATATCGATCATCGGGTCGATCATCATCTTATTCCTGTTGGACTGGCGGATGACGGTCATCATGATCAGCATCGTACCGCTATCCATGCTGATCCTGATTCCGCTTGGGCGGAAGATGTATAAAGTCTCTAAGCAGACGCAGGATGAAATGGCCACCTTCAGCGGAAATCTAGGGAGGGTCCTAGGCGAGGTCCGTCTAGTGAAGTCGCATAATGGCGAAGAGTTGGAACGTGAAAAAGGCAATCGTGGCGTTAGGGAGCTCTTTCGTTTTGGATTGAAGGAGGCTAGGATCCAAGCCATCATTTCCCCCTTCATGACGACAATCATGATGGTGATTCTCGTAATCCTTATTGGATATGGGGGAGTTCGGGTGGCTTCTGGTGCACTGACAGCGGGGACACTTGTTGCCATCATTATTTATATGATCCAGATCATCGTGCCCTTTAGTCAGATGGCCTCATTTTTTACGGCATTTCAAAAGGCGATGGGAGCGACGGAACGAATCCAGGGCGTCCTTTCGATACCTGGTGAAACCTATGAAGGGAAGCATAACACATTGGTCACAGCTGATTTGACGTTTAAGGATGTATCATTTTCCTATCAAGCGTCTAAGCCCATTTTGAATGATTTATCGTTTACGGTTCCTGCCAATAAGACGGTCGCCCTGGTGGGACCAAGCGGTGGTGGGAAGACGACGATATTTTCGTTGATTGAACGTTTTTATGAACCCACGAATGGGATGGTCTCGTTGGGAACGGTGTCAATTAAGGATATTGAACTTTCCATATGGCGGTCGCAAATTGGGTATGTGTCACAGGAAAGTCCAATCATGACGGGGACGATAAAAGAAAATATAGCGTACGGGCTAGGCCGTCAAGTTAAAATGGATGAAATCATCGAAGCAGCAAAGATGGCAAATGCCAACCAGTTTATCGAAAGGCTTCCGGATGGCTTTGATACGGAGGTAGGGGAAAGAGGCGTGAAGTTATCGGGTGGTCAACGGCAGCGGATTGCCATTGCCCGGGCTGTGTTGCGCAATCCGAAAATCCTGCTATTGGACGAAGCGACATCCAATCTCGATAGTGAATCGGAACTTCTTGTTCAGCATGCCATCAAGAACCTGATGGCGGGCAGGACGACCCTGATCATTGCCCATCGGCTGTCGACGGTCATTGATGCGGATCGATTACTGGTTGTGGAAGAAGGGCGGATTACTGGGGCGGGGACACATGAAGAATTGCTTGCAAGTCATGGCTTGTATCGAAAGCTCGCCACGCAGCAATTGCAACTGCAGAATTGAGCACTTCAGGGGAGTAGCCTCCGAATCTGTTAAAAAATACACAAAAAAAACATGAGCCATTATCTCGATATGACTCATGTTTTTGCATTATCCTTCTAGGACGGAAAAAGATCCTTCTCCGCCGTGAATCTCGAGGAACATATCCATCAATGACTTTGTGAGCTGTTCGGCTTCTTTGATGGGTGTCTTTGCTTGTAAATAGATGATCTGGATGGCATGTTTGGTGTCTTCGGTGACCTTCGTCCGTTCCGAATCGACGTAGGGACTCCCGAATGCGCCGTCATCATCAGCTGAAACGATCATGTTTTCCATCGAGTTCACCCGCCCATTCAATCCAGGATATTGGTCCGGACTTCCACCAATTTTAATGGAGAGATCACCTGATAATGCATCTGCATCATAGATGCCAATCGGGACCTCGTATAAAAGCGAGAAGAAGTTATTCAAGTCGATGGCTGAATGGATAGGGGATAAGTAATTCTGCTTTTTGACTCGGCGGTATAGGGCCTCGACGGAAGGGCGATAGCGTGAAGGGTTCGTCCCGGTCATTTTGAAAATCTCCCGCCATTCTTTGATACCCGGAAAATCCGTGAGTTCCTTTTCTTCAAGATCAAAAAATAAAGCTTCTTGAAATAATTGAAGTCTCCCTTTTACCATTTGCGGCGAGGGGCCGACTTCGATGTTTTCGTATGTAATGAAACCAATCTTGAAATCGGGAACTTTGCTTGCGAGATTAGAGGAAATCTTAATTTCCAAGTGATACACCTCCAAAAATGATTGAAATTAGTTTATCATAGATACCAATGGTTTGATATGTTACAAGCATCATTGGGTAGAATGAAGAGAACGAAGGTGATAGAAATGGATATGCATGCACTCAAGCAAGAAGTGATTTTATATAGTAAGGAAATAGGCATCGATAAAATCGGTTTTACGTCAGCCACGACGTTCACGGAGTTGAAAAGCAGGCTGATCCGACAGCAGGAGCTGGATTATCAGTCCGGCTTCGAAGAAAAGGATATCGAAAAAAGGGTCAGGCCCGAATTGATCTTCGATAAACCGCAATCAATCATATCAATTGCGCTTGCCTACCCTTCGAAATTGAAGGATGCCCCTCAAAGCAAGAAAGGAGAGCGTCGCGGGATTTTTTGCCGGGCCTCCTGGGGAACGGATTACCATACCGTGCTCCGTAATAAACTGCAGCTACTTGAAGATTTTATAAAAGGGAAAGTCCCTGGAGCCATGGCGAAATCAATGGTGGATACGGGGGAGCTATCGGACCGGGCCGTTGCAGAGCGGGCAGGAATCGGATGGAGCGCTAAAAACAGCATGATCATCACTCCGGAATTTGGTTCGTATGTGTATTTGGGTGACATGATTACCAACTTGCCGTTCGAGCCGGATCAGCCGATGGAGGATCAGTGCGGCACATGCAATAAGTGTGTGGATGTATGCCCAACAGGTGCCCTTGTGCAAGGTGGACAGTTGAATGCCAAACGCTGTATTGCATTTTTGACGCAGACGAAAGATTTCCTTCCGGATGAATTCAGGACGAAAATAGGCAACCGGTTATATGGATGTGATACGTGTCAGACTGTCTGTCCAAAAAATAAAGGGATGGATTTTCATTTTCATGAAGAGATGGAGCCGGATCCCGAGCTTGCCAAACCGCTGCTGAAGCCATTGCTCACCATCTCCAATCGCGATTTTAAAGAGACATACGGACATGTATCTGGATCATGGCGTGGCAAAAAGCCGATTCAGCGGAATGCCATCTTGGCATTGGCTCACTTTAAGGATGAAACCGCCATGCCGGAACTGATCCAAATCATGCAAGAAGACCCGCGCCCCGTTTTGCGTGGCACGGCTGCCTGGGCGATCGGGAAAATCGGTCGGGAACGGTCGACCTCCATTTTGGAAGAAGCCAGGTTGAAGGAAAAAGACGAAGAAGTGCTCGCGGAAATTGAAAAAGGATTACAGTTCACTTACCATAATGAATAAAAAGGAAGGCCCCGAATGCAACCATTCGGGGCCTTTCCATTTTTAGCAGTTTGACCGATAAATAGTGTGATTTGACCGATAAAAGTGGCAAAACGACCGATAAAAAGCCGAATTGACTGATAAAACCACCCCATCGACCGATAATTGCTCCTCGGTTGAGCAATGGACCGAATGAAGTTGTGTTTTTAACCAAGCCCTCCTTCATACACATTAGAAGAGGCGCTATGAAGGAGGGCTTGATTTTGAGGGAACAGTTGAAACGGCTTTTACAGGAAAGGGTTGAACTTTACACTTCCAATGAGCATGTACGGGGAGAGGGTAAGATCTATCTGAAAAAGGAAGCACTGAAGAAGCATGATACGGAAATTGTCCGTGTGAATGCTGCTGGAAAGGTTGACTCGGAACGGCAGGAAGGGGATTTGAAAATCCTGACCTATCAAGTGCATCTGCAGTATTTAATGAAGCAGGAGGATGGCTTCTATATAGAAGAGGAGATGGAAGAGAGGGAGGCGCGGTTTCGGGATGAATACTTAATAGAAGAACGGGAGCTTGAACCTGATTTAGAACCTGACGAGGACCCGGAAAATTGGGAAGTGGGTTTGGATCGGCTTACTTATAAGTATGACCGGATGAAGGCGGTTCAGTATGCGGAGCGATGGTGGAATGAGTTCAATCCACAGTATTATAAATTCACCGATGACTGCACCAACTTTATTTCCCAGTGCTTGCATGCCGGGAACATCCCGATGTGGGGCGAGCCGAACAAGAATAAAGGGTGGTGGATCAGAGGAAAGAATTGGAGCTATACCTGGACGACAGCTCATTCTTTGTATCATCTGCTTAAGGGAGGGAAAGGGATCAGGACAAAAGAAGTGGAGACGGCACAGGAATTGAACCTGGGTGACATCCTGTGCATTGACTTTGAAGGTGACGGGCGGTTCGATCATAACTTGATTGTGACGGCAAAGGACCAAAAAGGCATGCCTCTTGTGAATGCCCATACGATGAATAGTCGCCATCGATATTGGACGTATGAGGATTCGACTCGATATACACCGAACATCGTCTATAAATTTTTCGTGATATTAGATGGAGTGTGATTGTTTTTAGTCTGTTTGTTTAATGCTATAATTAGTTGAAGTTTAAACTAGAGGTGAAAATGAAGTGGCAATACATGTAGTTTTATATCAACCACAGATTCCAGCAAATACAGGAAATATCGCAAGAACATGCGCAGGAACGGATTCACACCTGCACCTTATCCGTCCGCTTGGTTTTTCAACGGATGATAAACAGCTTAAACGGGCTGGGCTCGATTATTGGGAACATGTGAAGATTCATTATTATGATTCATTGGAAGAGTTTTTTGAGAAGAATGCCGGCGGTGCATTTTATTACTTAACCAAATTTGGTGAACAGCCGCATACAACCTTCGATTACAGTGATCAAGAAAGTGAAATTTATTTTATTTTCGGACGCGAAACGACAGGACTGCCAAAAGAGTTGATCAAAGAGAATATGGACAGATGTCTCCGTATTCCAATGACGGATAAAATCCGGTCACTGAACCTTTCCAATACGGCCGCCATCTTGATTTATGAGGCGTTAAGACAACAGGATTACCGTGACTTGGAATTAAAAAGAGAATATTAAGGAGTTATTCGTCAGCGGGGTGGGGATGCTTTGCTGACGAATGCTTATACATAATTAGGGGGTAAAGCAATGAATAACATCATCGAGAAAATTCTGGACCACCGTTCCGTCCGTTCTTTTGAGGACAAGCTATTGTCTGCGGAACAAATTTCCACGATTGTTGAGTGTGCACAGGCTGCATCAACTTCAAGCTATATCCAGGCCTATTCGATCATCGGGGTGACCGACCCGGAAAAGAAAGCCAAGCTTGCTGAATTGGCTGGACCTCAATCATATGTAGAGAATAATGGACATTTATTCGTGTTTTGTGCCGATTTACATCGTATGGACATAGTAGCCGAGATGGAAAACGAAGATCTTACTGCACCAATTGAAAGTACGGAAAAATTCATGGTGGCCTGCATCGATGCCGCACTCGCTGCTCAAAATGCGGCGCTTGCTGCTGAATCAATGGACCTCGGCATTTGCTATATTGGTGGTATTCGTAATGACCTTCAACAAGTTTCGGAAATCCTGGACATCCCACATCGTGTCGTTCCTCTATTCGGCCTTGTTGTCGGGTATCCAAAAAAACGTTCAGACAAAAAGCCAAGACTTCCTCAAGCCAATGTATATCATGAAAATGGCTATCAAACGGATAAACAGACCTTCATCGGTCAGCTAGAAGCATACAATGAAACGATTTCCGACTATTATGAGCAACGGACCAAAGGAAAACGGAAAGAAACCTGGACGCAACAAATGGCGGACATGGCCGGCAAGAAAAGCCGGATGTATATGAAGGACTTTGTGGAAAAACAAGGATTGAAAAAACAATAATTATAGGTGGATGATTCTCTACTTCATGTTCGAGCATCCATTTAAAAGGATTACATCTCATTAATTATATAGAGCTTAAAAATAAGAGCCTGACACTAAGTGTTGGGCTCTTATTTCTTGTATAAATTAAAATAATGCAGATATTCTTTTTCTGATAGGATGTAAAAAAATTTTCCGATGAATTATTTCGAAGGTTCAAGGAGGCATGTCATAAATCAAGTATAAGGAGATTATCCGCTTTTTAACAAAGTAAATATTAACAAAGGCAATAGTGAGAAAACTTCACAGCCTAATTAAGTATATAATAAACATTTGTACTGATAACTTCATAATAAGAAAGGAAGTAACAATTTGCAGGTATTAGGTGGTATTTTATTTTTTTGTAGCTTCATATCTATCTTTGTATTTATCATTTTAGGTATAGTAGCACTACTCAAAAAGAACGGAAAGGCAAAATCACGTTTTATTGGAGTGGGTGGTTCATTTATTGTCGCCATCATTTCATTTATTATTATAGGAGCAAGCGGGGAATCTGAAGAAACCACAACAGATAAAGAGAAGCCAGCTCAAGAACAGAAAACAGAAAAGGCAGAAACACCTGAAGAGAAAGCAGAGAGAGAGGCCAAAGAGAAGGCCATTGTTGAGGAGAAAGCGAAACAGGCTGCTGAAGAAAAAGCTAAGGATGAAGCAGAGGCTAAGAAGAAGGCTGAAGCTGAGAAGAAAGCCAAAGAAGAAGCTGAAAAGAAAGCTAAAGAAGAAGCGGCTGCTAAAAAAGCAAATGCAAAACCTATTGAATATAATAGGTTGAAGAAAAATCCAGATAAAATGATTGGTGAGTATACGAAATATACGGGTGAGGTTATTCAGATCCAGGAAGAAGAGGACTTTACGGCCATCCGTTTAGCTGTTACAAAAACATCATATGGATATGATCCTAATGACATTATAATGGTCATGTATGCAGGTACGACCGATTATATAGAAGATGATGTTATTACTGTGTACGGAACTATTTCTGGCGAATACAGCTACACTTCCCAAGCCGGTTGGGAAATCTCTATTCCAAGCATGCTTGCTGAAGAGTTTGAAAAGTAAAAGGAAAGTCACTCTTAGTGGAGGCACTTATATGGTGTCTCTTTTTTATATGCCTTCCAAAAAAAAGGGGCTACCCCCACAAGTCATTCCCATGACTTGTGGGGATAGCTCCCTTTTTCGTATGCTCTTATTTATTTTTCACACCTGGTTTGTCGGCATATCCACCAGTGAAGATGGCAGCTAAAAACGCAATTGTTACGGCAATGACAATAACTGTTCCCATGATGTAACCTCCCTTTACCCATATTGTCCCACTTAAGTATAGGCTTAGTATACCCCAATTTTTAGTAGATGTGCACGTAAAATTTCTTGCCTCGTGATTTGTCACCAAATATTCAAGACTTTAAAGGAAAACCTTGGATTGGGCAGCCGGACAAGATGAACCTCTTTGGAAAGTCTGACATGTTTGTCAAACTCGGCGCATAGATTTAAGTATTCTCTGAAAGTGATAGGGGGAGGTTCCTAGATGGATATTTTAAAGAAAATCGAAAAATTTAGAGAAGATGAACAGAAGCTGAAGTGGGAAGGCACCTTCGCAGAATACTTAGAGATACTGAAAGAAAAGCCATTAGTTGCACAATCTGCTCATTCGCGTGTATACAACATGATCAGAGATGCTGGGATAGAGGAAGTAGATGGAACGAAGAAGTACAACTTTTTCAGTGGTCAGCTGTTTGGACTTGAGGATTCATTGGAGAGGCTCATCGAGGAGTATTTTCATCCCGCCGCTAAGCGGTTGGATGTCCGAAAGAGGATTTTGCTTTTGATGGGACCGGTATCTGGCGGGAAGTCTACATTGGTTTCACTCCTTAAGAGGGGGCTTGAAAGTTATTCGTTAAATGACTCAGGGGCGATCTATGCGATAAAAGGATGTCCGATGCATGAAGATCCACTGCATCTCATTCCCCAAAACTTGCGGCAGGATTTCTTTGAGGAATATGGCATCCGAATTGAGGGGAATCTGTCACCGCTGAATGTGATGAGATTGGAACAGGAATATGGCAGCCGGATTGAAGACGTGATGGTTGAGCGTATCTTCCTTTCAGAAGACAAACGTGTGGGGATTGGTACATTCAGTCCGTCCGACCCTAAATCACAGGATATTGCCGACTTGACCGGAAGCATCGACTTTTCGACGATCGCCGAATTCGGATCTGAATCAGATCCGCGAGCCTATCGCTTTGATGGTGAGCTCAATAAGGCAAATCGCGGAATGATGGAGTTCCAGGAAATGCTGAAATGTGATGAGAAGTTTTTATGGCATTTGCTCTCACTGACTCAGGAGGGGAATTTCAAAGCAGGAAGGTTCGCATTGATCAGTGCAGATGAACTGATCGTTGCCCATACGAATGAAACGGAGTACAAGGCATTCATATCCAACAAAAAAAATGAAGCCCTACATTCCCGGATTATCGTCATGCCGATCCCGTATAACTTAAAGGTGAGCGAAGAAGAGAAGATTTATGAAAAAATGATCCATGAAAGCGATGTTTCCGATGTCCACATTGCTCCGCATACATTGCGGGTGGCAGCCATTTTCAGTATCATGACCCGTTTAAAGGATCCGAAAAAGGGTGATATCGATTTATTGAAAAAGATGAGATTGTACGATGGGGAAAATGTTGAAGGATTCAACTCCGCGGACATCAATGAACTGAAGAAGGAATACCAAGATGAAGGCATGAGCGGGATCGATCCACGGTATGTCATTAACCGGATATCCTCCACAATCATTCGGAAGGAAAACCCGTCCATCAACGCACTTGACGTATTGATGTCGTTGAAGGCAGGCCTTGACCAGCATCCGTCGATAACGAACGAGCTAAGGGAACGATATTTGAATTTCATTTCGCTTGCACGTAAGGAATATGATTCGATTGCCAAAAATGAAGTGCAAAAAGCGTTTGTGT
Organism: Peribacillus sp. NPDC046944; assembly: GCF_050272735.1. Classification (NCBI taxonomy): domain Bacteria; kingdom Bacillati; phylum Bacillota; class Bacilli; order Caryophanales; family Bacillaceae; genus Peribacillus; species Peribacillus sp. NPDC046944. The sequence continues at coordinate 50,825 of NZ_JBNNML010000011.1, forward strand.
ATTCCTATGAAGAGTCGGCGAAGATCCTTATGGACAATTACCTAGATAACGTCGAAGCATACTGCAATAAATCAAGACTGCGCGACCCACTTACTGGGGAGGAAATCAATCCAGACGAGAAATTGATGCGTTCGATTGAAGAACAAATCGGCATTTCTGAAAATGCCAAAAAAGCCTTCCGTGAAGAAATCCTGATCCGTATCTCGGCCTATGCAAGGAAAGGAAAACGATTTGATTATAATTCCCATGACCGCCTACGTGAAGCCATTCAGAAAAAGCTGTTTGCTGATTTGAAGGATGTTGTCAAAATCACGACTTCAACCAAGACACCGGATGAAAGACAATTGAAGAAAGTGAATGAAGTCATCAAGAGGCTTATTGACGAACATGGGTATAACTCGACTTCCGCCAATGACTTACTTCGCTACGTAGGAAGCTTGTTAAACCGCTAAAACAAGAAGACCCCTGCCTTAAAAGGTGGGGGTATTTATTGGAAGAAAATATTGTAAACAATACCAGTTCGTGGTATCTTTTAGCTGAAGCAGTTATTATCCGATGTTAATAAAACAACCTATTAAAATCCTCTGAAATACTTCGCGCTTCGGGTATTTTCACATGATCGGACAACATGTACATGAAGAAACGTTGTCGTGCCATGGATTAGTAAGGTTTTTCTGTTTTGTAAGCGTAATCATAAAAAGGTTGATGGAGGGATTTCAAATGAGTGTAATTGCTGAATTGAATGAATTGGCTGGTAAAATCAACAGTAATCCGGAGCATATCCAAAACGAGGAAAATCGTGTGTATCAATTCAACATTGAAGAGATTGGACCGATTCAGCTGTTGATTAATAATGGACAAGTTGAAGTGATCGAAGGTACGACAAATGATCCAGAAGTGACATTGAAATTATCAGAGAAGAATTTCTCCAAGTTATTAAAGGACGATTTAAATACAACGGTCGCTTTCATGACAGGTGGCCTAAAGGTAGATGGAAACATCGCTTTGGCATTGAAACTGCAGGAAATTGTAAAACGTTATAAATGAAAATACCGAACTCTGCCGTTCTTGGGAGAGTTCGGTATTTTTGTGTTGTGGGTTCTTTTATTCAGTGACATTTAATCCGTATTGTTCGATGAGTGTGACGAGCTGGCTTGGTGATAATTTGTCTTCGCGGTATTCGATTTTGATTTCGCCGTCATCCACATCGATGATGGCACGCTCGACGCCTTCCGTACTCAATAGGATGGACTCTAAATTTAAAATCGGGCCCTCGGTTGTCGCTTCCCTCACATAGAGTGTAGTGGTTTCCATGCTCCATTCACCTCCTGGATTTTTTCCATATAGATTATCTATACCCTTTATCCATTGGACATATGTACGGTTTGAAAATTGGAAATATAGGGTATCAATAAGGTAGAGGTGATATAAAATGAGTAAAGAAGAATTGAAAAGAGAACATGTTCCAGAGAACAGTTCGATGGCGAAAGACTTAGACGAGATGAAAGAACTTGGGAAGCAAATGGAACGGCAGAGAACGAACGAAGAACTGAAGGAATGGGATAAACGACCAGGTACCGTCCAACATGAAGTCGAGGAAAAAAAAGAGTGAAAAGGCCTGCCATTGAAATCGTTCCATCCATGTAAAAGGGTATCCAAGGAAATCACAGGATGCCCTTTTATTTGTGTCAATGCCTATCGAAAAACCGCATTGATCGGGATGGGAGACCGACATCCCCTGCAACTCCTCCTTTTATAGATCCTTCAAATCTTAATAACCCGTAACGTAACTACTTCATTCTCTTTGTTTTCTCTCTAAAACAACGATTCCGCCCGCTTATATCATTTCATTAGCACCGGTCACTCACTGAGGATATTCCACGCAGTGAGTTTCTTGATGTTCAGGTTTATCCTTCCCTGTCGGCCTGGGACAGCTGCAAAGCATGTCCAATTTCTTTTATCGTGTAGGAACCCGTCTTATTTTTTTTAGGCAAAACAACCATTAATGAATTTTTGTGTAAATTATCCAACGCCGCTGCATAGGATAGAGTAATACTTTTATTTTTATCCGATTTTTCTCGAATTGTATATTTGAATAGCTAAACCTGTGTTGATGTGGGCTTTCTCACACTAATTTATTATATGAAGGAATGATGAAAAGCGTGCAAACATTTTTAAGGGGGGAAGAGAATGTCAGAAGAGAATAATAAACAATACGTGATCTCAGAGGAAAACTGGTCCCTCCATCGGAAAGGCTATGATGATCAACAACGCCATCAGGAAAAGGTGCAAGAGGCTATCAAGAATAATCTGCCTGATTTGATTTCTGAAGAAAGCATCGTGATGTCCAATGGTAAGGATGTTATCAAAATCCCGATTCGCTCCTTGGATGAATATAAAATCCGCTATAACTATGATAAAAACAAACATGTCGGTCAAGGGGACGGAGATAGTAAAGTCGGGGATGTCATTGCAAGAGATGGATCGCCATCGAATGCCGGTTCCGGAAAAGGGCAAGGTGCTGGGGACAAGGCGGGCGAGGATTATTATGAGGCCGAAGTGTCGATGATGGAGTTGGAGGAAGCATTGTTTAGCCAATTGGAGCTGCCGAACCTTCAGAAAAAGGAACATGCGGAGCATACGCTTGAGCATATTGAATTCAATGATATCCGGAAAACCGGCTTGATGGGGAATATCGACAAAAAGAAAACGATGATATCGGCCTTCAAACGGAATGCCTTAAGCGGCGATCCAGGCTTTCATCCCATTTATAAGGAAGACTTCAAATTCAAGACATGGAATGAGGTCGAAAAGCCGGATTCCAAAGCGGTCGTGCTGGCGATGATGGATACATCAGGAAGCATGGGTCTTTGGGAAAAATATATGGCCAGGAGCTTCTTCTTTTGGATGAACCGCTTTTTACGGACAAAATATGAAACTGTCGAGATAGAATTCATTGCCCATCACACCGAAGCGAAAGTTGTGCCTGAAGAGGATTTCTTTTCAAAAGGGGAAAGCGGTGGAACGATTTGTTCATCCGTCTACCGTAAAGCATTAGAACTTATCGATCATAAATATGACCCTGTGAAATTCAATATCTACCCGTTCCATTTTTCCGATGGCGACAACCTTACGTCCGATAATGCCAGGTGCGTCAAGCTCGTAGAAGAACTCATGAAGGTCTCCAATATGTTCGGTTACGGCGAAGTCAACCAGTATAACCGCCATTCCACCCTCATGACTGCCTATAAGAACATTAACAATGAAAAATTCAGGCATTATATCCTTAAGCAAAAGGCCGATGTATTCCATGCGATGAAGAGCTTTTTCAAGGAAGAAGAAAGTAAGAAATACGCATAAAACAAAGAAAAAGAAGCCTGTGATGGCTTCTTTTTTTGTTAGTTTAAGAGGTCCGAGCTTAGTTATCGAGTAACCAGGGATCATCCCTTTATGTAAATTGGCTGGTAATCCAAGGGCATTGGTCGATGTTTACTCACAAAATATCCTGGTGATCGATGGATAACACTTTTTTTCAAGGGAAGCTAAAACTAAAATTATTAATGTGAGTGTGCTGGTTGCATTAACTAATTTCTTGAAGTGCCGATATAAGAAAAGAATGAAGGATTTTATACCTAAAAGGGGAGAGTTTTAAGAATAATAATAGTATACGGAGGGAAATAAAGTGAAGATGTATAGGAACTTGAAGATAAAAGTAAAATTGATTGTGGCATTTTTGTTAATGAGCATGATTCTAGGAGCTGTCGGAATATACGGATTAACGAATCTAAGTCATTCTAACGATGATCTTGAATCCATGTATCATGACCAGCTGGTGCCCCAGCAATATCTTAATGAAATCGAGGTTGCGTATCAAGATATTCGAATCGGTGTCCGTAATTTGGCATTTGTCGCAAAAACGCCTGCAGAAAAAGAAGCGGGTGAGCAGGTAATCCTTGAAAAGATGGACGAAATTGATGCATTAACGAAGAAATTTGAAAGCAGTAATATGAATGCTTCTGAAAGAAGCCTTGTTGAAGAATACAAGATAGCCCTGGCGGATTTTTATGTCCTGACGGAAAAAAATATGGCATTAGGGAAGGCGAATGATATAGAAGGATTCCTCCGAACATTAAAAGAAAACAAAGGGAAGGGCGACCAATTGGAAATAAAGATTGAGGAGCTAAATATCATGACGGATGAATTGGCCCGTGATGCTTATAAAAGCGCCAATGATTCCTTCACCCATACTAAGAGCACTACATATATCCTTATCATTTTTTCAGTATTGCTTAGTATTGCTCTAGGCTATTTTATTTCTCAGGTGATATCGAAACCGTTGAATAAGGTCGTGCAATTGGTCGTGGATATCTCAAAAGGAGATTTAACCCAAACATCGGATATTGATACGAAAGATGAAGTGGGGGTTCTTGCCAAATCAATGAATGAAATGGTAAGCAATCTTAGAAATATGATGAAGGGGGCATTCCACACATCCGATCAGGTGGCTGCCTCGTCAGAAGAGCTGACAGCAAGTGCTGAACAAACAAGTAAGGCAACGGCGGATATCTCCAGTGCCATCCAAATGATAGCGGATGGAGCCGGCAGCTCTGCAGCAAGCCTTGAGGAAAGTTCGACGGAGTTAGGGGAAGTATCGCTTTCCATTCATCATATGGCAGAAAGTTCCCATGCCATTGCGAAGTCTGGATTACATGTCGCTGAGCAAGCGAAATTGGGTGGCGAATTCGTTGATAAAACGGCGCTACAGATTCAGACGATTTCCCAATCAGTTGATAAAAGTGGAGAAGCGATTCAATCACTGGATAAAAGGTCTCAGGAAATAGGCGAAATAACAAAAGCGATTACAGAGATAGCGAATCAGACGAACCTGTTAGCATTGAATGCGGCCATCGAAGCAGCTAGGGCAGGAGAACACGGGAAAGGGTTTGCCGTGGTCGCTGATGAGGTCCGTAAGCTGGCTGAACAGTCTCAGCACTCTTCGACTCAAATCGCTGAACTTATTAAAGAAATTCAAGAAGACATGATGAAATCCAATCAATCCATCAACCAAGTCAAATTGGACGTGAAAGAGGGACTTGGTATCGTCTCGAAAACAGAGGAAAGTTTCAAAGTCATCTTGGATTCGATTAGGGATTCGAGTGATCAAATCGAAGAAATGGTCGCAACTTCCGAGCAAATGTCAGATAGTGCTCAAGAGGTTTTAACCAATTTAACGGGCATCACGACCATTGCAAGAAATGCAACAGGTCATAGTCAAAACGTTGCAGCTGCCACGGAAGAACAATTGGCATCCATGGAAGAAATAGCTTCTGCCTCAAATAATCTTTCGAGGATGGCCAGTGACTTACAGGAACTATTAGGTACGTTCAAACTATAAAAACGTCCAGCTCCGCCATCCCTACACTTCATAGGGATGGCATTTCCATTAGCGGTTTGTTTTCAAGTACGAAGCTCGGCAGGGAATAGATAAATAAAAACAATAAACAGCCGATATTATGGAATAAATTGATAATTCGGCCGGATGAAAGGATCAAAAATGAGTGAAGAAACTAGGTATATGGAAAATGAATTATTAAATCTTTTAGATGCTTTCAAGGAGTTGAATTCAGATTTAGATGTGAAGGTTGTCTTTCAGAATATCATTCTCCAGATGGCCAAGCTTTTGGATGCAGAAGCAGGTACGTTATGGGTGACAGATCCCGATCGTGATGTAATAAAAGCCACTGCCGTATATGGGCCGACTTCCTCATCCATTCTCAAAGTAGAATTGAAAATGGATGAGGGAATCGTCGGAAAGGTGATCTGTTCAGGAAAACTACAGTTGATTTCTGATGTATCAACAGATCCGGCTTGGGCACCGAGAGTGGACAAGGATAGCGGTTTTACCACCAAGTCCATGCTTACGGTTCCGTTAATTGCAAAAGGGAAAGCGATTGGTGCCATGCAGCTTCTTAATAAAAAGAACGGCCAAAATTTCACTAGGAAAGATGCCCAAATGGCCCTCGTCTTAGCCAACCAGTCAGCATTGGCACTGTACAATAGCCAAATGTTCGAGGAAATTCAAAATATTAATCTAAGCATGATCCGCACGCTTGCCAAAACCCTGGATAAGAGAGACCCATATACTGCCGGTCACTCGGAAAGGGTGGCCACTTATTCTAAATGGATGGCTCTAAAAATCGGCTTGGATACCAAAACATGTGAGGAATTGTATAAAGCGGCCTTGCTTCATGACATTGGGAAAATCGGTATCCCCGATGAAATTCTACGAAAGCCTACTAAACTGTCGAATGAAGAATACGAGATCATAAAAAAGCATCCTGAAATCGGCGCGGATATTTTGTCGACCATGGAGCCAAAAAGAACAATCATGAATGCGGTGGAAACGGCAAGATACCATCATGAAAGGCTGAATGGAAGTGGATACCCTGATCAATTGGCAGGAAAGGAAATCCCTCTCTTTGCGAAAATCGTCGGAATTGCCGATACTTTCGATGCGATGACGACAGATCGACCATATAACAAGGGACTTAGTTACCATGAAGCGGCAAAAGAGCTGATGACATGCAGGGATACACATTTCGATGAAGCATTGGTTATTGCTTTTCTGACCGCCTTGGAAGAGCGGAAATACATAACGATAGAAGAGGGACATGCATTGGAGGGAAGGTAAATGAATCCATTTGATTTCATGCTGATTGGGCATTTCGTGGGGGACTTTCTGTTTTTAGACCCGGTGGATTGGCTAGCAACAAAGCCACAAAGTGGATTCTTCTATTCACGCATGTGACTGTCTATACTTCATCGTTTTTTTATTCGGTCTATTGGCAGGAGGAATCTTACTTTGGGGGCTCACAGTCATCTATTTCGGACATATCGTATTGGATCGGCAAACCTTCGTCTCTTTCTGGGGGAGGAATATCCAAATGGCCGATGAAGATCCAGGGTTGGTTATCGATCATGGTCGATGAAATCTTCCATATCATTCTACTGGCCATAGCGATTTATCTTTCATAAAGGGGGAACAGGGAATGGAACGTTTTATAAGAAAATATAGCATCGAAAAAGATTTTCCTTTATCTAGATCCTTCGTTTGGAAGGTGTTGGGGGACAATGATCGCTTAAACCGGTTCATTGGTTTATTCCCTGTCGAATTCGGTAAAGTGGAAAACAAGCAAGGTGGGATTTTTTATCGAGATGCAATAGCAAAGGTAGCTGGATTCGTCGATATCTTGTGGAAGGAATATCCCTTTCAGTGGGTGAAAAATGAACAATATACCTTTGAACGCATATACGAAAAAGGTCCTTTTACTAAGTTGGTAACCACTTTTGAATTTTTGGAATCAACGATATACGAAAATGGATGCAAGGTCTTGATCAAGAGTGAATTTACTCCTCGTAATCTATTGGGTTTGGCGGCGATCCCCCTCATAGGAATCAAATCAATGAAAAACACGATCCGGTATGTGGACGAGCAGATGCTAGTGGCCAACGGTACCATTGAAAAAATCCACTATCAGAAAAAATCAGTAGGACAAGTAAATCTTGAGGAATTGAATCGCTTAGAAACGCTGCTTGATGAAGCACCCGTTAACCCGGATTATAGGATAAAGTTGCATGGATTATTGAGGGATGGCGAAAGCAATGATGTAGTCAAGATGAATCCTTATAAAGTTGCAAGCGAATGGGGAGCGGAGCCACTAGAGGTCTTGCGTCTTTTTCTCTACGCAACAAAAGCGGGCCTCTTAAATTTAAGCTGGAACCTGATTTGCCCGAATTGTCGTGTCTCCAAGGTGGAATATACGACTTTATCAAAGCTGGAAGGTCAATTTCATTGTGATTTATGCGGAATTGACTATAACGCGGACTTCGGTAAATATGTGGAACTGAATTTTTCCGTGCATCCATCCATAAGGAAAGCATATGACCAGGTTTTTTGTGTAGGCGGGCCGATGATCACCCCGCATGTACACATGCAAAGGGTGATACAAAAGGGGGATTCCTTTGCCTTCCCTCTTCCCGATGGTTTTGTGAAAATGAGGATACGCGTGTTGCAGGCGAATCATATTGTTACATTCGATGAATGGCCGGAAGATGAAAATATTAAGGCGATGGCCTATACATATGAGGACAACGGTTGGCATAGAAGCGGAGAACAATATAATCTAAAGAATGATGAAATGATGATATCCAATGAAAGTTCGTCGGATATCGTCGTTGTCATGGAAAAAGCCGAATGGAACCAAGAAGTCGTAACAGCTGCTTGGGTCACCTCTTTGCAGGAATTCCGGGACCTGTTTTCGTCTGAAGTATTATCCCCCGGGCAGCAGGTTGGCATCGAGAGCGTGACCATTTTATTTAGCGACCTTCAAGGATCGACATCCTTATACGAAAGCATAGGGGATGCAGACGCCTACGGGCAGGTTCGCAGGCATTTCGAGTTTCTGAGCCATTGGATTTCAAAGAATTCCGGGGGTGTCGTCAAGACGATCGGAGATGCCGTGATGGCGGTATTTCATCTGCCGGAGGATGCCCTGAAAGCCGCCATTCAAATACAAGAACATGTGTCAGAGTTCAATGCCACGGTAGGTGATCCCATTGTCTTGAAACTAGGTTTATATAGTGGCCCAGCGATTGCCGTGAATTCGAATGATCGATTGGATTACTTTGGAAGGACTGTGAATATGGCTGCACGCGTACAAGGTCAAAGCGCCGGTCATGATTTAGTGCTTAGTGAGGATGCCCTTCAAAATGAAAAAATGCAAGCAATCATCATGGGGCTCGAAAGGTTTGAGATAATTCCATTCAAGGCTTCTCTAAAAGGAATCAATGATGATGTGGCGTTAATTCAGCTAAAAAAAAGAGTACCAGGCTCCCTTATCGTACAGAATGAAGAAGTGAGTGATGTATAATAAATACAAAAAATCCCAGTAAAATGAAGACTACTGGGATTTTCAGGCTGAGTATTACCGATTATGCTGGTTAAACCAAGTAATGAAATTATCGACGACCACATCCAAAAACTGTACAGTCGGTTCATGGGTCAGGTTGCCTTCTTGATCGAATTTTTCATGCACGGCCCCTACATACACTTCATTTCCAGGAAGAAGCGGAGACGAGACGCCTGCGGCAAATAAGATATCCCGTAAATGCAATTGGGCCTTAACCGTCCCCAAATTCCCCATGGAAGCCCCGACGATCCACGATGGTTTACCAATCAAGACTTTATCCACACGAGACATCCAATCAATCGCATTGACTAACACGCCTGGCACTGTCCCGTTGTATTCAGGGGTCACCCACAAAACCGCATCCGCATGGGCCACTTTGTTTTTAAACTCTTTCACAACGACTGGCGGGTCGTTTTCGATATCCTGGTCGAAAAATGGTAGATCCCGAATGTTCAAGATTTCAAGTTCGAATTTATCTTGATACCGCTTTTGAATGTATTTAGCGAGTTTCAGGTTATAAGATTCCTTTCGAATGCTTCCAACGATGGCAACAACTTTCATCATAAAACCTCCTATTATTTGATTGCACGAGCTGATTCTTCATTAATAGTATAATTGTTATTTTATTGAAAGGGAAAAGAGACGCTCATATGCTTTGCTCGAATGTCTCCATTCAAGAGATAAAAAATCTATGCCTCGTTTACCCTTCGATGGTAATACTTATCAAGGAAATAGCCGAAAACGGATGCAAGCATTTGTTGAAAGAGCATCCCGAGAATCACGGGCACGGCAACGGCTGCAGGGAAATAGGTGGTGGCAAGGACTGCACCGGCACTGATATTGCGCATCCCCCCGGTAAAGGTCAAGGTAATGACGTCTTCTTTTTCCCAGTGTAGTAGTTTACCAATCCACCAGGAAAATGCATAGCCTGAAGCGGCGATGAAGAGTACCAAGAGTGCCATGACCAGTAGTTTCTCGTTGAAATGGGTCAGGTAGGGTGCGATTTTTGAACTGTTCAAGATCACGACAATCCCTACGCTTAGTTTGGAAAAAGGAGCCAGACGGGGGGCAAGCCTCTCTTTTATTTTCCCTTTTGTGGCCTGGTTCAAGAACATCGCAAGCATCGAAGGTATAACGATCATCCCGATCAGGCCTTTCACCATGGGCCATATCTCTATTTCAATCGTGCCTCCCCCAAAAAGTGAAACGCTATAAGGCACAATGAAGGGGGAAAGAAGGGTGTCGATAAGGATAATCGTCAAAGCTAACGCGGCATTCCCTTTATAAATGGTGATCCAGATGATGCTGGTGACTCCGGTTGGAATGACGACACCAAGGACCAATCCGGTAATCGTGAAAGCATCCCCTTGAAACACCAGGTGCCCGAGGGCCCAGGCCCAAATCGGCATAAGGATATGCAGGATCATTAATACTATGAAAATGGGTAAAGGATGATAGACTGCTCGTTTCAAGGATTTGAAATTGGAGCCTAGGCTACCGGTAAAGGTAATGAAAGCAAAAATCCATGGAACCAAAAATGTATAATCGGTTAGCCGTTCGGCCAACAAGACACCGATGACAACGCTTATCGGTGTGATGAATGGCATGGCTCTATTTAAATATGTATTGATTGACTGCAGTGACATCCATCCACTTCCTACCGTTTAGTTTCTTCGTTTTTAAGTGTACCATATTCCCAACAATGAATATCGGAACAAAAATCCTTAGTTTATCACACTTGTGTATATACAAAAATAAACCAGTTTAGTAAAATATTTTTAATGACTAATATTTTGGAGCGAAAGGGGATTTCATGAAAAAAGAACTTTTTTCTTGGGTAAAATCGGTACTTATTGCATTAATCGTCGTTTTCATTTGTCGTCAGTTTTTATTTGTTCCAGTGACTGTAAAAGGTGAGTCCATGGAGCCCACTTACGAAAATAATGACCGGATTGTCGTTACGAAAGTCGGAAACATCGAGCATTTTGATATGGTTGTATTTCACGCTCCGGATGCAGAAAAAGATTATATTAAAAGAGTCATCGGACTTGCGGGCGATAGTGTGGAAATGAAGGATGACGTGCTTTACATAAATGGGAAACAATATAAGGAACCATACGTGGAATCAAAAAAAGAGGAAATCCAATCTGATGAAAACTTGACTGAGAATTTCGACGTGAAAGTTCCAAAAGGGACTTTATTCGTAATGGGAGATAATCGCAGGCATAGTTGGGATAGCAGAAGGTTCGGTGTCATCCACGAAGATTCACTTGTAGGGAAAGTGGAGTTTCGTTTCTTCCCTTTGAATGAACTGGGTGCCCCTCAATGACATGATATTTTGTTGATTAAAAATAATCCTATGGATAGATAGTATAGACTAATTCGAACTTTTAGAAGATGATAGATAGGGACCTTTTCCATTGGGTAAGGTCTTTTATTTTATATGTGGAGGTTTTTTGAATGATGAAGAATGGGCTAGCCGCTCTATCCATCCCAAAGTTGGATGAAGAGATGGGAAGGCAAGTGAAAGGGTACGTGGATTCGCTGACTGTTCCGCAGGGAAGTTTGGGAAGGCTTGAGGAATTGGTTATCGAACTGGCGAAGATGACAGGCGAGGCATTTCCGGAGGTTTCGAGACCAGGCGTTATCGTATTTGCGGCAGATCATGGGATTACGGATGAAGGGGTATCCGCTTATCCAAAAGAAGTGACCGAACAAATGGCGCTCAATTTCCTTAATAATGGAGCAGCAATCAATGTATTTAGCCGTGCGATATCCGCTTACTTTGACATTGTCGATATTGGGATTGATGCGGATATTGAAGCACCTGAATTGACGTCAAGGAAAGTTCGTCGAGGAACTCGAAACTTTTATAAAGAGGACGCGATGACGCTAGAAGAAGTAAACCAAGCGCTTGAAGTCGGGTATGAACGGGCAGAGGCGATGATCGAGCAGGGTGCGAAATGTCTGATCCTTGGTGAAATGGGAATTGGCAATACGACAGCGAGTTCTGCCATCATCTCGGTCGTTAGTGGAAAAAGCGTGGAATCGCTAGTAGGTCAGGGGACCGGCCTGAAAAGGGAAGGAATCATACATAAACAAAGAATCATTGAAGAGGCCATTTCGTTAAGAAATCCTAATCCGAAAGATCCAATCGATATTTTAATGAAAATCGGTGGACTCGAGATTGCCGGTATGGCAGGGGCGATGCTTGCAGCAGCCAACAAACGAATACCGATTTTGCTTGATGGGTTCATTACGACAACGGCTGGTGTGATTGCAAACTTGATTTCGAATCGTTGCGCTGATTATATGTTCGTTGGCCATCAATCGGCAGAACCCGGCCACAGAACGGCCATAGAATGGCTTGGTAAAGAGCCGATTCTCCAATTGGACATGAGAATTGGGGAAGGAACCGGTGCTGCGGTTGCATTTCCCATTCTTCAGGCAGCGACCCTGGTCGTAAAAGAAATGGCAACATTTGAATCAGCAGGGGTATCCAATAAATAATGAAAACAAAGAGGCCTTCTTGATGGGGGCCTCTTATTTTTCATGTGAAAAATCCAGCTAAACGAAGCATAAGCCAGATGATCAGGGGGTAGGAAAGTAGGCTTCCGGTAAGCGTTATACATAAACTCCATACTCGGACTACCTTATTTTTTAATACGTGTGCAAGCAGTATCATAGAAAAGAGACAGATGAAAAAGGCTGTAATAGCTCCTGGATTATACGAGCCAAAGTAAAAGAATAAAGCAAGATGCTGTACCGCATTGAAGAAAATGGCACCCTGTGTGAAGATGACCCAATGAATGGATGATAAGACCTGAATCTGATAAAGACAAATGGTGAGGAAAACTAGAACAGTCAAGATAGAAGCGGCAAGGATGAATTGAGATTGACTGATAAAAGGTATATGAAAGTGTTTTGTTAAGTATTCGGTCATACTTAATGATTCTTCCGAGTTGTGGAGGAGAAATAATAAAGGAATGAGCCATAACGTTTTGTTAATAGAAACACCTCCTTTAGGATGGAGAAGAAAACAAAATGGATAGAAAGAAACCCGGACGATGAACATGTGAATGTCCATGAGTCCGGGCCGGTTGATCATTTACAGATTATAAGCGTCGACGTTGAAACCTTTTGCTTTGTAATAATCTAGTGTACCTTGATAGATTGCTTTGGCAGCCTGTTGTTTGTAATAAGTTTGTTTCAGTTTGGCTGCATCGCTAGCATTATCGATAAAACCTGCTTCCACTAGCGTTGCTGGCATGGAATTGTATTTTAGAACATAGAAGTTAGCTTCTTTTGTCCCTCTATTTTTAAAGTCCATATAATCTATCAATCTTGCTTGTATTTTTTGTGCTAGAAGTTTGCTATCAGCATTGTATGGATTGACGGCAGCCCTGCTATACGAACTATAATAGTACGTTTCGCCGCCAGTGCCACCGCCGGCATTAATATGGACGCTGACAAATACATCATCATCTGATTTCTTGTTCGCTGAAGCAAAGTCCATGCGTTTTTGCAGGGATTGGCTGGTGGAAATTTTACTTCCCGCCGTAACACTGCTTGTCTTTGAGGTTCTGGTCATGATCGTATGGATGGGTGTTTTATCAAATAAATCTTGTGCTCTCTCGCTGATTTCCAGAGTGAGAGCGGCTTCTTGCAGACCATTACCCACTGCACCGGGGTCCGTTCCACCATGACCGGGATCGAGAATGATGCTAAGTTCGCTTAATGGGGAGACGGTGGAGAGAGAATTATCCCAAACCCAGCCTTGAAGATTACCAGCCTGGATGTATCTCCAACCATTTTTCTCCTGAAAATAGCTCACGGTAGACCCTTTTGGGATAAGACCAATCGTTCCTAATGACTTTGTGGCAGATAAATATACATTTACATTATATATAGATTGAGAAACACCCTCAGATTTGGAGGAAATCTTCATCGTTTCCTTCATGTACTTATCTTCAATCCAACCCGTTGTATTGCTGCTTCTCACAGAGCGCCATCCGTTTTTCAGCTCTTTAATGGCAACTGTTTTATTTTTCGCAAGGGTTTTGCCTGTGGTTCCGCCGATCTTATTAGGAGATTTGTAGATTTTAGCCGAACTCGTACCAGTGATTTTTGCGGTAGCTGTCGTGTCTACAAGAGAGTCTGACCAAACCCACCCTTCATTTGATGAGGTTTGGATATATGTCCAATTTCCCATCGTTGCTAACGAAACAAGCGGTGTACCGTTGGTCACTTTTGTTTTAGCACCAGAACTTTTGGCTGGTCCTTTATATAGGTTGGCATAATTTTTTGAGATGACAGTTTGGTGTGAAAGGGTATCGTAATCGGTGTTAGTTAAATGAGCGTTCCAAATCCAATGGCTCTTTCCATTTACAAACACATGACGCCAATTATTTTTCACTTCTGCATATGCGACAACACTACCGTTGCTCAATTTCCCAGACGTACCGTATTTCTTGCCGGCTCCATTATACAAATTGACATAACTAGCTTTGACCTTTCCTACACCGTATGTAGGCTGAATGTATTTCTCAGCTACCCATGCTTCCTGACCATTTACATAAATATGTCGCCAAGAGCCGGTCTTTTCAAATAGGATGGTTGTAGTACCTGCTTTTGAAGATCCTTCTTTCCCAAATGATGTTCCAGGTCCGGAATAAAGAAGATGGGAAGCTTTTCCGTTTGTCAGTACAGCTTCACCAAGAGAAGACTGTACAAACCTTGAAGCAATCCAGCCATAATCATCGTTACTTTGGAAATACGTCCAGTTGCCGGAGGTTTTGATGATTGTCACCAATTCCCCTTTTCGCACTTTTCCGCCCGTTGTCCCATAAGCCTTACCAGGCCCTTTATAGACATTGGCACTTTTTATTGTATGGATTATTCCCGTGTCATTGGATTCTGCAGCATTGACCTTAAGCGAAGGGCTGAGTGAAGTGGTCGTTATGAAGAATACGGCCATTGTAAGTAGTAGGATTTTTTTAAACATAATGGGTGACCTCCTTAGTTATAAGGACGCACAAAGAAAATGACTAATAATAACAGTCAGTTATGGATTGATCGTTATTATAAAAATGGCAACAAAGATTATGATTGTTCGAAAGGCACCTCCATTTATTTCAGCCGATATTTTTTCCATTTAAAGCACGTCTCGACATAATATAACATATTTAAGAGGTTTTGTTCAAAAAAATGTTAAATTGTGAGTTCTAAAGTTTCATGGATTTTAAGAATTGCTAGTCTAAAAGACTGGTTGTCTTACAAACATTTCCTTGAGACAGTGATGACCGGTCAATTGAACGCATCAGGAATAAAAAAGGGAGGTGAATGGGTGGATTGGGAGTAAGCGGTAAAGTGGGTGAGGGAAGATGAAGGGAATAGCCAATGTACTTTTAGCAGGTAGACACTGGCTTTGCTTGAGAATGTCTCTTTCAATAAAGAATGACTCTGGCCATTTAATGGGGAAGGGAGGCAAAAAAAAGCGTGGGGAAGCCAGCAGGGGTAAAGAAATGTGTGCACTAATCGGGACATTTCATGGTTTTCAAAGCCTAGCTTTCACCCGCAATTTCTCTGCATTCGCTTTTGACATGCTAGCGTGAAATAAAAGGACTGCCGGTCACCCAAAAGCGCCAAGGATAGTCTTTTGCTTCACCCGAGTTCCCGATGCCGATACGGGGTCCGCTTGAAATGTGATCGGGTCGTTTGCCGGAAGCAAGATAAAGTGGGGGTTCTGTAAACATATGTCCGTAATCTGACATCGTGATGCCAAGTGCCTTGGATAACTTCCCGGGTCCGTTCGTCAGTTTGCGGACATCAGGAAGACCACGCCTTTCATGCATTAATTCCACTCCCACATAGGGCTCCACTGCCCGAATCAAGATGGCTTCCGGAATTTCGGGACCGCCACTCACGACATTCACAAGGGTATGGGTATGCATGGAATATGTATAAATCATGCCGGACTCACCGAACATGACTTCCGTCCGCTTCGTCCTTCTATTGCCAAAGCTGTGAGCTGCCCTGTCTATGGCCCCCATATAGGCTTCGGTTTCGACGATAAAACCAGCAGCCGTTCCTTCCGGGGTCTCTTTCACAAGCAGGCAACCCAAAAGGGATTGGGCCAGCTCAATCGTGGGCTGGTTGTAAAATTCCGGTGGCAAAATGGATGGGATGGTAGGTTCTTTTTGCATCGTATCACTCCAATAAGTAGGTTACAGTTAAAATTCCCTTATCGAAGAAAAAGAAACCTCAGGATACAAAATGAAAAAATCGACTACGCATGCAGCCGATCCATTAGCTTATAGGCTCCTATCGCTTTGCATTTCCTGATCCCGCTTGATTTTACCCGGCCCCACGGAAAGAGCGACTAATATTCCGGCAAAAATAAAAAAGACACCGGTAATGAAGACACTGGAAAAGGCATCGATCCAAGCATGTTCAATCGTCTTGATCAGGACTTGGCGGGCTTCTTCCGGCAGTTTTAGGTTTTCAGGATAAAGCATGATATTGAATAGCTTATCTGTCTGATTGGCTAGCCCCTTCAATGCTTCATGCAGTACAGGGTTCTTTTCGCTCAGCACGGCATCATCCATATTTTGTTGAAGATGATGGTTCATGACGGCATTCAAAATCGTAATGCCCATCGTTCCGCCAATGGAACGAAAGAAGGTAGAGGCTGCGGTGACCGAACCAAGCTGCGACTTTGGGAATTCATTCTGAACGGCAATCATCAACGTCGGCATGACTAGCCCCATTCCCACTCCAAGGACTGCCATGAAAATAAAGGCGGTCAGGATATTGGTTTCACTATCCATCGTACTCATGAGGATGAATCCAAGCGTTGCAAAAAACATTCCGGAGGTAAGCACCGTACGAAAGCGGAAGGTTAACAGCAGCCGACCTCCGACGATACTGGCGAGAATCATGCCGATCATCATCGGGGTCATGGCCGAACCCGCTTTAGTCGGTGACACGCCAAGCACGCCTTGCATGAAAAGCGGAACGAACATGATGGCCCCGAACATGCCTAGGCCCAGTAGAAACCCTAAAATGTTCGTGGTGGCAAATACCCTATTTTTAAATAGGGATAAATCCAGGATCGGTTCAATGGCCCTTCTTTCAAACACCACAAAAAGGGCAAGGAAAACGAGGGTGCTTCCAAAGATGGATATAGAGTCGATCGACATCCACTCGAACTTATCACCTCCGAAGGTCAAGCCCAACAAAAGCAACACGATGCCAGGGATTAAGGTGAAAATCCCTAGATAATCGATGTGAACGTTCTCTTTTTTCAAGATGGTTTCATGCTTTAATCCGACGTAAATCATCCCTGCTGATAATAAACCGGTTGGTACATTGATGAGGAAAATCCAATGCCAGCTAATATGGTCTACAATCAGTCCACCCAAAAATGGCCCGATAACGGCACTTAATCCAAAAATGGCCCCGAATACACCTTGCCATTTAGCTCTCTGTTCAGCTGTGAAAATGTCTCCGATAATGGTCTGGGATAAAGGCATGATCATCCCGCCCCCGATTCCTTGAAGGCCACGGTAAATGATGAGCTGCTCCATTGAAGTGGCGGTGGCGCATAAAAAGGAGCCAATCGTAAAGATGATCGTTCCCAGCAGGTAAAGGGAACGCCTGCCATATAAATCCGATAATTTCCCGACGATAGGAACGACGGTGGTGGAGGCAATTAAATAAGCGGTCGTCACCCAAGCGAAGATGGTGAAGCCATTCAATTCCCCGATGATCGTCGGCATTGCTGTACCGACAATCGTTTGCTCCAATGAGCTGAAAAACATCCCGATGATCAATCCGGTCAAGACAAGCGTGGTATTGATTGACTTTTTCTCCATGTCCATTTCGCGTCTCCATTCTTGTAAAGTTCAATCTCCATTGTAAGATATTGACTAAGTGGCCAAAATTATAAACTTTTTCTGACTATATAGTCAATCCATATTTTTCGCTAAAAAAATCACTTGATTGGGATGGAATCTTAAAGGAATGGATCCCGTGATATTTTTCTTTTACACACTAGGAAGTCTTGGGCATGTTTCTCATTTCTGAATCCGTTATAATAAGATACTAAATGAAGTTATGATTGGAAGTGGGAAATATGAATAAAAAAATTGGATTCATTGGATGCGGTAAAATGGGAGAGGCGATGCTGGGAGGCATGCTTCGTTCGGGCGTCGTATCTTCAGAAATGATCATGGTCAGTACGGCAAGTGTAGGGACCTTGACTAAAGTCACTTCAAAATATGGAGTGCAAGGGTGTTTGGACAATAAGGAAGTGGCAGGATTTGCCGATATGCTTTTCCTTGCTATTCCACCGTCCATGCACGAGCGGGTGCTATCTGAAGTGAAGGATTATATAAAAGAAGATGTTGTGATCGTTACGATGGCCGCTGGAATCACCACGTCACAAATCGAAGAGGGCATCGGAAAACGGGTGAAGGTCGCAAGGACGATGCCCAACACTCCATCACTAGTAGGGGAAGGCATGACAGTAATCAGCATGAATGATGAAATCGATACTGCCGACATAAGGGAAGTCACAACTCTATTGAACAGCTTTGGAAAAACGGAGCTCATCCAAGAACACCTGATGGATGCGGTGCCGGCAATCAGTGGATCTTCACCCGCCTATGTGTACATGTTCATCGAAGCCATCGCGGATGGCGGTGTACGTGATGGTATCCCGAGGAAGCAAGCTTATCGGATGGCTGCCCAAGCTGTTTTAGGCGCGGCTAAAATGGTACTTGAAACGGAGAAGCATCCTGGAGCGTTGAAGGATGATGTGTGTACCCCGGGTGGTTCAACGATTGCGGCCGTTGCCACTTTGGAAGAGAATCGGTTCAGGGCAAGCGTTTTGGAGGCGATGAAGGCCTGCACGGATAAAACAATGGGAATCAATCACTGAGAGAAGGGAATTTGCCTGACAAATGGGTAACTTCCCCGGGAACTTTAATCAGAATATTTCGTTAAAAAACAGGGGGAAATGACATGAAGGAACATATTGAACAATTAAGAAGCATTTTATCGTCAGGACAAATATCCGTGAATGAAACGATACTGGAACAACATAGTCATGATGAATCGTATCATGCGCCAAGGTTACCGGATGTGGTCGTTTATCCGAGAAATGCCTTAGAAACGAGTGCTGTCGTACGGTACGCCAATGAGCAAGGAATCCCAATCATTCCTTTTGGTTTGGGGTCGAGTTTGGAAGGGCATGTAGTCCCTGTAAACGGAGGGATCTCACTTGATTTATCCTTGATGAATAAGGTGCTTGAAATCAGCGCAGGCGATTTTTTAGTGAAGGTCCAACCGGGAGTAACACGGACACAATTGAATAAAGAACTGAAAAAATACGGGCTCTTTTTCTCGGTTGACCCAGGTGCCGACGCAACATTAGGTGGGATGGCGGCAACGAATGCAAGTGGGACGACTTCTGTTAAATACGGGATCATGAGGGATCAGGTTAGGGATTTGGAAGTGGTGCTTGCGAATGGGGAAATCATACATACTGGAAGTTCAGCGGCAAAATCTTCATCCGGGATTCACTTGAATGGTTTATTTGTCGGTTCGGAAGGCACGCTAGGGGTATTTACCGAATTAACGTTAAAGGTCTACGGGATCCCGGAAGTGACGATGGCGGGGAGGGCCTCATTTCCAACCGTCGAAGCTGCGGTGGCAGCCGTGAATGGCATCATGGTTGCCGGAATTCCCATCGCACGAATCGAGCTAGTGGACTCGGAATCTATGAAAAAGGTAAATCAGTTCTTGGATAAGTCCTATGATGTAAAACCTACATTATTCTTGGAGTTTCACGGGAATGCAGCGGGGCTTGAACAGGATGTGACATTCGCAAAGGAAATTGTCCGGGATTTAGGGTGTGAAGATATCCAGTTTGAAACGGATTCGAAAGCGCGTAACGAATTGTGGGAAGCCCGCCATAATCTTGCTTATGCATTCATCCATAGTGCACCAGGCAAAAAATTGATGGTGACTGATGTAAGCGTGCCTTTGAACGAATTGTCTCATGCCATTTTGGATTCGAGGGAAAAGATCGAACAATCGAAAGTGGAAGGTGCGATCGTCGGTCACGTGGGTGATGGGAATTATCATGTCTTGTTCATGGTGGACCTTAGTAACCCAGAGGAAGTGGTGGAAGCAAAGCGGATAAATGAAGAGATTGTCGAATACGCACTAACTAAAGGCGGTACGTGTACGGGGGAACATGGAGTGGGACTTGGGAAAAGAAAATATCAGCGGAGAGAGCATGGCACTGCATACGAAGTGATGAAAACGATCAAGCAGGCTTTGGACCCGAAAGGCATCATGAATCCTGGCAAAGTATTTGAAGACTGATTACACATAACGGTGGGTCGAAAATGATCATGTTCTTGTGCGTGTAGAAAAATACAAATACAAAAAAGGCTCCAGGACGTCATGAACGTCACTGGAGCTTATCATTTTAGGCATTAATATTATTTTGATCCAAGGCACTTACTACATTGACGTAATTATATCCAAGGTCCGTCGCAACAGCCTCAAACGTGATTTCGCCGTTGGCCACGTTTACCCCTTTTGCAAGGGCTTCATTTTCAAGAATGGCTTTAACAGCCCCCTTATTGGCAATTTGCAATGCGTAAGGAACGGTTACGTTCGTCAACGCTGTGGTCGATGTTTGAGGGACCGCACCAGGCATGTTCGCCACTGCATAGTGGACAACTCCGTGTTTTACGTAAGTAGGGTTGTCATGTGTTGTGATATGGTCAACCGTTTCAAAGATACCACCTTGGTCAATGGCTACATCGACAATGACTGACCCCGGCGACATGGATTTGACCATTTCTTCCGTGACAAGTTTTGGAGCTTTTGCACCTGGAATCAGGACAGCCCCGATGACTAGGTCCGCATCTTTAACGGCTTCCGCTACATTGAATGGATTGGAAATGAGAGTGGTCAACTGATTTCCAAAAATATCATCCAGTTGGCGCAGACGGTCGGGACTTAAGTCAAGGATGGTTACATCCGCTCCCAGACCGATGGCGATTTTGGCTGCATTCGTTCCAACCATACCACCCCCGATGACCGCTACTTTACCGCGTTTGACACCAGGTACACCGCTTAGGAGGATACCTTTACCCCCGTTGTTTTTCTCAAGGAATTGAGCACCGATTTGTGAGGCCATGCGTCCAGCGACTTCGCTCATTGGCGTTAATAATGGAAGTGTGCGATTTACGGAAACGGTTTCATAGGCAATGGCCAATACACCATTTTCCTTTAATGCTTTTGCCAATTCCGGTTCGGCGGCAAGGTGAAGATATGTGAAAAGAATCAAGTCTTTACGGAAATATTTATATTCAGATGGGATAGGTTCTTTTACCTTCATGATCATGTCCGTGCTTTCCCAAACGCTTGCAGCATCTTCGACCATGATGGCGCCGGCTTCCTGGTAGGATTCATTGGTGAAACTGCTTCCTAAGCCTGCGTTTACTTCTATAAAAACTTCATGTCCGGCATTGGCTAATGCCATAACACCAGCGGGAGTGATAGCTACACGGTTTTCGTTGTTCTTGATTTCTTTCGGAATGCCTATTCTCATCTAAAATACCTCCAATGGTTTCTTTTAAGTATTACCTAAAGTATAAACGCGATTGGAAAAGGTTAGTATGTGGAAATCAGAAAAGTGGAAAAGAGGCCTTTGTGAAATTCCACAAAGGCAGAGTCAAAAGGTATGGGTAACTATTGGATACGAGCCTGGATGACCAAGGTGTACGTAAGAAAATCTGACATGGAACTAATCAGTGGAACCGATTTCCTTCATTCGTTCTATAATTCTTCTTTTCTTATAAAGCATCATGCCTGTATCGGCCATATCGGAGATCATGGAACGATTGGTGAATGCACCAAAGATGATGCCTGCGACGGGAACCATCTGCAAAAGTTTCTTCCAACCGAATTGATCGCGATATGTATAGACCACTTCCCGCCAGCCTTGAAGCTCGGAAGCAATTTCTCTTTTAGATTCGGACCCAGGAAGGACCATGTTCTCCATTTCCTTTAAGAGCGTCTTTTTCCCGACGACATCAGATGTAGTGAACTGTAGGCATTTGACGATGAAAACCCGTTCCTGCTTGTCCCGTGGATTGTAACCATAGGCTACGGCCATGTCTTGCAGGGTTTTAATGGACATGCCAAGGAGGAGGGGGATATCGATGGCTAAAGTGAAAACTCCGCCTATTCCTGTACTGGCCCCCTGGACCGTCGCTAAATGACTACCCGATTTTTTAATATCTTGACCAACTTTGTCCATCACTTGGAGTGGCACATCCCTGGAGATATCTTCAATGGTAGTGATGTTCAAATTTGGGCTATGAACCTCCACCTTCCTGATGATGGCAGATTCCTTCGTTAGGTATTTGCCGCCTGTTTGTATGTAGCTACCTATTTCATCGAGCAGGGCACCCAACCTTTTTTGAATGAAGGACGGGGTCACTTTGTCGAGTATCTTAAAGGGGAGGCGACCGATCCGGTCCCAAAACCATAGACCTTTCTGTTCCTTTTCCCACTTATTTATGATTTGCAATTCTTTCTCAAGTTCTTCTCTTGGTTCCAGATTCATGGTGGTCATTCTCCTTTCCGTCTTCCTATCTTTACCCGTAATGTAAGATTCATCGTGCTTTTTTTAGAAATTCTTTATATTGTTCGATCTTGATATCTAGAAAGAGGGACATCTTTTGAATCGGGTCCTTTAGGCGGATATTCCCGATTTCACTTATCCGTTTTAATCGGTAGTTCAACGTATTCACATGGATATGGAGAGTCCTTGAAGCTTCATTGGGATTGCCGTCTTTTTCGAGATAGACGGTCAGTGTGTGCAATAATTCGGTCTGATTTTTCATATCGTATGCTTTGAGCTTTAAAACAGAAGGATGGACCGTTCGCTGTTTGTTGTTTGCAAAGACATCAAGCATTTGAAACATGCCGAGCTCTTCATAATGCAGGATGTGATTCATATCGTTTGGAAAAATCGACTTCATTTTCAGGGTATATAGCGCTTCCTCATAACTTGATTTCACGTCGGTCAGGTTTTTATACATGTTCCCGGATGTTCCAAGGATATGTTCCACACCAAACCGTCGTTGCATTTCCAATATGAAGTAAGGGATGAATTCATAAGTGGAGAAGGCAGATTCATTCTCCTGATTGAATCCAGTAAAAAGGATGAGTCTATTCTGGTCTATGGCAAAAAGGAAACTATGAATCTTTTGGGTGGTCGTTAGCATATAGGAAATGAAACGTTCGACTTCACGGTTGATTTCGTTTGGGAATTCAAATACCAATATGGAAAAGACGACTGGGACATGGATGGAAAACTTAGTGAAATGTTCGAGTATTTCCGATTCTTCCTGATAGTGTCCCGTCAACATGCGCCAAAGAAACTCCTGGTGTCCCGCTTCTTTCCTTTTCTTTTTCAATTGCAGTTGTTGTAGTTGATTTTTGGCTTCCTTGGCAGAGAAGTGGAGAAATTCCATATCCTCTTCGGAGAAAGGTTCGTTTACTTCCAATGCCCAGATGAAGCCCAGGACTTCATTGTTTTTCCGGATGGAAACCGCTGCCCGATTGCCAAGCCCAACGTCATGCCTGGCATCTATTTTTATCGGCATCCCATCTTTCAACAAGGAAGGAATGATGCCGTCTTTCCATAAGCTATTGATGACTTTTTCGGGTACCCGTCTGCCAATGATGGTCATGATCCGGGCTTGGTCTGTTGTATCATCATGGGTACTATAGGCAAGGAGACGATGGTTTCCGTCTTCTATTGTAATCGGACAACCTAAAACGGAACTGATTCTATCAGCAAACTCCATCATATCCCCATAAAGGTCTTTAAAAATATCTCTATTTTTCGTAAATTCCTTCATACTGCTAAGGCACCTCGCTTAAAAAATTCCTTCTTATACAAATTTTAAACGATTATCCTTATTTAACATAGTGATAGGATAGAAGAATTCCAGAAAATGAAAAAACCTGCTGAATCAGCAGGTTTTTGGAAACGTTAGAAAAAGAAATTAATAACCATGTAAATCAACCCTGCTAATGTAGCAGAAATAGGCAAGGTAATGAACCAAGTGATTAGCATTCTTTTTGCCGTTCCCCATTTAACACCCTTAACCCGGTGGGATGCACCGACTCCTAGGATGGAAGATGAAATAACATGAGTCGTACTTACTGGCATATGAATCAAAGTGGCACCGAAGATGATGAAGGCGCCCGTTAAATCAGCGGCAACCCCATTGATAGGGCGAATCTTCATGATCTTTCCACCGACGGTCTTGATGATTTTCCATCCACCGATCGAGGTTCCAAGACCCATTGCCAAGGCACAACTGAATTGAACCCATAAAGCGATATCCGTGCTTGATGCATATCCATTGGCGATCAGGGCCAGTGTAATGATCCCCATCGCCTTTTGAGCATCATTCGTTCCATGTGTATACGATTGAAGGGCTGCGGTAGCAATCTGGATCGTACGGAACCTTTGATTCGTTTTCGTCAGGTTGTTGTTTTTGAAAACAACTTTAAAGATGCTGTAAACGATATACCCTATCACGAAAGCGATGATAGGAGAGAAAATCAACGCTTCGAGAATTTTCAAGAACCCTTCCCACTTAATGGAGGAGAATCCGGCTGCTGCAATTGCGGCACCTGCAATCGAACCTATCAATGCATGGGAGGAACTACTTGGTATTCCGTAATACCAAGTAAGAAGATTCCATATGATGGCCGAAAGTAGAGCAGCCATGATTACATAAGAACCATTCGGGAGGGTGAACGGATCCACAATATCCTTCGTGATCGTCTTCGCCACACCTGTGAAAGTCATGGCTCCAACAAAATTCATGATAGCTGCTAAGATGATAGCATGCCTTGGTTTTAACGCTTTTGTTGAAACAGATGTAGCAATGGCATTCGCTGTATCATGGAAACCATTGATGAAGTCGAATGCAAGTGCTAGGAAAACAATGATAATCGTTAAAATCAATAAAGTATCCATTTTTGGGGGTACTCCTTAGGCGTTTTTCATTATGATTGTTTCAAGTGTATTGGCAACGGCTTGACAGTTGTCGGCAATTTCTTCAAGGCTCTCGTAAATCTCTTTATATTGGATGATTCTGATTGGATCTTTCTCAACCGTGAACAGGTTTTTGATGGATTGGCGTTGGATGCCATCACAAACAGATTCAAGTTCTTTAATCTTAATCGCGTTTTCACGGATCATTGGTAATTTTTTAGTAGATAGCGTATCGACAGCTGTTTCGATTTCATAGGTGCATTCTTTAATGGCATCGACGAATTTAAGCATGTACTCATCGGCATTAACGATAGAATACATTTCGAATAGAGCGGAACAATGCTCCAAACCGTCTATGACATCATCCATTCTCATGGTTAATTCAAGAATATCTTCACGCTCTATAGGAGTAATGAAGGCGTTGTTTAATTCTTTAATGATGGTGTGAACCATTTCATCGCCCTTGTGCTCATAATCTTTCATCGTATCTGAAAAAACTTTTAAGTCGCTGATATTTTTAAGCTTATAATCTGCGAAATAGTCCGCACTTTCTTTGATGTTTTGAGCAATATTTAATAACATCACTGCAAATTTGTCTTTTTTAGATTTAAAAGCCATGGTTAATGCCTCCCAATTAGTCAAGCGTAATTTTACGTATAGATGTGTACGCTTTAGTATTAACAACTTGATTGTAACGAATTCATCTAGCAATAGGGAAGGTTTTTCGACGAAAATTTACAAAATCTTAATAAAACTTTACAAAAAGATAAAGGAAAAGTGAAATTTGGGAATATCTACAATGATGAAGAGAGAAAAGAGAAGAAAAAAACCTTTCCGGATTGGAAAGGTTCAAGTGTTGGATTATAAAAATAATGAAATAATATAGTATATGGTTGCAGCCAATCCTGCGGAAATTGGTAACGTGATGAACCATGTCACCAGCATGCTTTTGGCGGTTGTCCATTTTACCCCTTTGATTCGGTGAGCTGAGCCTACACCAAGTATTGAAGAGGAGATGACATGGGTTGTACTTACAGGCATATGAATGAAGGTAGCCCCTAAGATGATGGCGGCACCCGACATATCAGCGGCCACTCCGTTTATCGGACGGATCTTCATGATTTTCCCACCGACCGTCTTGATGATTTTCCATCCGCCGATTGAAGTACCTAAGGCCATGGCAATCGCACAGGAAAGTTGTACCCAGAATGGGATGTCGGAGCTATGAGCAAATCCATTAGCCATTAAAGCCAATGTGATGATCCCCATCGACTTTTGCGCATCATTTGTTCCGTGTGTATAGGATTGAATCGCAGCCGTAAGAATTTGAATCCTCCGGAAACGTTTATTGGTCTTGCCTAAGTTATTATTTTTAAAGATGATCTTGAAGATGCTATACACGATAAAACCGACTGCAAATGCAATGATAGGAGATAAGATCAAGGCTTGGACGATCTTAGAAAACCCACTCCACTTGATGGAATCGAAACCACCTGATATTATGGCAGCTCCAGCAATGGATCCGATGATGGCATGGGAAGAACTGCTTGGAATGCCAACGTACCAGGTGACCAAATTCCAAATAATTGCAGATAGTAGGGCAGCAAGAATGACATAAGAACCATTATTTAAGGTAAATGGATCAACAATGTCCTTTGTTATGGTTTGGGCTACCCCTGTAAAGGTCAATGCTCCCAATAAGTTCATGATCGCAGCCATGATGATGGCGTGCCGAGGTTGTAGTGCCTTAGTTGAAACAGCGGTAGCGATTGCATTGGCCGTATCATGGAACCCATTGATAAAGTCAAAAACTAAAGCAAAGAAGATAATTGCAGCTGTTAAAATGAATAGACTACTCATGCATGTAAGACTCCCTTAATGTTCAAGTATGTAAATATAAAACCTAGTTTGCGGATACAAAGTGGACGAGAGATTAGTCTTGAAACTCCTACTATTTAGAATGGGAGTTATATCGATTGATTATTCTTTTGAAAAGGTGGCACCTACTTTTAACATTTTTTTGCCCAACTATTCAATTGTAACGAATTTCTTATCTATAAGGATAGATGTTTCGTCATTTTTTTACAAAATATTTTATTCATTCGATGAAAAATTACCTATTCATTCTTTTTTTAAATAATAATGGATAGTTTACCAAAGGATTTGGTGGATTGAAAGCTGAAAATTCCGAGGTGAATGGTTAGAAATGCAAGGTATCTGATGCTATAATTGGAAAATAAAACTAAGGGGGAATGTCACGTGATTTCAAGTGTTGGTGAGAAGATAACTTTACATAATGGAGTGCAAATGCCGCAGCTGGGCTTCGGTGTCTTTAAGGTGAAAAACGGTGAGGAAACGGTTGAATCAGTCAAGAAGGCGATTGAGGTAGGTTACCGTGCAATCGATACGGCCGCCATCTACGAAAATGAAGAAGGTGTGGGGCAGGCGATTCGGGAAAGTGGCATCCCACGTGAAGAACTGTTCATTACGTCGAAAGTATGGAATACGGA
The DNA here is from genome assembly GCF_050272735.1 of Peribacillus sp. NPDC046944. Classification (NCBI taxonomy): domain Bacteria; kingdom Bacillati; phylum Bacillota; class Bacilli; order Caryophanales; family Bacillaceae; genus Peribacillus; species Peribacillus sp. NPDC046944. Next base: position 78,412 of record NZ_JBNNML010000011.1, read on the forward strand.
ACAAGGATATGAAACGACCCTTCAAGCTTTCGAGGATAGCATGGAACGTCTAGGTTTGGAGTATTTGGACTTATATTTGATCCATTGGCCAGGTCAGGATAAATACCTGGAAACATGGAAGGCACTTGAGAAACTTTATCATGATGGAAAAGTGAAAGCGATCGGCGTAAGTAATTTCCATGTTCACCATCTGGAAAACTTATTGGCAAACAGTGAGGTTAAGCCTGTCGTCAATCAAATTGAATTACATCCATTGTTAACTCAAACCGAAATTCGTGATTACTGCAAAAAACATGATATCAAGGTAGAGGCGTGGAGTCCGCTTGGACGCGGGCATTTAATCGATGAACCTACAATCAACCATATTGCGAAAAAGCATGGGAAAAGCGCTGCACAGGTATTGATCAGATGGCACCTACAACATGATATCGTAGTTATTCCAAAGTCGATTACACCTTCGCGTATCGTAGAAAATGCTCAAGTGTTCGACTTTTCATTGAGCCTTAATGAGATGAACCAAATCGACGCCTTGAATAAAAATGAACGATTCGGTAGCAACCCGGATGAACTGATTTTTTAACCAGTTTCACGAACCCTAAAAAGAGTGCCCAGAGAAATTCTGGACACTCTTTTTTTTAACATATTATAGATGGAAACTGTCTATACTAACAGTGGAAGACGAAATGAAAAATAGTATATACCCCTTTCTCTACATCGATAATCTCTTTTTCGGTTCCAAAAAAATTAAAATAAAATAAGGTTTTAGATTTAGAATAAGGGGAAAATACTTAGTACAACAGCAAACAAGAAGAAAACACACACAGACATTAAGCGGTGTCCAATCAACTTCATTTTAAAATGACAATTACCTTTTTAAATAACCAAAAACATTCGCATTATTAAGATATGCGTACCAGGCATTATACCTTTTGAGTGTAAAGGTTATGGTGTTGATCGGACACGAATAATGAAAGTGATGAGTATTTCTTCAAGTCTGTTGAATAAAATTCATTTACTCAAGGAGGAAATATATTATGGGATTCTTATGGTCATTAATTATCGGTGGTATTATCGGTTGGTTAGCAGGTATGATTATCGGACGTGACGTACCATTCGGTATCGTTGGTAACATCATTGCAGGTTTTGTTGGTGCATGGTTAGGTTCATTAATTCTTGGAACTTGGGGACCTTCAGTAGCAGATTTCGCTATCATTCCAGCATTAATCGGTGCTATCGTATTTGTCTTCATCTTAAGCTTAATCTTAAGAGGAACAAGAAAAGCTTCATAAATAAAGAAAATGTAGCTGGCCTAAACGGCCAGCTTATTTTTTTTGGGGAATTTCAAGGTAATCGCTTTTAGCGGTTGCCTTCTTTCCGTTAATTAATATAGAAGAAAGCATTATTTGCTATTTAAATATATAAAAATTATTGTCATTTACTTAATAAAAAGGATAAACAATCAATATATAGGATGAATGTAAAATTATGATGTTTTTAAAATAATAATAATTGTATACTGAAAAATGGGGAGGGAGAATGAGAATGATGATATCAAAAAAAATGATGGGGATGCTTCTTGCAGTCACGGGCTTATTATTAGTGGCAGGCTGCGGGAGTGAAGAGAAAGTTCAAGAACAGACGATTAAAGTGGGCGTTTCCGCGGGACCTTTTGAAGAGGTGGCCAAAAAGGTGAAAGAGGTGGCCAAGGAAGAGGGAATCAAAATGGAGATTGTCCCATTCAATGATTTCGTCACGCCTAACCGCGCTCTTGAAAATGGGGACTTGGATGTTAATGTATTCCAAACCAAACCATATTTAGAACAATATAACGAGAATCACAAAGCCAATATCGCAACGGTGGGGAAGGTTTTCACCACGAATATGGCTTTTTATTCGAAAAAATACAAAACGATCGAGGAAATTCCTGAAGGGGCCACTCTAGGAATCATGAATGATCCTCTTAATCTGTGGCGTGGTCTTTTGTTATATGAAGAAGCGGGTTTAATTAAATTGAAGCCGGGTCTTGAAAACTACGCAACCATCCAGGACATCGCAGAAAATCCAAAAAAATTGAAATTCAAGGAGTTAGAAGGCGGCATGCTTGCTCCAGCGATGAATAGCCTGGACGTAGCGATTATCCCTAGTAATTTTGCAATCCAGAATGGATACGACCCGAAGGAAGATCCATTATATATCGAACAAGGGGACAAGTTCCCGATTTACTTGGCAACCGCAGAAGAAAATAAAGATAATGAAGACTATAAAAAATTAACTGAATTATATAGTTCCAAAGAAGTGAAAGCGTTCATTAAAGAAAAGTACGATGGTGTGTTCAAAACGGTCGATCATCCTTTTGAATAAAAGGAGAGAAAGGCACAGTAAAGAAGGCTCTTTGCTGGTCCAAACCTGGAAATGATGGATAAGTAGGGGGGCTAGAATGATCCAGTTGACTGATATACACAAAACATATGTAGAGGGAAAAAAAAGCATTCATGCCTTAAAGGGTGTATCCCTTTCCGTGAACAGGGGAGAGATTTTCGGTGTGATTGGTTTTAGCGGAGCCGGAAAGAGCACGTTGCTTAGGACGGTCAATCTGCTGGAAAAGCCGACTAGCGGAAAAGTCATCGTGAATGGAGTCGATTTACTGCAATTGAGTGAACGGGAATTGCGGTCATCCCGAAAGAAAATCGGGATGATCTTTCAGCATTTTAATTTGCTGGATTCCTATAATGTGTTTGATAATGTCGCAGAAATCTTAAGAATGAATAAGATGTCCAAACGAGAAATCAAGCAAAAAGTGGACGGTTTGCTTTTGTTAGTGGGCTTGCAGGATAAAGCGGGGGAATATCCTGCCCAGCTGTCAGGAGGACAAAAGCAAAGGGTAGGGATCGCTCGCGCCTTGGCGATGGACCCCGAACTTCTTTTATGTGATGAGGCCACCTCCGCGTTAGATCCACAAACGACGGAATCCATTCTTGAGCTTTTGTTTGATATTAATGAAAAAATGGGATTAACGATCATGCTGATCACCCATGAGATGGATGTCATTAAAAAAATCTGTGATCGGGTGGCTGTCATGGAGCAAGGGGAAATCATCGAACAGGGGTCAGTTCATGATATTTTCAGTACACCTCAAGCTCCGACGACGAAAAACTTCATCCGAACCGTTTTCGATGATACGGTTCCCAAAGACTTGTTGAATAAAATGCAGCATGGAAGTTCGTCCTATAAAGTGGTCAGGATCTCATTCAGGGGAGACGATGCACTTAATCCTGTGCTACATTCTCTTGCCGTACGGTTTTCCGTGGTCACCAATGTGCTAAGCGGTTCGATGATTTCAGTGAAAGGAATGCCACTTGGGATGATGGTGCTACATATTTCAGGTAAGGAAGAATCGATTTTACAAGCCATCGATTTTCTCAAACAGGCGGTTCATCATGTGGAAATAAAACAGGATCCCGAGGTGATGATGTCATGATGGAGAGATTGGTAGAGATGTCGCCGTTATTTACACAGTCGCTTTACGAAACATTAATGATGGTTGGGGTCGCTCTTTTCGTGGCCACCATCATTGGCATTCCGCTTGGGGTGTTATTGGTGATAACAAGAAAAGATCATCTTGCACCGAATAAAATGGTCTTTCTTATATTGAATATACTTGTTAACATCATCCGGTCCGTGCCGTTCATCATCTTGATCGTGGCCATCATCCCTTTCACTGAATGGGTGGCAGGCACGGCGATAGGCGTTAAGGGCGCGATTGTCCCGCTGATCGTATTTACCGCCCCGTATATCGCACGATTGATAGAAACGGCTTTGCTTGAAGTGGACCGCGGCATCATTGAAGCCTACTTGGCCATGGGAGCGACACGGACACAAATTATCTTTCGAATCATGTTACGTGAAGCTAGACCAGGGATCGTTCTTTGTTTGACGATTGCAACGATAGGATTGATCGGAGCAACGGCAATGGCCGGGGCTGTGGGAGCGGGAGGACTTGGTGATCTGGCACTACGGTATGGGTACCAGCAATGGGATCTTCCGGTCATGTTCCTGACGGTCCTCCTATTGATCTGCCTCGTTCAGCTAATCCAATCTTTTGGCAATTGGACCGCTGCTAAATTAAAAAAAGGATCATAATCAAAAAAAGCTGGCTCAAAGACGATGAGCCAGCTTTTTGGTATGGTTTATAACCCTTCAAAGATACTGGGCTTATCCAGGAAAGGTGCTTCGATGGCGATTTTTTCTTCGGAGATAGGATGGATGAATTCCATTTTCCTGGCATGAAGGGCCTGGCGTGGAAAGGAACTCTTTCCGCCATACAGAGTATCCCCGGCCAAGGGATGATTCAAGTGGCTGAAGTGCACCCGGATTTGGTGGGTCCTGCCACTTTCTAATGTGCAGCTGACAAGTGTCCGATTTTCTTTAGGGTACCGTTCAAGGACTTGATAATGAGTGATGGCTGTCTGTCCGGATGGAGATACTCTTCGTCTCGTCGCATGATGCCGGTCCCGCCCAATCTTTTCTTCGATTTTTCCTGCATTTTCTTGAAGGATCCCTTCCACTAAAGCATAATAGGTTCTCTTGATGTTCCGTTCTTCAAGCATTCTATCGAGCATGGAGCCGGTCAGTCGCTCTTTAGCAAAAAGGACGGCGCCAGTGGTATCTTTATCGAGTCTATGAATATGTTTTATCATGCAGGTTTGGCCGGTTACCTGAAGGTGGTGGGCCACCCCGTTGATCAGTGAATTCCTATCACCAGAATGAGAGGGGTGGGTATCCATTCCTGCCGGTTTGTTTGCAATCAATAACAAATCATCTTCATATAAGATGGTGATTCCCAAATCTGTAGCGGGTACTCGATCATCATCAACGTGAAGCAACGGAATCTGGATCGTATCCCCTTCAGAAATTTTACTTTTCCAAGGAGTGATAACATCATTCACTTTTACTTTCTTACTCATTCTCCATTCATGAACAAGTTTCTTTGGAGCCTTCCAATGGTCTCTAAAAAGACCTTCTAATGTAAAACCATCCAATTGTTTATGTACAGTGATGAATAATTCATCGTTTTTCACTGTGAAATGTTTCAAATTTATTCCTACTTTCGTTGGATTAGATTGTATTTTTAAGAAAAAAATATATAATAATTACAATGAACTGTGAAAAAAGAATCATTAGACCTATTGAAAATGAGTCAGTGGGTTAAATTACCACATTATTTTTACAGTTTTTATGTTATTCTATAAAAAAAAGGATGATCCTCTAAGATTAAGCAAACAAAGATAGGACCAAAGTATTTGAAAAAGGTGGTTTTGTTGTGAAGGTTGTCTCTCCATCAACGGAAGAACAAGAGCAAGAAATTGCTGATCTTGTTGAACGTTTCTACGAATCTGTATTTCCGAGTTACTTCACAAAAGATGAAATCCTTCATTTTAAAGAAATAGGCGTTTTACAGCCTAATAAGGGCCGTTTCACCTACAATGGTACACTGAGGGAAGCGTATCAGGTGATGACATGCCTTCAAGTCCTCCTAACCATTATGGACAAGGAGGAGAAGGTGGATTCAAAGGCAACTGAACGTAAATCAGATGAATTGTTCAAGCGCAACATTACACTTTTGAATGAATGCGGGATATTCTTCCCCTTCGATTCTAATCATTTTAACCGAATGAGCGAACATGTGGGAATGGAAGGTTTGCCCATGTACAATGTTCAAGTGGCGAATTCATACTTAGTATAAGGCAAATAAAAAGAACCGGCTATAACGGACTGTTCCCGTTATAGCCGGTTCTTTTTATTAATTGATGTCGTTTTCCTCGAACCATTCTTTAAAGTCTGACTTTTCATGGTAGCCAACTAACCGGGCTTTTTCTTTTCCATCAACATAATGGACAATCGTCGGCGTGCTCTTTATCCCATAATCGCTCCATCCTTGCTCGAATTCCAATAAATTGTATTGAACAAGGTCAATGCCCATCTCTTCGGCCAGGGGTGCGACGACTGGGGTGGTTTTTTGGCAATGCACGCATGTAGGGCTATAATAGTAAACCGTCACTGCTTCTTTTTCCTGCAGGTCATTCTCTAACTCGGCGGGGAGAATCAGATTTTGATAATTGGGATCATCCAATTGATCGACGGTGGCGGATTTAAGACTATCTTTTCCGTAAGGATTGCCCTTTGCCTTTTCTTCTTTTTTCATATTTGTCACAACGCCCAATACGATAAATAGGGCGACGATTAAGACTAAAAATATCGCAATCTTTTTCATTAAGCTGAAGCCTCCTTGGATCTTGTCCATACGATGTAGCTGCATAGGAATATAATGATGAATGCAACGAGAGCTAAGGCAGGGATCGTAATAAATCCAAACCAGTTAATATATTGACCTGTACATGGGACCCTTCCGCACGTAAGGGAATGGTCGGAAAAGAATGAAACCTTTTGAATTAAATAGTGATAGGTTGAAATGAGTGCACCGATACCGGACAATATCATCGTATAAAAGCTAATCCAATGGTCCTTACGAATGATGGCTATACCTAAAATGACTGTAAAAGGATACATGATGATCCGTTGATACCAGCAAAGGGTACAAGGTTCGTATTGCTTAATTTCAGAAAAATATAAGCTTCCAAACATGGCAATGATGGAAGCAGCCCATGCAATAAATAGCCAGTTTTCTTTACTGTCTTTTGTCTTGTTCATCGCTTCCCTACTCCACCTTCTTTTTCTTTAATAAAAGTATAGTCTGTATCGATGGCGTCTGTAAAATATATGTTCTTAAAATATGCTTCAGACGGGGTTTTTTCCAGGTACATAACAAGGGAATTAGGAGTTTCAAGTGTTATATTTTTAAAATTAGGGGTATAATCTTCGATGAAGAGAATAAAGGAGCCTGAGAAAAATGCCTAATTTAGACCTGCATAAATTTGAGAAAATCATGGAAATACGAAATATGAAGCTAGGGGACATAGACGAAATCATTGCTATGCAAGCGTCTTGTTTTCCAGGGATGGATCCATGGAAACGAGATCAGCTCGAGAGCCATTTGGAAATCTTTCCGGAGGGCCAATTCGTAGCTGAGTACGATGGCAGAGTGATTGGTTCTTGTTCAAGCCTCATTATCAATTTTGACGAATATGATGATCGCCATACTTGGGATGATGTAACGGATAATGGCTACATCACGAATCACAATCCAGACGGTTATAATCTATATGGAATTGAAGTCATGGTTCATCCAAAATTCCGCAGGATGAAAATAGGACAACGACTATATGATTCAAGAAAAGAACTAGCTGCACAAATGAACCTGAAAAGTATCATTATCGGCGGCAGAATTCCAAACTACCATAAGTATGCGGATGAATTGCTACCGAGAGAATATGTCAAGGAAGTGCAACTGCATAAAATATATGATCCAGTCTTATCGTTCCAGCTTTTAAATGGGTTCACCCTTATGAGGATCAATCCCAACTATTTGCCTGATGATCTGGCTTCCAATAAATACGCGACACTCATGGAATGGAATAATTGGGATTACCAACCGAAATCGAAGCGTTATTACAAGACGTCCGAACCTGTTCGGATATGCGTCGTGCAATACATGCTCCGTCGTATCGAATCATTTGAAGATTTCGCGAACCAAGTGGAGTATTTTACGGATGTAGCGTCCGACGCCAATGCTGATTTCGCTGTATTCCCAGAGCTGTTCACAACCCAGTTGATGTCGTTCTTAAATGAACGGTCTCCAAGTCTGGCAGTCAGGAAGCTTTCGGAATTCACGGAACAGTACATTGAATTGTTCACGAAGCTTGCAGTAAGATATAACGTCAATATCATCGGTGGTTCTCATTTCGTTAAAGAGGAAGATGACAATATTTATAATATTGCCTACTTGTTCCGTCGCGACGGAACCATTGAGAAACAATATAAAATTCATATTACACCAAATGAAAGAAAATGGTGGGGGATTAATGCGGGAGACCGCGTACGTGTCTTTGATACGGATTGCGGAAAGATCGCCATTCAAATCTGTTATGACATCGAATTCCCGGAACTTGCTCGTATAGCGACAGATATGGGTGCCAAGATCATTTTCACACCTTTCTGTACGGAAGATCGACAAGGTTATCTGAGGGTTCGCTATTGTGCCCAGGCACGTGCTGTGGAGAATCAGGTCTACACAGTCATCTCCGGAACTGTCGGGAACTTGCCACAAACGGAAAACATGGATATCCAATATGCACAGTCTGGAATTTTTGCCCCTTCAGACTTCGAGTTTGCCCGTGATGGTATCGTAGGGGAAACGAGCCCTAACCTTGAGATGGTGCTTATCGGCGATGTCGATCTGGAAATCTTACGACGGGAGCGTCAATCCGGTACGGTAAGACAATTAAAAGATCGTCGCCATGACATTTACAAATTGCAATACCAAAAAGGAGATAAATAAGGATTTACATGTGCTCGTGACGAAAAAGCAACAGTTGCTTTTTCGTCACGAGCCTTTACTTCATTTATGGGGAAAAATATGTTAATTTTATATTAGGGTTAATACATAAAATTCAAAATATGGGCGTTGAGAGGAGATGTTGGAGATGGAATGGAAATCTTTCTACACCGCTTGGGCAGGTTACCAGAATTTAAATGGGGAATTACGTGTCCTGCTCGAGGAAATGCAACGGGATGAAGCAAAACTCGAAGATGCCTTTTATAAGAACTTGGAATTTGGGACAGGTGGCATGCGTGGGGAAATTGGAGCTGGAACGAACCGGATGAACCTGTATACGGTTCGAAAGGCAACGGTGGGACTGGCACAATATATTTCATCATTCGGGGAAGAGGCAAAAAGTAGAGGGACGGTCATCGCCTATGATTCGAGGCACAAGTCACCGGAATTCGCACTGGAAGCGGCTAAAACATTGGCGACTTTCGGTGTGAAAGCCTACTTATTCGATGAGCTGCGACCAACGCCTGAATTATCGTTTGCCGTCCGGGAGCTGAATGCCTTTGCTGGAATCGTGATTACAGCAAGCCATAACCCTCCTGAATATAACGGATACAAAGTTTACGGGCCGGATGGTGCACAGTTGCCTCCAAAAGCCGCTGACCAGGTCATTCAGTACGTGAATGCCATTGAAAGTGAACTTGATATACAAATTAAAGAAGTGGAAGCGTTAAAAGAGAAGGGGCTTATCGAGATCATTGGGGAAGAGTTGGATATCGCTTATAATCAACAGCTTTTGACGGTTCCTGAGAATCCGCAATTAGCCGAAGAAATAGATGTGTCACTTGTCTTCACCCCTCTTCATGGAACAGCCAATAAATCGGTTAGGCGCGCACTTAAGGACCTGGGGTATCACAATGTCCATGTCGTCAAGGAACAGGAATTGCCCGATCCGGACTTTTCGACGGTGAAATCTCCTAATCCTGAGGAGCCAGCCGCATTTGAAATGGCCATCGAACTTGGCAATCAGGTGGAAGCCGATCTATTGATTGCAACGGACCCTGATGCCGACCGGTTAGGGATTGCCGTGAAAAACGAAGCGAATCAATATGTCGTTTTAACTGGTAATCAAACGGGAGCCTTGTTCTTGGATTACTTATTGAGTCAGCAAAAGGAAAAAGGGACGATTCCTCAGAATGGAGTGGTCTTGAAAACAATTGTGACTTCGGAAATCGGGAGGACGATTGCAAAGTCCTACGGGTTGGAGACGGTGGATGTTCTGACTGGCTTCAAGTTCATTGCCGAGAAAATAAATGAGTATCAGAAAACCGGGGCACATAGCTTCGTGTTCGGGTATGAAGAAAGTTACGGCTATCTAATCAAGGATTTCGCACGTGATAAAGATGCCATCCAAGCAGCGGTTCTTGCTGTTGAAGTATGTGCTTATTACAAAAAGCAGGGCTTGACCCTTTACCAAGGCTTGATGAATGTCTTTGAAAAATACGGATTCTATTTGGAAGGGCTACGTTCATTAACCCTAAAAGGAATGGAAGGGGCAAAACAGATCCAAGGAATATTGGATCGATTCAGGCAAAACCCACCTACTCAAATCGGGGGTATCCCCGTAGTCATCGCCGAAGATTATCAGAACGGTAAAAAGTACGATTTGAGAACGACTGTTGAGGAAGTGATTGAACTTCCGACATCCAACGTTTTAAAATATTTCCTCGATGATGGAACGTGGGTATGCCTCCGTCCTTCAGGTACCGAACCGAAAATCAAATTCTATTTCGGGGTCCAAGGAAGTTCCCTGCAGGAATCGGAAGATAAGCTTTCCGCCGTCATTAACGATTTCATGAGTGAAATAGAAGCTTTGGTGTAATAAATAAAGGGAGAGCGAAGGCAAGTTCTTCGCTCTTTGTTCCGAAATTGGATAGAAATGGAATGTCTCAAATTCAAGGAAATTACGCATGGACTTTGGTATACTGATTGAGGATAATGGGATATTTTGATGAAATATATTTCAGACCTATCATTTCAAACTTACCAAGGAGGGGAATATCCATGAAATTAGTCATCATTAATGGTTCACCACGTAAACAAGGACGTACAGGGATTGCTTCACGCTTCATATCTAAACAATACGGAGCAGAATTAATCGATTTAAGCAATAGTGAAATCCCTTTATATACCGGGGAAGGCGAGCAATACCAATTGAAAGTGATTCAAGATCTTCGCACAAGCATCGAAGAAGCGGATGGTGTCATTTTAACGACGCCGGAATATCACGGTTCTATGAGTGGTGCTTTGAAAAATGCGTTGGATTTCCTAAGCAGCGATCAATTTACACATAAACCAGTCGCGCTTCTTGCCGTTTCAGGCGGAGGTAAAGGTGGAATCAACGCGTTGAATTCCGTGAGAACGGTAGGCCGTAGCCTTTATGCGAACGTGATTCCAAAACAACTAGTACTTGATCCGCACTGCTTCGATTACGAAAATGACGGATTGAATGAAGAATCCGCATTGCTTGTCGACGCTTTGATGGATGAATTGAAAATGTATGCAAGTGCATATGCGACAATAAAGAAATAATGGAAAAAGGGGTCAGGTATGAAAATACCTGACCCCTTCCTTGTTTCCATTAGGGTTTCACCAGCCATAGTTTAATCCCTGATAAGCAACTTGCATAATATTTCCCATTTTGTACAAACTATTGTTGAACTTCCGTTACATATTCATATTCACTCGTCTGTTCAGCAGCATGATCGAGATAACGAAATAGGGCATACAGCTGAGATTGAACGATTTGGTAATCATGCTCAAACCGATATGCGTGTAAAAAATGCTCAATTTTCTTCGAAAGAATGTGATCTTTCGTTCGTACCATCAAAACTAAAAGGCTGTCCCAATCCGATCGGTGTGTGTGAAACAACGCCTGATCATAATCCGCTATCCTCATATCATTCTCCTCCTTACTAAGGAGCTATTTGTATTTTGTACAGAATGGGCAGAAGCTCTCCTTACAATAAGTGGTGATATAGAAAAACCGCGTTTGTTGTTTTTTACCTGAATAATAATCAAAGGTGAGTTCATGAAAAAAATCATTTTGCTTTGGTGGATCTGTTTTCTGCTTTATCCTTCATACGCATTCTCTGAACAGCTATATTCACCTGAAACAATGGAAAAAGATCTTCTGGAAATGGAAAAAAAGTATCAACTAAAAACGGTAACAATCGGTGAAACTGAAAAAGGAAAACCGATAAAGGTCGTTAAACTTGGTAGGGGGCAGAAGTCGATTTTAATGGTCGGTGCCCATCATGGACGGGAATGGCTTAGTACGATGATTCTGATGAAGATGCTACAAAATTATGCCTCCGCCTATCAAACAGGTGAGCCAATCGGTGATATCCCCTCGGACTTATTGGATGAGGTCAGCATCTGGTTCATCCCGATGTTAAATCCTGACGGGGTCAGGATCCAGCAGGGTGATTTCTCTCACTTAAATGTATGGGAGCGAGTGGCGGTCTGGAAAATGAACGACTATAGCACAGAGTGGTCCCGGTGGAAAGCCAATGCGAATGGCATCGATTTAAACAGGCAATATCCAAGTGGTTGGGATGACATAATCAATGAAGCGAAACAACCCACGTATCAGTTTTATAAAGGAAAACGTCCACTGATGGCATCGGAGGCAAAAGCACTTGTGTCCTTCACGAAGAAGCTCGACCCCCTTATTGCTGTTTCCTACCATACGTTTGGACGGGAAATATTTTGGCACTATCACAATAAACCTAAGAACATGGCAAGGGATTACGGCATAGCGAAGAAAACGGCAGAGCTAACCGGTTATGAACTGACCATCCCGGAAAAGGAAGCAATAGGCAGTGGATTTACGGATTGGTTCATTACCGAATTCGAGCGGCCGGCGCTGACCATTGAACTTAGTTATTTAGTGGAGGAAACGAATCCACCCTTGTCCGTATTTCCCGAAGAATGGGACCGGAACCGTCAAGTGGGGATGATGCTTGTCCAAGAAGCGAATCGATTGAATAACTATTGAGATGTTATACATAATAAGACTAATAAGTGAGAAATGGTGGGAGGTAAAGGGATGAAAAAACTTCTGATGCTGGTCATGGGGCTCATGATACTAACGCAAATGGCTCCAAGTGCACCAATTGCTGCAACCCCGGATTATGAGAAATACGGGAAGATTGCCATCACTGTCGTTCAGGCCGATTATCCTGGAGACGATGTGACCGACTATCAATATAAAGGCCGTAAAAAGTTAGGCAATAAACAAGTGGAAGACGACTTTGTATTCGTAGTGGTGGAAAATGGCAAGGAATTCAACGTCATCGTTACCGTCCAGCATGATCTGGAGAATAAAAAGCTTTTGAGCTTGAAGGTCATGGAACAGAAAAGAAAATGAATGCAAAGGAATCAGCACCCTTCTTTTTATCGAAGGTGCTTTTTCTATGTCCGTAGTTGCATCTGCATCCATATCTAGATTGTTTTGGTTCTGACCTATGATACACTAGAATTAACATAGTTTTCCTGTGAATAGTTGCATGATCAGTGGAGGTGTATCTATGCCCAATCTTTCCAATGAGGAAGAGTTAACAGGTGGGAACGTTTCGAAAGTATATCGTTCAGGTGATACCGTCAGACGGGAAATGAAGCCAAATAGCCAAAGGATTCATGCGTTATTAAAGCACCTGGAGGGAAAAGGTTACGAATATGCCCCTAAATTCCTTGGTATCGATGATAAGGGCAGAGAAATTCTATCTTTCATTGAAGGAGAAGCGGGGAATTATCCTCTACAAACATACATGTGGTCAGAAGATGTCTTACGGGAAATCGCTAAGATGCTCCGTCTTTATCATGATGCTGTAAGCGACTTTGCATTGGATGATCATTGGCAAGCAATCGATAATACCCCACAGCAAGCAGAGGTGTTATGCCATAATGACTTTGCCATGTACAACATCATTTTTCAAAATGACCGACCGATTGGCATTATTGATTTTGATGTGGCTGGACCTGGTCCACGACTTTGGGACATCGCGTATACGCTATACACTTGTATTCCATTAAGCAGATTGTATCTTACTGAGACGGGTGAGACGGTCCATTATCATTCAGTTCACGATGCTTCCCGCATAAAAAACAGGGTAAGATCATTTTTTGATGCTTACGGTGAAGGAATTGCGGAGAATTATATCGAGATGATCCTGTTACGTTTAGAAGGATTATGTAAGACAATCACAAGAAGAGCGAGTGAAGGTGATCTTGCCTTTCAAAAGATGGTGGAGCAAGGTCATCTTGAACATTACCGAAACGAAATGACATTCATTTCTGAGCATAGGAAGGAATGGACGTAAATCCTGGTCCTCTAAAGGGACATAATGGAAGAAAGAAGGGAACTTCTAAATGTGGAAGTTCCCTTCATTTTGTTCGGAAATCCATTTTTCCATTGCATTTATAAGGAAGGAACAAGTATAGTTAATAACAGATTAAATACAGCAAGATTTTAGGGGAATTATAATGAGAAAGTTTAAAAAAGTATATGTCGAAATAACGAACATATGTAATCTGAAGTGTAATTTTTGTCCGAGTTCTAGCTTGCAAAGGACATTGAAATTTATGAATCCAGAAGGTTTTACGCACGTGATTGAAAAGATAAAACCACATACGGACCATATATATTTCCATCTAATGGGTGAACCATTTTTGAATAAAGATTTGGGCACGTTCCTGGATATTAGCGCCGAGAATGATTTGAAAGTGAATATTACGACAAACGGCACACTGATCCAAAAGGTGAAGGATAAGCTTCTGTCCAAAAAAGCGCTTCGTCAGGTGAATATTTCCCTTCATAGTTTTGAAGCGAATGATACGAGCAATAGCCTGGAAAGTTACGTAAGTAATATAACGGATTTCATTAATGAGGCAAATGCAACGAGTGAAGTGATCTGTGCCATACGACTATGGAATATGGATTCAGATGAACTTAAAGCGAGTAATGGGTTGAATGATGATATTCTTTCGATGTTGGAAGAGAAGCTTTCACTGGACATTCGTTTAAGTGAAGCCCTTCAGGAAAAGAATAATATCAAACTGAAGGATCGGGTTTACATCAATATGGCGGAAAAATTCGAGTGGCCGGAACTTGACCGCGATATCATTGATGAAAATATTTTCTGCTATGCATTGAGAGATCAACTCGGAATCTTGGTGGATGGAACGGTGGTCCCTTGTTGCTTGGATAGTGAAGGGAAGATACCACTTGGGAATATATTCGATTCATCCCTAGAAGAAATCCTGGATGGCGAACGGGCGAAGAATATGTATGATGGCTTCTCGAGAAGATGCGCCGTTGAAGAACTCTGTAAACGATGTGGCTACGCAAAGCGCCACAAAAAATAAAAGATGGATGTAACCCACGGAGATACTCTTCGTGGTTTTTTTTGAATTCATTTTGATTATTTTATTAAAATATTCAGAATATTATTGATTTATGGAAAGGCTGGTGTTAGAATGTTCTCTATTATCAGTGAAGTTAAAACTTCAAATCTATTTAAAAAAAGTATACGATTCATTTTTGTTACTGAAGGGAAGGATTTTATGGATGTTCAGCAAAAAGCAAAAGAGATATTCCCGGCATTAACGACTGGGCAAAAAAAAGTGGCCAAATACTTGTTGACTCATGCCCATACATTTGCCGTCAGTTCAGCTCAAGTGTTAGGGAAAGAAATTGGCGTGAGTGAGACCACGATCATTCGCTTTTGTTATTCGCTAGGGCTAAGTGGTTTTGCTGAACTTCAAAAACTGATTCGCAATCAGCTGATTTTTGAGAGCAGTAGCTTGAATGAATACCATACTTCTAAACTCGAAGTCGCAAACGAGCCAAACTTCATGGCACAAGTGATGGAACAAGATATCGAGAGCATCAAAAAGACCATACATAATCTATCAAATGAGGATTTCACAAAAGCGGTGGACAAAATTACGTCAGCCGATAGTATTTTAATTTCCGGACATCGTTTATCCTTTTCGGCCGCACATTGGCTGACGTTCACACTAAGGCTTGTGAAGGAGGATGTTCATTTATACCGGCCGGATACAGACGATATCTTTTTACAATTGGATAAAATGACGGAACGTTCCGTTTTCATAGCGATATCCTTTCACCGTTATGTGAAAGAAACAGTGAAAATTACGGAGATGGCTAAACAGGCAGGGGCCTTTGTGATCGGGATTACCGACTCCGAACTTGCCCCTCTTGCAGATTTCGCGGATGTATTATTACCGGTATCAACGCCGAAGACTTCGACCATCGATACAGCACCTGTTTTATTTTCCTTATTGAATAGTTTAGTAGCGGGTGTCTCAATAAAAGACGAACAAGGATTCAAAGATAGAAAGTCTAAATACGACACATTTAAACAGGATGATTTTTTCTTCTGAAGGGGAGTTGGAAATGGATATAACACAATCGCTTGTAAAGTTAAGACCACGGATCATCGAGATATTTGACCATCTGCACGCTCATCCAGAAACGAGTTGGAATGAAGTGAAGACAACAGACTTCATTGCGGACATTTTAACGGAAAACCAATGTACCGTGACAAGATTTGCCGACTGTACCGGTGTGATTGGTGAGATGGGGGAAGGCCGGTTCACGGTGGGCCTACGATCGGATATCGATGCATTATGGCAAGAAGTGAATGACACATTCCAGGCCAACCATTCATGTGGCCACGATGGGCATATGACTCTGGCTCTTGGCGTTTTCCTTGTATTGAAGGAAATGAACTTTCAACCAAAAGGGAAACTCAAATTCCTTTTTCAGCCTGCAGAAGAAAAAGGAACGGGTGCCTTGAAGATGATTGAGGAAAAAGTCGTCGATGATATAGATTTTCTGTATGGCGTGCATGTAAGGCCTGCGGAGGAAGTGAGCGATGGCCAGGCGGCACCAGCCATTGTTCATGGTTCAGCACAGTTCATAAAGGGCGAAATCCTAGGAACGGATGCACATGGTGCAAGGCCCCATCAAGGTCAAAATGCAATCGAGATCGGGGCCTCTTTCATCACATTGTTGAACAGCATCCATCTTAATCCTTCCATCCCTTATTCCGTGAAAATGACGCAGTTTTCTGCAGGCGGGGAAAGTTCGAATATCATTCCAGGGAAGGCTACTTTTTCGCTGGACTTGCGCGCCCAGGATAATGATGTCATGAAGGAATTGACCATGAAGGTGAAGAAAATCGCACAAGCTCTGGCCATTGCCAATGGCGTTGAAATTATCCTTGAACCAAGTGCATATGTAGCCGCTGCACATGTTGACGAACAAGCCCAAGCCATCATGGCAGAAGCCATAACAGATACACTCGGTAAAGAAAATTTGGTGCCTCCCGTCATTACGACTGGTGGAGAGGATTTTCATTTTTATACGTTGAAGAAACCGACCATTAAAGCGACGATGCTTGGATTGGGTTGTGGCTTAACGCCAGGCCTGCATCATCCACTTATGACCTTTAATAAAGAAGCGCTGCTTTCGGGGATCGAAATTGTAACGAAAGCCATCCTTCTTACTTTCGATAAATATGGAGAAGGGGATCGCCATGACTCATGAATTACACATCAAATCATTATCGACATTAGAAGAGTTACAAGAGGTGCAACAATTGGAGACGCTTGTATGGGGGATGGATTCCATACCAACCCACCAGACGCTGACGGCAGTTAAAAACGGGGGGCTTGTCATAGGCGGTTACCTCGATGAGCAGTTAGTGGGCTTTCAATACAGCTTCCCTGGATTTAAGGATGGCAAGGTCTTTCTTTGCTCACACTTGTTGGCGATCCACCCGGAACATCAAAAGAAGGGATACGGAAGATTGCTTAAATTGGCACAAAAAGAAGAAGCACTGAAAAAGGGCTACGACTTAATTTGCTGGACATACGATCCATTGGAAAGCGTGAATGCGAATTTAAATATCGGAAAACTTAAAGCAGTTTGCCGTACCTATATGGAAGATTGCTACGGAAAGCTTGAAGGCTCACTTAATGAAGGGCTGTCGACAGATCGCTTCATGGTGGAATGGACGATCAATCAAGATTTGCAGGCAGATGCGAATCTCCCTAGTGAAGCGGCACAACTAGTGACGGTAGAAAAGGATGAACAAGGTTTTCCAGTCATCACGGAATATAGGCTGGATACATATGCAGACATCATTGCCATTCCGATACCAACGGAGATACAAAAAATGAAGAAGGAAAATCTTTCGTTGGCGATTGATTGGCGTTCGAAAACAAGAGAGATATTCAAAAACCTCTTTGCCCAGGGATATGCTGTAGTGGGAATTGAACGGATCAAAGAGGACAACATACAACATTACATCTTACAAAAACAGAAATAAGTGGGGGAATTAAACATGAAAATAAAAGAAGTGCGTTTACGTCATCTGAATATGGATTTGATTGCTCCATTCACAACTAGCTTTGGTACATTTGTGGATAAAGAGTTTATTTTAGTAGAGGTGAAAAATGAAGCGGGATTATCAGGATGGGCTGAATCTGTAGCTTTTGCCGCGCCATGGTATAACGAAGAAACCATCAAAACGAACTGGACGATGCTGGAGGATTTCCTGATTCCGCTCGTGCTTGATAAAGAAATAGAGCACCCAGGTGAAGTAGCGGAACTGTTCGCTCATATTCGGAAAAATAATATGGCGAAATCGGCAATCGAAGGTGCTATTTGGGATCTGTACGCGAAAGAAAAGAACATTCCACTGAGCACGGCACTAGGTGGAGAGCTGGATAAAATCGATGTCGGCATCAGTATCGGTATCCAAAAAACCGTTCCAGATTTATTGAAAAAAATCGAGAATGGACTGAAAGATGGTTATAAACGAATCAAGATAAAGATTCAGCCGGGCTGGGACGTCGATGTTATCAGGGAAGTACGTAATCATTATCCGGATGTACCGATCATGGCGGATGCAAACTCGGCTTACCGTTTGAAGGATATCGAATTATTGAAACAGCTGGATCAATTCGATTTAATGATGATCGAGCAGCCTTTGTCATCGGATGATATTGTCGATCATGCGACATTGCAAGCGAGCATCACAACACCGATTTGCTTGGATGAAAGCATACATTCCGTCGAAGATGCCAGAAAGGCGCTGGATTTGGGAAGCTGTAAAATCATCAATATCAAGATTGGTAGAGTGGGTGGCTTAACGGAAGCTAAGAAAATTCATGATTTATGTAAAGAGCGAAACGTGCCAGTATGGTGCGGTGGCATGTTGGAATCTGGGGTCGGTCGTGCACATAATATCGCATTGACCACACTTGATAATTTTACAATGCCTGGCGATACGGCCGCTTCTGCGAATTATTGGCATAAAGACATCATTAAACCGGAAGTGACGGTGGAAGATGGGGTCATCACCGTGCCAAAGACGGCAGGTATTGGATACGAAGTAGATACGACCATTGTCGATGAATTTACCTCCTATAGTAAACGATACAAAAATTGAGCAGGTTGAGTCCGCCAAGCTTTGGTATTTTCTTACTGAAGATTGGCGGAGCTTTAAACGCGAGGTAGGCAAAAGCTATCTACGCACCAAATTGTCAGAATTATCTTTAAATTGGAGTGGATTTCCATGAAGAACAGTATCAATCTAGCAGGCGCATATATTGGAATCATCATAGGGGCAGGTTTTGCTTCAGGACAAGAAGTATTGCAATTTTTCACGAGCTTTGGAATCTATAGTGTATTGGGAATTGTCGTAGCGACTGTATTATTCGCTTTCCTTGGAATGCAAGTTACGGAGTTAGGGAGCTCGCTTCAAACACGCTCTCATAAAAGCATAATCGATCACCTTTGTGGCCGTCATCTAGGCAGGGTTGTCGATGTGATCATTACCTTTTTCTTATTTGGCGTAACGGTGATCATGATTGCAGGTTCCGGATCTATTTTCGAAGAACAATTTGGCATCCCAAGTATCGTGGGTGCCGCGATCATGACGATCCTCACCATTGGAACGCTTTTGCTTAAAGTCGATAAAATCATGTCGATCATTAGTGCCGTAACGCCATTCTTATTCATCATCATGATTGTCATTGCGGGTTATTCATTCTTTACATCAAATCTTAGCTTCAGTGAAATCATTGCCTCATCCAGTAAAGAAACGGCCGCAACGGGAAATTGGCTAATGGGTTCATTGCTATATGTTTCTTATAATATGACGGCTGGAATCGCGATGCTGGCCGTAATGGGAGGCACAATGAAAAGCAAGAAAGAAGCAGGAATGGGAGGCATTTTAGGCGGGATAGGTTTAGGGATTTTATTACTTCTAATCAATATGGGGATGATGTCCGACCTTAAATCGATTGAGGGAGTAAGCATGCCCACTCTTTATTTAGCAAATGAAATCTCGCCTTGGTTGGGAAATATTCTGTCCGTAGTGCTGTTAGGCATGATTTATAATACGTCAGTTGGTATGCTGTACGCATTTACTGCTAGACTTGTACCTTCCGAAACAAAGAATTTTAAAATCTCGGTCATCGTCGTAGGGATGTTAGCTTTCCTTGCCAGCTTTGTTGGCTTCATTAAATTGGTTGGTACGGTATATCCTCTTACAGGATATTTAGGTTTTGTCATCATTGCAGCTCTTATCATTTCGTGGGTTCGCTCAAAAACGAAAAAACGGGCATTACATGCAGAAATAGCCAAGTAATAGTAAGAAAGAGTGCCTGTTCTACTGATTCCTGACATCTTCCCTTTTGGAGGATGTCTTTTTTCTATGTACGATTGCCCTTTAAGAAGGAACAAAGCATTTTTCCGCCCTTTTTTCATACATTAGACTAAAGACAAAAGACTAGGGGGATATAAGATGAATGGATCGGAGCAGAAGGCTCTGGAATATGCCATCAGTGAAATCACAGAAATAGCCACTGGATTCGGATTGGATTTTTACCCGATGCGTTATGAAATTTGTCCATCGGAAATCATTTATACATTTGGTGCGTATGGAATGCCTACCCGTTTTTCACATTGGAGCTTCGGGAAACAATTTCATAAAATGAAGCTGCAATATGATTTCGGATTAAGCAAAATCTATGAATTGGTCATTAACTCTGATCCATGTTATGCGTTCTTGTTGGATTCCAATTCACTTGTGCAAAACAAATTGATTGTGGCGCATGTTTTGGCGCATTGTGATTTCTTCAAGAATAATGTCCGTTTCCGGAACACCAAGAGGGATATGGTAGAAAGCATGTCGGCCACGGCAGAAAGAATCCGGGAATACGAAGTGTTGCATGGCAAGCGGGAAGTGGAAACATTCCTTGATGCCCTTCTTGCCATCGAGGAACATATCGACCCATCACTGATGAGGCCGAAGCTTGCCTGGACGATGGAGGATGAGGAAGAGGAGGAGGAAATCAAGCCGGCAGCGACGGAGTATGATGATTTATGGAATCTCGAAGACAGAGATGTGAAGAAGCATCCGACCGCTAAAAGGCGTAAGAAGTTCCCGCCACGGCCTGAAAAAGATATCATGCTATTCATTGAACAATACAGCAGGGATTTAACCGATTGGCAGAGAGATATCATGACCATGATCCGTGAGGAAATGCTCTATTTCTGGCCGCAACTCGAAACGAAAATCATGAACGAAGGCTGGGCATCGTACTGGCATCAAAGGATCATGCGTGAACTGGATTTGACCTCTGGCGAATCGATTGAATTTGCGAAACTGAATGCGGGAGTCGTGCAGCCATCACGCACGAGCATCAATCCTTATTATCTAGGGCTGAAGGTGTTTGAAGATATCGAAGAACGCTATGATAACCCGACAGAGGAAATGCTCAAGCTCGGCAT